>NZ_JBSFDB010000007.1:0-359168 GCF_053593695.1 Streptomyces sp. NPDC002144
GTCCCGACGACGTGAGCGGTGACGTCAGGTGCTGGGGAGAGGGTGGGGAGGGTGGAGAGAGGTCAGGCGCCTAGGGCGGGGAGCACCACGGCGTCGATGTACGACAGGAGGAAGGCCTGCGTCGGCGGCCGTTCGTCGATCAGCGTGCGGGCGGCGAACCCACCGATCATCATGTGCATCACGTAGTCGACCGCGGGGTTGTCCGCACGGACCTCGCCCCGGTCGATCGCCCGTTGCAGCACCCGGCGGAACTCCGCCATCTCGGGCTCGATCAGATACTCCTTGAACGCCTTCAGCAGGTCCGGGTTGCCATGGATGGCCATGGCCAGACCTCGCATCAGGGCGGAGTTCTGCTCCATCTCGCAGTCGTCCGACGCCATCGTGAGCGCGTGCAGGTCACCCCTGAGCGAGCCGGTGTCCACCGAACCGCCCGCCGCGCCCGGCTTGTTGTGCCGCACGGCCTTCGCCACCAGCTCGGCCTTGCCGCCCCACTGGCGGTAGAGCGTGGCCTTGCTCGACTTGGTGCGCGCGGCCACGGCGTCCATGGTGAGGGCGTCGTAGCCGACCTCCCTGAGCAGGTCGAGCACGGCCGCGTACAGCTCGGCCTCGCGCTCGGGCGTGATCCGACTGCGACGCGCGGTCGCGACCTCAGTCATGCCACTCACCTTTCCGCTCGGGGGGTGCCTTCCTCGTACACCACGAACATACCCTGCCAGCGAGCGAAACGAAACCGTTTCGTACGTGTGCTGGCTCACGTGTGTGAAGGAACCGTAAGTATCCACAAGTTGCCCTGCCCCATCCAGGGGAAAAGCATGGGGAGGTGAGTTATCTGCGCCTGCCGCACCTGAGCGGCGACCTGTTGACCTTCGTGGCCGAGGACGACCTCTGGCTGGCTCCCCTCGACGGCCCGGGCCGCGCCTGGCGCCTCACCGTGGACCGTACGAAGACGGGCCACCCCCGCTTCTCGCCCGACGGCGCCACGATCGCTTACACGAGCTGGCGCAGCCTGGTCCCCGAGATCCACGTCGTGCCGGTGGACGGCGGCCCGGGACGGCAGCTCACGTACTGGGGCTCGCCCGATACCCAGGTCTGCGGCTGGGACCCGGGCGGCACGGTCCTCGCCGTCGCCTCCCACGGCGAGCCCTTCTCCTACTTCACCTGGGCCTACAAGGTCACCCCCGACGGCTCCCCCGGCCGCAAGCTCCCCTGGGGCCCGGTCTCCGACATCCAGGTCGCCGACATCGCCGGCGAGCGCAGAACGCTCCTGCTCACCGGCACCCCGCCGCACGAACCTGCCGCCTGGAAACGCTACCGGGGCGGCGCCACGGGCCGCCTGTGGCTGCACGGCGAACGCCTGCTCGCCGACCTCGACGGCCACCTCCACTCCCCCATGTTCGTCGGCGGCCGGATCGCCTTCCTCTCCGACCACGAGGGCATCGGCAACCTCTACTCCTGCGCGTACGACGGCTCCGACCTGCGCCGGCACACCGACCACGACGCCTTCTACGCCCGGCACGCCTCCAGCGACGGCACGCGCGTGGTGTACCAGTGCGCCGGGGACCTGTGGATCGTCGACGACCTCGCCGCCGAGCCGCGGAAACTCGACGTACGGCTGAGCGGGCCGCGCGCGGGCCGCCGTACGTACCAGGTTCCCGCGGGCCAGCACGTGGACGGCATCTCGGTCGACGAGACGGGCCGGGCCAGCGCGGTCGTCGTACGCGGCAGCCTGTACTGGCTGACCCACCGCGACGGCCCCGCCCGCACCCTCACCGACACCCCGGGCGTACGGGTCCGCCTCCCCGAGATGCTGGGCTCGACCGGCCAGGTCGCCTACGTGACCGACGCCGAGGGCGAGGACGCGATCGAGATCGCCTGTCTGCCGAGGGCCACGGGAGACCGCGAGCCGCGCCGGCTCGCCTCCGGACAACTGGGCCGGGCCCTGGAACTGGTCTCCGATCCGCAGGGCGAACGCCTCGCCATCGCCTCGCACGAGGGACGACTGCTGCTTCTCGACGCCAGTGAGGACTCCAACGGCGAGGTGACCGAGCTGATCCACTCGGTCAACGGCCCGGTCCGCGACCTCGCCTTCTCTCCGGACGGGGCGTGGCTGACCTGGTCGCACCCGGGGATCGGGCGGACCCTGCGGCAGATCAAGATGGCCCGCATAAGAGACCGCCACATCATCGACGTCACCGACGGCCGCTTCGAGGACGAGGGCCCGGTCTTCACCCGGGACGGCCGCTATCTGGCGTTCCTGTCCTGGCGCGGCTTCGACCCGGTGTACGACGTCCACACCGGCGACCTGTCCTTCCCGCTCGGCTGCCGCCCCTACCTGGTGCCCCTGTCCTCGGCCACGCCCTCCCCCTTCGCGCTGACCCCGGAGGGCCGGCCGGCCGCCGGGGGCCTGGACCCGGTGGAGGAGGACGAGGGCGACGGCGCCGTGACCGTGGAGGTGGAGGGCCTGGAGAGCCGGGTCACCCCGTTCCCGGTCGCCGCCTCCAAGTACTCGGCGCTGCACCCGGTCGCGGGCGGCGGGCTGGTCTGGCTGCGCTGGCCGATCTCCGGCGCGCTGGGCGAGACCTTCGCCAACCCGGACGACACCACCGGCCGCCCGACCCTTGAGCACTTCAACATCAGCAAGGCGAAGAAGTCCGAACTCGTCGAGCACCTCGACTGGTTCGCGGTCAGCGGCGACGGCACCCGGCTGGTCGTGGTCGACGAGGGCGATCTGCGGGCGGTCCCCTCCGCCGAGTCCGGCGACGGCGACTCCACGGTCTGGATCGACCTGCGCCGCATCCTGCACGAGGTCGACCCGGCCGCCGAGTGGCGCCAGTCCTACGAGGAGGCGGGCCGGCTGATCCCCGCGTACTTCTGGGACCCGGGGATGTGCGGCGTCGACTGGAAGGGGATCCTGGAGCAGTACCGCCCGCTGGTCGAACGAGTCGCGTCCCCCGACGAGTTCGCCGACCTGCTCCGCGAGGTGCTCGGCGAACTCGGCACCTCCCACGCCTATGTCACGGCCGCCCGCCGCAACGAGGGCCCGCCGCACTACCAGCGCTGGCAGGGCCTGCTCGGCGCCAACTTCGTGCACAGGGACGAGGGGTGGGTGGTCAAGCGGATCCTCCCCGGCGACTCCTCGGACTCCAAGGCCCGTTCCCCGCTGGCCGGCACCGGCATCCGCGAGGGCGCGGTCCTCACCCATGTCGACGGCCGTGCGGTGGACCCGCTGACCGGCCCGTACCCGCTGCTCGCGGGCGCCGGCGGCACGACCGTGGAGCTGACGTTCACGCCCGCGGAGGGCGAGGCGGGCCGCTCCCGCCGGGTCGCCGTGGTCCCCCTGATCGACGAACGCCCCCTGCGCTACCAGGACTGGGTCGCCAAACGCCGGGCCGTCGTACGGGAGTTGAGCGCCGGACGGTGCGGCTACCTGCACATCCCGGACATGGGCGGTTCGGGCTGGGCCCAGTTCAACCGCGACCTGCGCATGGAGGTCTCCCGCCCCGCGCTCATCGTCGACGTGCGCGGCAACGCGGGCGGCCACATCAGCGAACTGGTCGTGGAGAAACTGACCCGCACCATCCTCGGCTGGG
Source organism: Streptomyces sp. NPDC002144 (assembly GCF_053593695.1). Lineage (NCBI taxonomy): Bacteria > Bacillati > Actinomycetota > Actinomycetes > Kitasatosporales > Streptomycetaceae > Streptomyces > Streptomyces sp. NPDC002144. The sequence continues at coordinate 3,591 of NZ_JBSFDB010000007.1, forward strand.
ACCTGACGAGAAACGCCCAGCCCGTGTCGTACGCCTCGAACGCCCCGCGCGGCCCGGTGGTCGCCCTCGCCGACGAGGCGACCTCCTCCGACGGTGACATGATCACGGCCGCCTTCAAACTCCTGAAGCTGGGCCCCGTCGTGGGCCAGCGCACCTGGGGCGGAGTGGTCGGCATGACCGGCCGCCACCGCCTGGGCGACGGCACGGTGATCACCGTACCGATGAACGCGGCCTGGTTCGACGCGTACGGCTGGGGCGTCGAAAACAGGGGCGTCACCCCCGACTTGGAGATCCTCCGCACCCCCCTGGACTGGGCGGAGGGCCGCCACGCCCAACTGGACGACGCCGTACAACTGGCCGTGGACCTCCTGGAAACCAACCCCCCGGGAACACCCCCGGACCACAGCAACGTCCCAGACCGTTCACGTCCAAAACTCCCGCCCCGAGCAACTCCCTAGGGGCGCGGGGCTGTATCGATGTGCGGCTCCGCCGTGTGGGCGCCATCAGCCCCCACCGCCCCGCACCCGACAACGCACCCCTGCGGCAACCCAAAAGTGGGGCGCCCCAAAAACACAGGGCACCCCACCTTGTCGGCTAAAGCCCAGCGCAGCGGCTACGCCTCGAAGTCCTCGAGCCGGTCCTCCTCGTGCCGCATGCGGTCCGACTCCTCGTCCCGCATCCGGTCACGGTCACGGTCCTGACCCGGGCCCTGGCCCTGGCCCTGGCCCTGCTGACGGCCACGCTGACCCTGCTCACGGGCCTGCTCGGCCCTCCGCTTGGCCTGCTCCTGCAACTGCTGGGACTTGTCCTGGAACTGGTCCTTCATACCCATGTGGGTTCACTCCCATTGAGGGTGAGGGGAAAGGCCCTTGACCGGGCCTCGACCAGATTCACACGCCCGGACAACCCTCGCATTTCGATCAGTTACGCTGCGTGGCCCGAGCCGCCTCGTCCGCCGCCCCACCTGCGCCGACGAGCCCCCCGCGCATACCCTCAAGCCGTGACCCGAACCGCCGCATCTCCCGTTGTCCGACGGTCCCGATGATCCCCGGCAGGTATCCGCGCACGCCCTGCATCCCGCGCAGCCACCACTGCCCGTACACATGGCTCGACCGCCGCTCGATCCCGGCCACGAGCCGGTCCACGGCCGGACCCAGCGAGTACGTCTTGTTGGACGGCCAGGGCAGCCGCTGCCTGAGCTCCCGCATGACCTCGTCCTGGTCGGCGCCGCGCACCATGTCCGTGTCGGTCCAGGAGAGATACCCGACGCCGACACGTACGCCCTTGTGGCCGACCTCGGCGCGCAGACTGTGCGCGTACGCCTCCACACCGGACTTGGAGGCGCAGTACGCCGTCATCATCGGCGCCGGGGTGATCGCCGCGAGGGACGCGATCTGCAGCAGATAGCCGCGGCTCTCCATCAGCACCGGCAGGAACGCCCGTGCGGTGACGGCCGATCCGATGAGGTTGACCTCGATCACCCGCCGCCAGGCCTCCGGGTCGGAGTCGACGAAGGGCCCGCCGGTCGCGACGCCCGCATTGGCGACGACGATGTCGACCTTGCCGAACCGCTCCTTGACCTCGGCGGCCACCCGGCTCATCGCCTCGTGGTCGGTGACGTCGGCGTACCAGTGGTCGCTGTCGCTGTGCAGCCGCCCGGAGACCTGCTTGAGGGCGTCCGGTTCCAGCCCGACCAGCGCCACCTTGACCCCGCGCGCCGACAGTTTGCGCGCGAGCAGTTCGCCGACCCCGCGCGCCGCGCCGGTGACGACCGCGACCTGTCCCTCCAGGCTCACCCTGCTCATGCACCCTCCTTGATCGTCACGTACATCGTCACCAGGTCCCGGATCCGGGCCGTGACCAGCTCCGGCGCCTCCACCGGGGTCATGTGGCCGAGCCCCGGCAGCTCGGTCAGGCCCACGCAGTCGGGCAGCGCGGCGACCAGCGCCCGCGCCTGCACGGGCGGTGTGAGCCGGTCGGCGGTCCCGACGACGACGGCCGTCGGCACCCTCAACTCCCGTACGGCGTGGTCGAGATCGAGCAGGTCCAGCACCTGCGACCAGGCATGGCGCACCGTGCGCGGGCAGGCGTGCACGATCCGCGCGCACGCCTCCACCATGTGCGGTGCCGAACCCGGCCCCATCGTCCCGTACTTGAGGATCCGGCGCGCGAGGGGCGTGACCGGTCCGAGCGGCGCGCGCGAGCCGAGGATGTGCTTGGTCAGCCAGGTCCGCAGCGCCCCGGCCCCGATCGGTACGACGGTCGACTCGGCGACCAGCCGTGAGGAGCCGGTGCTGCACAACAGGACGGCGGCTACATGCTCCCGGAACCCGGGCCGTCCACTCGCGGCCATCACGGTCATGCCGCCCATGGAGTGCCCGGCGACCAAGGCCTTCTCACCGGGTTTCAGGGTCGCGTCGAGTACGGCCTCGAGGTCGTCCGCGAGGGCCTCCGTACTGCAGGCCGGGCTCGCCGGGCTGCGTCCGTGGCCGCGCTGGTCGTAGGCGATGACGCGGTGGTCGACGGCGAGGTCCCGGATCTGGGCCGCCCAGAAGGCGGTCGAGCAGGTCCAGCCGTGGGCGAGGACGACGGCGGGGGCGCCGTCCGGGCCGTGGATCTCCACGTGCAGCCGGGCGCCGTCGGCGGAGACGGCGGTGAGCTCACGGGCCGGGGCGGGCGGGGCGTACGGCCCGGAGGCCACGGCGGTCAGACGGCTCACGCGCCCACCTCCGCGGCCGAGGCGGCGGGAACGCGCAGGAGTTCGTACTCGGCGAGATCGACCCGCCGGGTGGCCCGCCGGAACTCGGTCGTGGTCCCGGGCCAGATGGTGGTGTTACGGCCGCTGGGGTCGAGGTACCAGCTGGTGCAGCCACCGGTGTTCCACACCGTCCGCCGCATCCGCTCCTGCACCCGGCGGTTCCAGGCGGCGACCGCGCCCGGCCGGGCGTCCAGGGCCGCTCGGCCGCCGAGGACGTCCAGTTGCCGCAGGAAGTCCGCCATGTAGTTGAGCTGGGACTCGATCATCAGGATCATCGACGAGTTGCCCAGACCGGTGTTGGGCCCGATGATCGTCAGCCAGTTCGGGAACCCGGCGGCGGACGCCCCGCGCAGGGCCTCCATCCCGCCCTTCCAGGTCTCGGCGAGGGTCTTGCCCTCGGCGCCCACGACCCGTTCGGCGATGGGCATGTCGGTGACGTGGAACCCCGTACCGAAGATGATCGCGTCCACCTCGGCCTCGCTCCCGTCGGCGGCCACCACGTTGGAGCCACGGATCTCGCTCAACCCGCTCGCCACGACGTCGACGTTGGGCCGCGCGAGCGCCGGGTAGTACTCGCTGCTGAGCAGGATCCGCTTGCAGCCGATGCGGTAGTCCGGGGTCAACTCGGCACGCAGGGCGGGGTCCTTGATGGCACGGCCCATGTTCCGCTTGGCCAACTGCTCCACGAAACCCAGCTCGTCGGGGTGCTTGGTGAACGCCTGGACCTGCAACTCCCGGATGCCCCACAGCAGTCCGCGCCGGGCCTTGGCGGTGAAGGGCAGCGCGCGGTGCAGCGCCCGTTCGGGCCCGGTGATGGCGCGGTCGACGCGGGGCAGCACCCAGGGCGGGGTGCGCTGGAAGAGGGTGAGGTGCCCGACCTCCGGCTGGATCGCCGGCACGATCTGAATGGCGGAGGCACCCGTCCCGACCATCGCGACGCGCTTGCCGCGCAGGTCGTAGTCGTGGTCCCAGCGGGCGGAGTGGAAGACCTTGCCGGGAAAGGAGTCCAGCCCCGGCACCTCGGGGATCCTCGGGTCGGACAGCGGCCCGGTGGCGGAGACGACGACATCCGCGGAGAGCGACCCGGAGCTGGTCTCGATGTCCCACCGGAGCTTCGCGCCGTTCCAGGTCATCATCTTGACCTCGGAGTCGAAGCGGAGGTGCGGGCGCAGTCCGAAGACGTCCGTCACATGCTCCAGATAGGCGCGGATGCGCTCCTGCCCGGAGAAGGTGCGCGGCCAGTCGGGATGCGGCGCGAAGGAGAACGAGTACAGGTGGGACGGCACGTCGCACGCGCACCCGGGATAGCTGTTGTCCCGCCAGGTGCCGCCCACGCTCCCGGCCCGCTCCAGCACCACGAAGTCGGTGACACCCTCGCGCCGCAGCCGTACGGCGGCCCCGAGCCCGCCGAACCCGGACCCGATCACCGCCACCCGCACATGCTCGTGTTCGGCCATGCCGTCGCCCTTCCTCCGCAACTCCGCCAGTGAACACTGGCGCAATGGGAGGGTAGAGCAGCTCCGTACCGATGGGTAGGGGGTGCGGAAGGGAAAGTTACCGGCGGTACAACATAGGCTGCGGGCGGGACAGGGGCTGACGGACGACGCGAGTACCGCATGGAGGAGCTGGCACGGCTGGCCGGCATCACGGTGCGCACCCTGCGCTTCTACCGCGAACGCAAGCTGATCCCGCCACCCCGCCGCGAGGGCCGTATCGCCTGGTACGACGACCACCACCTGGCCCGGCTGCGCACCATCGCGGCGCTCCTGGAACGCGGCCACACCCTCACCGGCATCGCGGAACTGGCGGAGGCCCTGGACCACGGCCGCGACGTGGCCGACGTCCTCGGCGTCGCCCCCACCGAGGAGGAGCCGGTCCGCCTCACCCCCGAGGAACTCGCCGCCCGCTTCGAGGGCCAGGTCACCCCAGAGAACCTCGCCGCCGCCCTCGACCTCGGCTACCTGGGCACCGACGGCGACGAGATCGTCCACATCAGCCGCCGCCTCCTGGACGTCTCCTCCGCCCTGGTCCGCGAGGGCATCCCGCTCGCCGAGGTCCTGGCAGCGGGCGCCCGCGTCCGCGAACACGTCGACGAACTCGCCGAGATGTTCGCGGCCCTGGTCCTCCGCCACGGCACAGAGACCGACCTCCACCGCCTGCGCCCCCTGGCCCGCAGCGTGGTGGAGGCGGAACTGTCACTGGCGCTGGATCGGCGGTTGCGGAAGCGGGAGTGACGGGGTGGCTTACCGGAGGTCGTAGACGACCGTCACGGGCGCGTGGTCCGACCAGCGCTCGTCATGTGTGGCCGCCCGCTCGACGTACCCCTTCACGGCCTTGGCGGCCAGCCCGGGCGTCGAGACGTGGTAGTCGATGCGCCAACCGCTGTCGTTGTCGAAGGCCCGTCCGCGGTAGGACCACCAGGTGTACGGGCCCTCGACGTCCGGATGCAGGGCGCGTACGACGTCCACGTAGCCGCCGTCGGCCTGGTCGAACACCTGGGTGAGCCACTCCCGCTCCTCCGGGAGGAAGCCGGAGTTCTTCTGGTTGCCGCGCCAGTTCTTGAGGTCGGCCGGCTGGTGGGCGATGTTCCAGTCGCCGCAGACGACGACCTCGCGCCCGTCGGCGGCGGCCCGCTCGCGCAGCGCCTTCAGGTGGACGAGGAACTCGGCCATGAAGCGGACCTTCTCGTCCTGCCGCTCGGTGCCGACCTCGCCGGAGGGCAGGTAGAGGGAGGCGACGGTGACCCCGGGCAGGTCGGCCTCGACGTACCGCCCGGTGGTGTCGAACTCGGCCGAGCCGAAGCCGACCCGGACGCGGTCGGGCTCACGGCGGGTGTAGAGGGAGACGCCGGCGCGGCCCTTGGCAGCGGACGGCGCGTGCACGACGTGCCACCCGTCCGGCATGCGCACCTGCTCGGGCAGCTGCTGCGGCTCGGCCCGCACCTCCTGCAGGCACAGCACATCGGCGGAGGTCCCGGCGAGCCACTCGACGAAGCCCTTCTTCGCGGCGGCACGCAGTCCATTGACGTTGACGGAGGTCACAGTGAACACGCGGGAACCCTACCGGCACACTGGACACAGTCCAGATCCCGGCTACGCACAGGTGTACGGTCCACAGCATGAACATTCGCCGCGTCCCCTTCGACCACCCGGACGCCGTCAAGCTCAACGACGAGGTCCAGGCCGAGTACCACGTCCGCTACGGCGACGGTGGAGACGCCACCCCGCTCGACCCGACCGACTTCGAGCCCCCGAACGGCGTCTTCCTGATCGCGTACGACGAGTACGACAGCCCGGTCGCGACCGGCGGCTGGCGCGCCCAGGACGCCAACGACGAGGGCAACCGCGATGGCGACGCCGAGCTCAAGCGCATGTTCGTGGTGGCCTCGGCCCGCGGCCGCGGCCTCGCCCGCCGCATCCTGGCCGCCCTGGAGGAGGACGCGCGGGCGGCGGGACGCGCCCGGATGGTCCTGGAGACCGGCCTGAAGCAGCCGGAGGCCATCGCCCTGTACACGTCCAGCGGCTACGAGCCGTGCGAGAAGTTCGGCTACTACCGCTTCCACGAGAGCAGCCGCTGCTTCGCGAAGCCGCTGGGCTCCTGAGCCGACCGTCCCGGGAATCGGTGTCCGTCCCGGGAGCCGGCCGTCACGCCCGGCTGACGTGCTGTCAGCCGGGCGTCGCTCGCGGCACAACAAAGATCCCGCCCGATCTTCCGATCGGACGGGATCTCATCAACTGCCCCAGGTTTCCCTGACCAGTTGTTGCGGTGGACCTGAGGGGATTTGAACCCCTGGCCCCCTCGATGCGAACTACGGGCGGGGCGGTCGCTGAGGTCTCTAGGGCTGGTCGGGCAGGCGTTGGGGGTTGGTGGTGGTCGGCTGTGGTCGCGGTGGTTGCTGTACTCCGGTGCTGTACCGCACGGTTGCCCTACGGTGTTCGCATGGCGGACGTATCGGCACACGTAGAGGTCCCCGATGTTGTCGGGATGACCACGCAGAAAGCCCATGCATTATGCCGTGATCTGGGGCTATTCCTGGGCTACTACAACATGGACCAGCAGTTGCCGCGACATGCGGTGATCGCTCACCAAGAGCCACCAGCGGGCACCATGGCCCCCGCTGTTGCTGTGGTGAGGGTCTGGACGACGTTGGATCCGCTGCCCGACGACAGGCGGCCACAGTAGCTCCCTCCTCAACCCACCACTCTCCCCAGCTTCCATCCCGTCCGCCGTCGACCCACACACCGTGGAGCGGGCGTGGTTCATGGCGTCCAGGTGGAGCGCGCCACTGTACGAACGACCTGGACGCCATGGGCCGCGTCTGCTCGGCTCTGCCTGGGTCGACGGTGGACGGGATGGGAGCACACCACGCACGCCACTACGGACTCGCGGGCGGGAACGGCGCCCCCTCCATCCCGGTGCCGGCCGATCCCCCGCCGGAGGCATCGTCTTGGCCGTGGGCCGCTCTGCGGTGATCGCCTCATGGCCTCCGGCCCTATCCACATGTGGGCGCGCGTCGGCGCAGCGCGGGCGGAGCGGGCCGGAGGCAGGAGCGGCGCCCGCAGCGGAGCCGGGAGCGCGCCCGGCGGAGCGGAGCGCAGCCGGGGCTTGATGAGGTAGAGAAACCTGTAACAACTGCCTGGCCGGTACGGATCTGGTGTCGGTCGCGCCTCCGTGGTGATCTGAGTGCGTCGGCTCATCGGGGAGGGGCATGGTGCAGCCTGGGATCGGCGATTTAGCGGCCAATAGGCCGGGTGACGCGGTAAGGCGCAAGATCATCGAGTTGGAACCGAACCCCCTACGCCGCATGCTGGGCCGTTGGCTACGCGGCTCGGAGATTCACAGTTGGGCGAACGGGCTCGTCGGCGAGCAGGTGACAGGACGCCGACTCCGCAGACTCCGTCATCACGGCTGGTTCACGCTTCACGCTGTGCAGTGGGCGAGCGGGGCAGACATCGACCACCTTGCCATCGGCCCCGCCGGCGTCTTCACCATCAACTCCAAGCGGCACAGGGGTAGTGCCGTCTGGTACGGAGACTCCGCGATCACGGTGAACCGCACACCAAAGCGATACATACCGATCAGCCTGCATGAGGCGCGACGCACGGCTGACGTCCTGTCCCACAAGTGCGGCATGATCGTCAACGTTCGCCCCGTCATCTCGGTAGTGCATGCCGCATCCCTGAAGGTAAAGGGGGCTGCCCCACCCGTGCTCGTACTCGAGGTCACCGAGTTGGACCGGGTGCTTTCCGGACTGACCCCTGTGCTCTCGCCGGATCAGGTTGCACACATCTACGAAGTGGCCCGGGATCCCACCACATGGGTGTAGTCGCCTACGCGTCGAAGTCGTACTCCAGGATGTAGGAGGCGGCATCGAGCGTCATTTCGTTGATCTCGACCGGGCGTCCCTCGTCGGCGAACGCGGTTCGGCAGACCAGGATGACCGGGGTGCCCGCCGAGATGCTCAACTGTGTTGCTTCATGCTGCGTGGGCATGCGCGAGCGGATCTCTTCGCGGAAGTGCACCGGCTTGTAACCGAGTTCGGCCAGACGCGCGTACGTTCCACCGGGGCCCGTGTCCTCTTGCGTGATCGCCGAGCCTGCGACCATCGAGGTGGGGAGAAAGCTCGTTGCGAGAAGAACGGGCTTCCCGTCCAGGACGAACCGCCGGCGTCGCACGCAAACGGTCTCCTCGTCAGCCAAGCCCAGCACCTGCTTGATCTGGTCTGACGCGACCTCTTCCGACACGGTCACCTGGTCCACCACCAGGGTCCGGTCTTCGGTGTCGGCAGACCAGATGGATCGGCCGCTGCCCCACTGCTCCTGGGAAAGTCGCTGGATGCCTCGACGCCTCAACGGGCGGAAAGAGCGGACGAACACGCCGGCGCCCTTGCGGGACTCGGCGACCCCTTCGTCCTTGAGCACACTCAGGGCCTGACGGGCTGTCATCCGGGCCACACCATGCGCGGCCATCAGGTCGTTCTCTCCCGGAAGCCGATCACCGGGACCGTACTGGCCCGACTGGATCGCCTCTCGTAGAGAGTCCGCGATCCGCTGGTACTTCGGCCGACGGTCGTCGTCGGTGGTGGTCATTCGGGAGCCCTCCTCTCTTCTCTAGACAGCCTAGGCCATAGGTGCGGCACCCGCTCTGTCGTGTAGCCCCAATCCCGCTTCTTCAACATCTCTAGACAGATTCCCTTGACGTCTCTAGAGACGTGCGCTCTACTTGAAGATGTCTAGAGAGGTCGCCATCGGGCGGCTTCCAAGAGCTGAGGGATGTGCTCATGCCGTCGTTCAAGATCGACACTTCGACTGCTGTGGTGTTCGTCGCGACCGCGCCGGTACCGAAGCTGGCCAATGCGAAGACTGGTGAGCGTGCGATGGACCGGGAGACCGGTGCGGCGCTGTCGACCGTGGGCCTGCTGGTCTCGGACGAAGGGGAGGGGAACCTCTACCAGGTGACTATCCCGGAGACGGGTTACCCGGAGGGCCTGGCGCCGGGTATGCCGGTCAAGGTCATCGGCTTGAAGGCCCGTGACTGGGAGAACGAGTTCAACGGCCAGAAGCGGCACGGGATTTCGTTCCGCGCGGTCGCGATCACGTCGGCGGTCTGACCATGACCGATCTGGCGACCTGGTTCGAGGTGGGCGGCGCCGCTGCCGGTGCCGGTGGTCTCGGCTACGCGAAGGTCCGCGCGCCGCGCGTGTACTGGTCGCTGGTCGGGCTGCCGGTCACGTGGGGCCGGTTCACCTGGACCTACCGCGACACGATGGAGGCGTGCGGGCTGACGGTACAGCCGTCCGGCTTCCGTGCCTTCGTCAAGCGCAACCTGGCCAACAGTGAGGTGCGGCCGGTGCCGCCGAAGGTGCGCCGGGTCCGTGGCACCTCGACCGGCCTACGCGTCACGCTCCGACTTCCGGCCGGTCTGGAGCCCGCCGACCTCGCCGCCTCGTCCGAGCGCCTGCGCCATGCGTGGGGTGTGCGGTCGGTGCGCGTGGCGGAGACCAAGCCCGGCTACGTCGAACTGAGCATGACCGGCTGGGACGTCCTCAACCGGGTCACGCTTCCGCGTAAGGCTCAGCCGCATGACCTGGTCGTGCCGGCCGCTTTGCGGGAGGACGGCTCGGTGTTCGAGCGGGACTACCGTGCGGTGCCGCACGCTTTGACGCTGGGCGCGAATCAGTCCGGCAAGTCGGTGTATCAGCGCAACCTGATCAAGGGTCTGGCTCAGCTCCCGGTCGGACTGGTCGGGATCGACTGCAAGCGGGGTGTGGAGCACAACCGGTACGCGCCGCGTCTGTCGGCGCTGGCCACCGATCTGCCCTCGGCCGGCCGCCTGATCGATGCCCTGGTGGCGGAGATGGAAGAGCGCTTCGACCTGCTCGCCCTCTACGGCGTCTCGGACCTGTGGGAACTGCCCGATCACGTCCGGCCGGTGCCGCTGGTGGTGCTGATCGACGAGGTCGCCGAACTCTTCTTCGTCCTGTCCAAGAAGGACGAGCCGGAGCGCGACCGGGTGGTCATGCAACTGGTCCGTCTCGGGCAGATGGCCCGCGCCATCGGCATCTACCTGGAGGTGTGCGGCCAGCGCTTCGGCTCCGACCAGGGCAAGGGCGCCACCGCCCTGCGTGCCCAGCTCACCGGCCGCGTGGTGCACCGCGTGAACGACAAGGCCAGCGCGGACATGGGCCTCGGGGACATCTCCCCCGAAGCGGTCATCGCAGCAACGGCGATCCCGGCCGACCGTCCCGGTGTCGCGGTGGCCGGCGACACCTCGGGCGGCTGGTCCCGCATCCGCACCCCGGAGATCAGCGCGGAGGAAGCGGCCGCGATCTGCCACGAGTTCGCTCACCTCACCCCGGACCTGCCGTTCCTGGCACCGTTCCGCCCGGTCGGCCCCGGCATCATCCCGCCGAAGCCCGCGATGCCACCCCGGGTGCAGCCCCGGCCCGCCACCTCGTAACCCGCTCCCTGCTCCACGGTCGGCGTGACCGCCTCACGCCAGGTCCCTACCCGCGCCATGCCGAAAACCGGAACGGAGACCGTCCATGGCACGCAAGACCGCAAAGCCCAAGGTCACACCGTGTGAGCCCTGCAAGGGCACCGGTGAGGTCTCCCGCACCGTCCGCGTCGGCCGCAAACAGCGCAACGTCGGCCAGCAGACCGGCATCTGCCTGAACTGCCTGGGCGCCGGCGAGATCCCCGCCGATCAATGAACTGCCTGGGGCCGGGCGGCCGGACATCGCTCCCCGCCCCGCCCCGGCCCGATCCCCGCGAAGGAGGTGAAGAGTCGTGTCCCGCTCGATCCGCCCGGACGCCGTTCTCGTACAGGCCGTGATCGCCGGTGCGCTGTCCTTCGCCCACCTGCACGACCTCGCCCAAGCGGCCGGACAAACCGGCTGGAAAGCCTGGGCCTACCCGATCTCGGTCGACCTGCTGATGGTCGCCGCCTGGCGACGCCTGCGCGCCAACCGTTCGCGTCTGGCCTGGTGCTGGTTCCTGGTCGCCCTGGTCGCCTCGCTCGGCGCCAACGTCGCCACGGCCGGCTTCCTCGACCTCGACCACCCGCCCGCCCTGCTCCGCCTCGGCGTCGCAGGCTGGCCCGCCCTCGCCTTCCTGGGCGGCACCCTGCTCGCCCACGCACCCCACACCCCGGCAACCGCCCCGGAGCCCGTAGCCGAGTCGGCGCCGGTCGTCGCGCGGCCCGAACCGCCCACATCGGCACCGGAGATCGCCACACCGGAGCCCGCCCCGGCCCTGCCGGAAGCGAAGGTCCCGTCCGTGCCTCCGGCGCTGATCGACCACGCGCGGAAGGTCGCCACCGAGCACCGCACCCGCACCGGATCCGAGATCGACACCGCGACCCTGCGCACTCGCCTGGGCATCCCGGAAGACCTCGCCGGCGCGATCGTCGCCCAACTCGCTTAACAGACAAGGAGGTTCAGCCCGTGCGTCCGAACCGCTTCTACAACGTGATCCGTATCGGACCGGTCAAGGTCGGCACGTTCAACAACGGCCGTGGCCAGACCAAGCACACCGCCGCATGCACCGCCCCGAACTGCGGCTTCTCCACCGAGCACGGTGACCGGTCGGCCGCCGAACTCGCCGCCCGCACCCACAAGTGCGCGTGAGGGGAGGGCCGTTCGATGCAGTTACCCGAAGACCAGTTGCGCGCCGGGCACATTCCGGCCGACCTTTACCGGCGCCTGCCGCCCGGCTCGGACGTGCACAAGGTCGTGATCGTCCAGGAAGCCCCGCGCTCCTACACGGGCCCGATCGTGCTGACCCTGGTCATCACCGCCGGCGCCGTGACCGTGCTGCTCGTGCTCGCCTTCGTCGTCCACATCATCGCCGCCGCTGCGGTCGCAGTCATCTCCGCCAGTGGCGGGATCAGCTACACGATCAACCGCAGCAAGCACACATAACGCCCTCCGGGGCGGGTCTCTCGCCAAAGAACTCCCGCCCCGGACGGCTCCACCACTCCCAGATCACTGATCCGAAAGGGCTCCGTCCATCATGCCTGTCCACACTCCGAACCGTCCGGTCTGCTACCACTGCGACGGCTTCCCCGTCGTCTCCATCACCACCGGCACCCGCCATCGCGACGGCTCCCGCGTCCTGCTCCGCGTCGTCTGCCACGTCTGCGACGGCACCGGCCACGCTCTCCCCACCCCCGCCGTGCTCGCCCCGGCCGGGAGGTGACGACGTGAAGAGCCTGACCACCTCCGCCCACATCGAGCCGGACACCCGTTTCCGGGTCACCCCGTTCGCCGACCGCGCCAACCCCTTCGTCTGCCTCCGCATCGGCGGTGACTTCGTCGAGCTGGCGCTGATGGCCCCTCTCGGCACCTCTGAAGCCCTGCGCGCCCTCGCCGCTGCTGCCATCGAAGCCGCCGGAGCCCTGGACGCCATGGCTGCCGACACGGCGGAGGTGACCAGCCGTGGCTGACCTCACCCCGACCCCGGAGCGTCCCGGCCTCCACGTCAGCAAGCCGTCCCCGAATGCCCCCGCCACCGCCTCGGCGGTCTGCCACTGCGGCGCCTCCGCCACCGCCAAGGGTGACGCCCAGGTCAAAGCACTGGTCGAGGGCTACACCGCCAACCACGGCCCCGCCCACAACCGGAGGTGACCAAGTGACCGACGCCGCCACCCTGGCGGGCCTCGATGCGGCCACCCTCGCCGACGTGCTGAGGGTGGCCAATCGGGCCGACTTCGACCGCTGGCAAGAACAGATCAAACGCACGGGCGGCTGCTCCGACCCGATCCGCCTCATCGGCGGCACGAAGACGATCGACCCCGCCACGAAGACCGTGCTGCACGCCTACTCCACGGACACCGAGCCGGGCGGCATGCTCCGCATCGCCTGCGGCAACCGCCGTGCCTCCCGCTGCCCGGCCTGCGCCTGGACCTACGCCGGAGACACCTACCACCTCATCCGCGCCGGCCTCGTCGGCGACCCCGCCAAGGGCACCCCGCACACCATCCGGGATCACCCTCGGGTCTTCGCCACCCTGACCGCGCCCTCGTTCGGCCCCGTCCACAACCGGCCCGGCACCCGGCCCTGCCGCTGCGGCATCCGGCACGGCGAGGACGCGCCTGAACTCGGCACCCCGCTCGATCCCGAGTCGTACGACTACGCGGGCGCGGTGCTGTGGAACAACCACGCATCCGAGCTGTGGCGCTACTTCACCATCTACCTGCGCCGCGAGATCGCCAAGCGTGCCGGCCTCACGCAGAAGGCGGCCCAGGAACAGTCGCGGGTCTCCTTCGGCAAGGTCGCCGAGTACCAGAAGCGTGGGGCCGTGCATTTCCACGCGGTGATCCGCTTCGACGGCCCTGAGGGTCCCGACAGTCCGCCCCCGGCGTGGGCCACCCTCGACCTGCTCACCGACGCGATCCGGGCCGCTGCCGCTCGCGTCGCGGTCGACGTGCCTCCGGCGGGCGATGAGCCGGCGCGCACGCTGCGGTGGGGCACACAGCTCGACGTCCAGCCGATCGGCGCCTTCGGCCACGGCGAGGAGATCACCGAGCAGGCGGTCGCCTCCTACGTCGCCAAGTACGCCACCAAGGCAGCCGAGACCACCGGCACCGTGGATCGCCGGATCGGCAACAAAGAGGCCCTGGTCCTGCTCGACGTGCCCGACCACCCCGCCCGGCTCATCGCCGCGTGCCTCGACCTGCACGCGCTCTATCCCGACCGGAAGTTACGGGACTGGGCTCACATGCTCGGCTTCCGCGGCCACTTCTCCACCAAGTCCCGCCGCTACTCGACCACGTTGGGCGCCTTACGCCAGGTCCGCGCCGACTACCGCGCCGCCCAACAACGCCAAGCGCTCGGTCTGCCCGACCCCGAGGACAACCCGGAGGCAACCACGCTCACCCTCGCCCACTGGACCTACGCCGGCCATGGCTACACCCCCGGCGAATCCTGGCTCGCCGCCAACATCCGCCGCGACATCCAGCACAACCGCGAAACCGCACGTGAAGCCCTGCAAGACGAACTCGAATGGGAGGAAGTCGCAGCATGACGACGGCTGTGATCACGCGCAAGTGGTACACCACCGCAGAGGTTGCCGAGATGCTCGGCTACGGCCTCTCGAAGACCAAGATGCTGGTCTTGACCGGGCAGATCCGCTCGATCAAGGACGGTCGTAACCGCCGCATACTCCCCCGCTACGTGGATGAGTACGTCGAACGCCGCGCGCAGGAAGCCGAACGGGAGTGGTCGGCATGAGCGGCAAGCGCGGAAACGGCGAAGGGTCCATCTACCCCTACAAGAACGGCTTCGCTGCGTACGTCTGGGTCACCACCCCTGAGGGCAACCGCAAGCGCAAGTACGTCTACGGCAAGACCCGTGAAGAGGTTCACAACAAGTGGATCAAGTTGCACGCTGAGGCCAAGGAGGGGCCGGTCGTCACGTCGACACCGACCCTCGCGCAGTACCTCGCGCGGTGGCTCAAGGAGGTCGTAGAGCCTGATCTGAAGCCCAAGACGGCGGAGACCTACGCGATGCACGTCCGCCTCTACATCGTGCCGGGACTGGGCTTGAATCGGCTCGACAAGCTCACCGTGCGGGACGTGCGCAACTGGGTGAACACCCTCCTGGAACAGTGCCAGTGCTGCGCTCAGGGCCTCGATGCGAAGCGCGAGACGCCCCGTTGCTGCGCCGTCGGCGAGTGCTGCGAGCGCATCCCGTCGCGCCGTACGGTGCAGGATGCTCGTGCGGTCCTGCGATCGGCCCTGACCAACGCCATGACGGAGGAACTGATCTCGAAGAACGTCGCGGGCCTCGTCAAGGTGCGATCGGCGCGGAAGAAGAAGCGGCATCCGTGGTCCGTCGAAGAGGCTCGGCAGTTCCTCGAAGCGGCCAACACCGCCCGTGACCCGCTGTACGCGGCCTACGTGCTCATTCTGGTGCTCGGCTTCCGGCGTGGTGAGGTGCTGGGTCTGACCTGGGAGAATGTGAACCTGGACGCTGGAGAGATCACGGTGCAGATGCAGCTACAGCGGATCAACCGACGCCTGGTCCACGATGAGACCAAGACTGAGGCATCCACGGCCACGCTCCCCCTGCCGGAGATCTGCGTCACTGCTCTGCAACTCCGCCTGAAGGAGCAGGAGTTGACGAAGAAGGCCGCCGGCGAGCTGTGGACCGAGTCGGACTTCGTCTTCACAACGCGCTACGGGACGCCGTACGAACCCCGGAACTTCAACCGGCTGTTCGTCGCGCGGTCGAGCCGTGCCGGTGTCCGTCGCATCCGCCTGCACGACACCCGGCACACGTGCGGCTCACTGCTCGCCGCCCTGGACGTGCACCCTCGGGTCGCGATGCAGATCCTTCGTCACAGCAAGATCGCGGTGACGATGGAGGTCTACACGCACGTGCCGTCGGAGTCGACCCGGCGGGCACTTCGCAAGCTCGGCAAGCACCTTGGGAAGCAAGATCCAAAGTAGTTGCTGTACTTCGCTGCTGTACGGCATGCCAAAGCCCCTACTGGTGATCGCCAGTAGGGGCTTTGAGCTGCGTGGACCTGAGGGGATTTGAACCCCTGGCCCCCTCGATGCGAACGAGGTGCGCTACCGGACTGCGCCACAGGCCCTTGCAACGAGTGAAACTCTAGCACCCCGATCCGCGTGCTTGGAAATCCGTTCCCGGGCGGGCGGGGACGGCAGCGTCACAGGTGGGACGGGCGGGAGACGCCGCGAGAGGCCGAGGGGAGGAGACGGCTCGGGGCCGTGGGCTACTCGTTGGCGGCCTTCGGCCGGTCCCCGTCCTCGTACTGGTCGAACAACGGCGTACGTCCCCGCTCCCGCGCCCGCCGCGCGGAGGCCGCCCGGCGGGCGTCACTGCGCCCGTCGTCCTCGGCCCTCTCCTCCGCGTCGGCCTCCGGCGCCTCCGCGCCGTCCCGGCGTTCGGCCGCGCCGGCGTCCTGCGTCTCCTGGTCCCGGGCCACGGAACTCGACCGCGCCGAGCTCCACGCGTCCGGCGCCCCGAGGTCCACGTCCGCGGTCGCCCGCGGAGCGACCGGCGCGGTCACGTACGTCGGCAACGGCACCGGCACCGGATCCCAGCTGTCCCCGTGCCCCGGCCGCCGCTGCCGCTCGCGCTGCTGGTCGACCCACTCGGCGTGGTCGGTCTGCTCGACGAGGGCGCGCCGGTCGGCGGCGAGCGCGGACAGCCCGGGGTCGGCCTCGGACTCCGGGCCCTCCTCGGGCTCGTCGACCTGTGACTCGACGGTGGGGCGGCGGCGCGGTTGGCGGGCGCGCTCGCGCAGGCGCTGCGCGGCGGCCTCGGCCCGGCGCCGGTCCATCTGGAAGGCGAAGCGCCGGCGCTCCTGGGCGCGCAGGTAGGCGATGTAGCCGCTGAGCAGTACGGCGGGAACGCCGGGTGCCCACAGGAACGCGAGGCCTCCGACGGCGGCGACGATCGTGCCGAGCGTGAAGGCGAGGAAGAGCATCACGGTGGTGCGCCGACGGCGCGCGAGCACCTTCGTACGCCGGGCGCGGGCGGCGGCGGCTTCCTGCGAGGGCGTGCGGCGTGCGCCCGGCACTCGCTTCCGCGCCGACGCGGAATGGGATCCGCGCGCCGGAGCGGTGCCTGCTGCGGCCGCCGGCACGGAGTCGCCGGCTCGGTGGTTCGTGGAGGCCGCGCGCGCGGGCGCGGAACTTGATCCGGGCGCCGGCGCGTCGGACTTGTCGCGCACCGGTTGCGCACGCCCCGACGCCTGCGCCTGCACGTCCGCGCGCGCCTGCGGGCGCGTCGGAGGCATGACGAAGGCCCGGACGTCCACCGAGTCGGTGATCGCGTCCGGAGCGTCCGCGCCGGGCTCCCCCTCTTCGGTGGAGCGCGCGCGCAGGTCCCTGGCGTACCGACGCTCCATGCCCGCTCGTCCGGACAGCAACCGGATGGCGGTGCTGAAGCGTTCCGTCGGACGGGCCTCGTTCAGCTCGTCCTGCCTACGGAGCCACATCGGCACCAAGTAGGCGGCCCAGGCCCCGACAATGACTGCGTAGATGAGGCCGCTGCTGCTCACGCTTCACACGGTAGAGGGGTTTGCGTGAGGCCATCTGCCAATTGGGCCGGTGTGTCGCACGATCTGGCTGATATTTCGAACTTTTTTTGCGACCGATGCGATCAGCCGCCCGCCGAGGCGCGAATTTAATGCTTCGAGACGGTCACCGTGCGATCATTTTCGAACAAGTATTCAATTACCTCGGCGCCTGGGCCGACTATGCGGGATTCCCCGGAGTGTTGTGGGCGTTCCGGTGGGTCGTGCGGGGCGCGTCCTGCGAGGCCCGCTGGGAGGCTGCCCGCTTCCAACGGCTGAGCAACCCGTCCGGGACCTCTTCCGCGGTGAGCGCGAACACGAGATGGTCGCGCCAGGCTCCGTCGATGTGGAGATAACGCGGCCTGAGTCCCTCCTCGCGGAATCCGAGTTTCTCCACGACCCGTCGGCTCGGCCCGTTCTCGGGGCGAATGCAGACCTCGATGCGGTGCAGACCGACGGCCCGGAAACAGTGGTCAACGACAAGTGCCACGGACGTCGGCATGACTCCGCGGCCGGCCACCGCCTCGTCCACCCAGTAACCGATGTGCCCGGAACACATCGAGCCCCAGGTGATGCCGGCGACCGTCAACTGCCCGACGAGCCGCCCTTGGTACTCGATGACGAACGGCAGCATCCGGCCCGCGTTCGCTTCCGAGCGCAGGTGCCGGACCATCTGACGGTAGGTCGGCCGGTGCGCTATCGGGCCGCTGGGCGTGGGCGGCGGAATGGTCGCCTCCCAGGGGCGCAGCCAGTCCCGGTTGCGCCGGTTGACCTCGCGCCACGCCCGCTGGTCGCGCAGTTTTATCGGCCTCAGGACGATGTCGCCGTCCGTCAGCACGACGGGCCAGGATGGGCTGTTCAGCTCGCACCCCCACTGGTGGAGCCTGGTCTGGGGTGGTCGCCGCCGCGGATCTGGTCGACGGCGTGGACCAGCAGGGGTTCCAGGACGGCCAGCCCGTCCCGGACCCCGCCGGTGGAACCCGGCAGGTTGACGATCAGCGTGCGCCCCGCGACCCCGGCCAGGCCCCGGGAGAGCGCGGCGGTCGGCACCTTCTCCCGTCCGAACGCCCTGACGGCCTCCGCGATGCCCGGCACCTCGTAGTCGATCACCTTGCGCGTCGCCTCGGGGGTGCGGTCGGTGGGCGAGATGCCGGTGCCGCCGGTGGTCACGATCACGTCGTAGCCGGCATCGGCGCCCGCGCGCAGGGCGGCCTCCACGGGGTCGCCGTCGGGGACGATCTGCGGGCCGTCGACGGCGAACCCGAAGCGCTTGAGTCCCTCGGCGATCAGCGGGCCGCCCTTGTCCTCGTAGACACCGGCGGCGGCACGGTTGGAGGCCGTGACGACGAGCGCGCTGTACGGGGCGAGCAGCGCACCGCCGATCCCGGCATCGAGCGTCATGTCCGGCTCCAATGGCCCGACTTGCCGCCCGTCTTCTCCTCCACGCGCACGTCCGTGATGACCGCTCCCTTGTCGACCGCCTTGACCATGTCGATCACGGTGAGCGCGGCGACGGAGACGGCGGTCAGGGCCTCCATCTCGACGCCCGTGCGGTCCGTGGTCTTCACGGTGGCCCGGATCTCCACGGCGTCGTCCGCGACCGACAGATCCAGTTTCACACCGGACACCGACAACGGATGGCACAGCGGGATGAGATCCGGGGTGCGCTTGGCGCCCATGATCCCGGCGATGCGCGCGGTGGCGAGGGCGTCTCCCTTGGGCACTCCCTCACCGCGCAGCAGTTCGATCACGCGTGGTGAGACGAGGACCCGGCCGCTGGCGCGGGCGGTGCGCGCGGTCACGTCCTTGCCGGACACGTCGACCATGCGGGCGGCGCCCGCCTCGTCGATGTGTGTCAGGCGGTCCTGCACAGACGGTCCGGGGGTCTCCCCCCGGGAAGGCACGGTCATGGTGTGTGGCGCTCCCGGTCCGGGCCCCTCGCGGTGCGGCGCGTGGGCCTGCTGTGCGCGACACGGTACGCCAAATCGGCGCGGACGAAGGAGCAGGACCGTCCCCATGAGCGGCCCACGCGCGCGTGGGTCAGCCGAGCAGTACGACCTCGACCTCGCTGCCGGGCTCGACGGACTCCACGTCCTCGGGTACGACGATCAACGCGTCGGCGTGCGCGAGGGCCGCGACCAGGTGCGATCCGGCGCCGCCGACGGGACTGACGGAGCCGTCGGCATACGTGCCCCGCAGGAACTGTCTGCGGCCCTTCGGCGAGGTCAGCGCCTTGCCGGTGGTGAGAGTGGCCCTCGTGCGCGGCCGGTGGACGTCGTCGAGCCCCATAAGGGTGCGGATCGCGGGGCGGACGAACAGCTCGAAGGAGACGTACGACGAGACGGGGTTGCCCGGGAGGGCGAGCAGCGGAACGTGGTCGGGGCCGATGGTGCCGAAGCCCTGGGGTTTGCCGGGCTGCATGGCGAGCTTGCGGAACTCGATGCCGCCGCCCGCCTCGTCCTCGTCGCCGACGTACGACAGGGCTTCCTTGACGACGTCGTACGCCCCGACGCTCACGCCACCCGTGGTGACCATGAGGTCGGCGCGCACGAGCTGGTCCTCGATGGTGGCGCGCAGGGTCTCGGCGTCGTCGGCGACGGCGCCCACGCGGTAGGCGATGGCGCCGGCGTCGCGGGCGGCGGCGGTGAGAGCGAAGCTGTTGGAGTCGTAGATCTGGCCGCTGCCCAGTTCCTCGTCGGGCTGGACGAGTTCGCTGCCGGTGGAGACGACGACCACGCGCGGGCGCGGGCGCACGCGAACCGTGCCACGGCCGATGGCGGCGAGCAGGGCGATCTGCGGTGGCCCGAGGACGGTGCCGGCCTCGAGGGCTCGGTCCCCGGCCTGCACGTCGCTGCCCTTGGCGCGCACGTGCGCGCGTGCGTCGGCCGACCGGTACACGTGCACGTGCCCCTCGGCGCCCTCGGGGCCGAGGCTGCGGGCGCGCATCCCGGCGACCGGGCCCTCGCCGAGGCCCCCGTCGGTCCACTCGACGGGGACGACGGTCTCGGCGCCGGGCGGCAACGGGGCGCCGGTCATGATGCGGGCGGCCTGGCCGGGCCCCACGTGGAGCAGCTCGGCCTGGCCCGCCGCGACGTCCCCGACGACGTCCAGCACCGCCGGGAACTCCTCACTCGCGCCCGCGACGTCCGCGACCCGTACCGCGTACCCGTCCATGGAGCTGTTGTCGAACGGCGGCAGCGACAGCGGCACCGTGACGTCCTCGACCAGGACGCAGCCCTGGGCGTCGAGGAGCTGCAGCTCGATGGGTTCCAGGGGGCGGACGGTGGTGAGGATGTCCTCCATGTGCTCGTCCACCGACCACAGGTGGTCCGGGCCGGTGGTGCGGGGCGCGGCGCTGCTCAACGTTGCTACATCTCCTCGGCTACGTAACTGCGAAGCCAGGTCCGGAAGTCCGGGCCCAGGTCTTCACGTTCGCACGCGAGTCTGACAATGGCACGCAGATAGTCACCGCGGTCGCCGGTGTCATAGCGGCGGCCCGTGAAGACCACGCCGTGCACCGGGCCGCCGACCTTCTCGTCCTGCGCGAGCTGCTGGAGGGCGTCGGTGAGCTGGATCTCCCCGCCGCGGCCCGGCTCGGTCTTGCGCAGTATCTCGAAGATGTGCGGGTCGAGGACGTAGCGGCCGATGATCGCGTAATTCGACGGCGCGTCGACCGGGTCGGGCTTCTCGACCAGTCCGGTCACCTTGACGACGTCGCCGTCCTCGGTGGTCTCCACGGCCGCGCATCCGTAGAGGTGGATCTGCTCCGGCGCGACCTCCATGAGCGCGATGACGCTGCCGCCGTGCTGCTCCTGCACCTCGACCATGCGCGCGAGCAGGGGGTCGCGCGGGTCGATGAGGTCGTCGCCGAGCAGGACGGCGAAGGGTTCGTCGCCCACGTGTGGAGCGGCGCACAGCACGGCGTGACCCAGCCCCTTGGGGTCGCCCTGCCGCACGTAGTGCATGGTGGCCAGGTCGCTGGATGCCTGGACCTTGGCGAGACGGCCGGCGTCGCCCTTCTTCTGAAGGGCCGACTCCAGCTCGTAGTTGCGGTCGAAGTGGTCCTCGAGCGGGCGCTTGTTGCGGCCGGTGACCATGAGGACGTCGTCGAGACCCGCGGCCACGGCCTCCTCGACCACATACTGGATCGCGGGCTTGTCGACGACCGGCAGCATCTCCTTGGGAGTGGCCTTGGTGGCCGGCAGGAACCGGGTGCCGAGGCCGGCTGCGGGAATGACAGCCTTGGTGATCCTGGGGTGGGACTGAGTCATGCCCGCAACCTTATCCGGTGCCTTTGCGGGGAATCCGCGACTCCGGTTAATTAGCTCTCATATGAGCGGATTGGAAGGGTACGGGGTGCGATCAGTGAATCACGCCGGACATGCTGCCGAGTCTGACAAGCGAATGTTGCGGCGAGAGTTCCTCGCGGTGAGAAACAGATTGACGGCGGATGACGTGCGGGAGGCCGCCGAGGCGCTGGCCGGCCGCGCCCTCGGGCTGCCCGAACTGGCGCGGGCGCGCACGGTGGCGGGGTACGTCTCCGTGGAGAGCGAGCCGGGCACCCTCGCGCTCTTGGACGCGCTGTGCGCGCGGGGCGTGCGGGTCCTGCTCCCGGCGCTCCTGCCGGACAACGACCTGGACTGGGGCGCGTACACCGGCGAGGGCTCCCTGGCGCGTGTCCAACACGGCGGAAAGATGGCCCTCTTCGAGCCGACCGGCGAGCGTCTCGGCCCGGACGCCGTGGCCGGAGCCGACGTGGTGCTGTTGCCGGGGCTGGCGGTGGATGCGCGCGGGATGCGGCTGGGGCGCGGCGGGGGGTCGTACGACCGCGTCCTCGCGCGTCTGGAGGGCGCGGGCGCACATCCGGCGCTGGTGGTGCTGCTGTACGATTCGGAGGTCGTCGAGCGCGTCCCGTCCGAGGCGCACGACCGGCCGGTGCACGCCGTGGTGACACCGTCGGGCGTACGCCGCTTCCCCAGCGGCGCGTGAACCGGGGAGGGGCGCGCGCCGATCATCACGCGCCCCGCGCTCGCCGATACGCCCCGCGCCCAAGCAGCGCCTCGCGCCCAGCTGCCGTGCCCCCGCCCTCCTGCCGTGCCCGCGCGCTCCGCGCACCGTCGGCGCCGTCCGCACCCGCAGACGCCGGCACATACGGAAAGGGGTCCTCCACGCGTGCGTGGAGGACCCCTTTCCGTGGCTCATGGCCGGAGGCTCGGCCTCATGGCTTCAGCACCAGCGTGTCGCTCGTGTTCTTGTCGACGGCCCTGTCGGAGAAGTTCCAGTCGAGGAGTTCGCCGTCGGCCCACTTGCCGGTCTGGTCGGTGTAGTGGGCGCTGAAGGCGTGCCCGGAGGCTCCGGTGAGGTTGATCCACTTCGACTTGTCGAGGTCGTCGAGGTTGACCACCATGCGCATCGACGGGACCCACACCACGCCGTATCCGCCGGCCGCGTTCCAGCCGGTGGCGTTGACCGTCGCCTCGCCGCCGCTGAGCTTCCAGGGGCCGCGGTTGAGGATGTACTGCAGGAAACCGGGGCCGTCGGTGCCGAGGGTCTGGTTCTTCAGGAACAGGCGGTGCAGCCGGCCCCAGCTCCACGTGTCTATGTCCTTACCCAGCTTGGCGGTGAGCTCCCAGCGGGCGTCGATCAAGGCGCGCTTGAACAGGTCGTCACGGTTGTTCTGCGCCCCAGGCCGGGTGAGCGACTTGGGCGTGGTCCACCAGTCGCTCTTCGGGTCGTTCATCAGGGTGCGCACGACCTCGAACCAGCGATCGCCACCGTCCGGCTGCGCCTGGTCGGCGTCGCGCTGGCCGCACTCGCGGACCTTGTTGGTCTCGTCCGCGGGGCCGGTGGTGTTGACCGGGTCGACCCACAGGCACTGGCCCTCGACACGCAGTTCCTTGGGCAGCTTGTTGCCGAACGCCAGCTTGAGGATGTTGCGCCAGACGGCGTTGAAGTAGGCGGCCGCGGCCGAGTCGGCGTCCTGGGTGTAGTCCCAGCCTTCAAGCAGCTGCTGCGCCTCGCGGACGTTCTTGTCACTGATGTCGATCTTCAGCAGTTTAGGCACGAGCAGTTTGGCGATCTCACTGCTGTTGTCGAGCTGCATCTGGCGCATGTCGTCCGTGGAGATCTTGCCGCCGTCCTTGATCTTCGACTCGATCAGGTCGGTGATGCGCTGGCTGCGGGTGCCGTACCCCCAGTCCGTGGTGAGCGTGTAGGGGTACTTGTCCGGGTCGACCACCGCCTGGTTGGCGGTGACGATGTAGCCGCGCTTCGGGTTGAACTCGTAGGGCAGCGCCTTCTGGGGGATGAACCCGGTCCACTTGTAGCCGGAGTCCCAGCCCGGCGCGGGGATCGAGCCGTCGTCCTTCTTCGCGCGCGTGGGGATCTTTCCCGGCAGCGTGTAGCCGATGTTGTCCTTGTCGGCGTAGACCAGGTTCTGCGAGGGCACGTCGAACAGGGCGGCGGCGGAACGGAAGCCGCTCCAGTTCGAGGCCTTGTCCATGGCGAAGACGGCGTCCATGGAGGTGCCCGGGTCCAGCGCGGTCCAGCGCAACGCGACGCCGTAACCGTCGCCGCGGTCGGGAGCGGCGGTGTCGACGGTGGCCTTCCTGCCGACCTTGACGAGCTCGTCGTCCCGGTCGGACAGCAGCGGCATGCCGTCGGCGGTCTGGCGGACGATGATCTGTTTGGAGGCGCCGCCGGCGACCTTGATGGTCTCCGTGCGGGTCTTGAAGGGCTTCACCGTGCCGTCGTAGAGGTAGCCGTCGCCGGTGAGCTTCTCCAGGTAGAGGTCGGTGACGTCGACGCCGGAGTTGGTCATGCCCCAGGCGATGTTCTGGTTGTGGCCGATGACCACGCCGGGCATGCCCGCGAAGGTGTAACCGGTGACGTCGTACTGGCACTTGCTGGAGACGGTCCGGCAGTGCAGGCCCATCTGGTACCAGACGGACGGCAGCGAGGCCGACAGGTGCGGGTCGTTGGCGAGCAGGGGGTGGCCGGTGATGGTGTGATCCCCGGAGACGACCCACGAGTTGGATCCGATGCCCTGGCCGTTCACGCCCACGGCGGCGGGAACGTCGTCCAGGACCTTGTAGAGGCCCGAAAGCTGGCTCTGCAGCGCCGAGGACGCCGTCGAGGCGGAAACGCCCGTGGAGCCGCTCGTGGAGGTTCCGCTGGTGGAGGTTCCGCTGGTGGAGGTTCCGCCGGCCGACGTCCCGCTGGTGGACGTTCCGGTCGTGGACGTTCCGCTGGTGGACGAGCTGCCGTTCTGTTCGAACGCCTTGGTGAGGTCGTTGTACTGGCCCTCCTGGACGATCGCCTTGTTGCGGCTGTACGGGTAGTCCGGGTACAGGTCGGCGATCTGCTTGGGGCCGAGGCGGCTGGTCATCAGGGCGCGGTCGATCTCGTCCTGCATGTTGCCGCGCAGGTCCCAGGCCATCGCCTTCAGCCACGAGACCGAGTCGACCGGGGTCCACTTCCCCGGCTTGTAGTCGTTGGTGAAGCCCAGGGCCGCGTACTCGAGGGAGATGTCCTTGCCGTCCTTGCCCTGCAGGTAGGCGTTGACTCCCTTGGCGTAGGCCTGGAGGTACTTCTTCGTGGAGGCCGACAGCTTGGTGTCGTACTCCTGGCGGGCCACCCGGTCCCAGCCCAGGGTGCGCAGGAACTCGTCGTTCTTGACCTGGCTCTTGCCGAACATCTCCGACAGGCGCCCGGCGGTCATGTGGCGGCGTACGTCCATCTCGTAGAACCGGTCCTGCGCCTGGACGTAGCCCTGCGCCATGAACAGATCCTCGTCCGAGGAGGCGTAGATCTGCGGGATGCCGTAACTGTCGCGCTTCACGTCGACGGGGCCTGACAGACCGTCGAGTGTTATCGAACCCGTCGTCTGCGGGAAGGAGGCGCGGACGGTGCTGATGGACCAGTACGCCCCGTAGGCAACGCCCGCAATGAGGGCCAAGACCAGTACCAGCACGATGAGTCGGGCTTTGCGCCCCTTCTTCCTGCCGGACTTGGCGGGCTTGTCACCCGTTGTGGCGGTGATGTTGGGGGGCATCGCTGTCCTTGCTGTCCTAACGCGAGCGGCAGGCGGGCTGTGACTTTGAATGAGCGCTGGAGCAACCATAGGCGCAGGGTCCCGAGCCCCTTGACGCGGTGTCGGGAACGAGCGCGAGCGGGCGTTCGATCTTGCCTCGCGGAGCGTCAAGAAATCGTCAAGAGTTAGGTAAGGTAACAAAGTACTTGGATGCGGAGTCCCACGACCTCGTGTCCCATGTACGTGAGCTCCCGCGCGGGATGCGCGTGAGTCAGGGAAGGGAACGGCCGCTGACTGTCCACCACCTCAACCAGCTTCTGCTCGTCTGCTCGCTCGTCCTGCTCGTCGCCGTGGCAGCGGTCCGGATCTCCTCGCGCAGCGGGCTCCCCAGCCTGCTCGTTTACCTGGCGATCGGGATCCTCATGGGCCAGGACGGCATCGGCGACATCCGCTTCGACAACGCCGAACTCACCCAGGTCATCGGGTACGCGGCGCTCGTCGTGATCCTGGCCGAGGGCGGTCTCGGCACGAAGTGGAAGGAGGTCCGGCCGGTCCTGCCCGCCGCCTCCGCGCTGGCGCTGGCCGGAGTCGCGGTGAGCGTCGGGGTCACGGCCACGGCCGCGCACTACCTGGTCGGGCTGGAGTGGCGGCAGGCCCTCATCATCGGCGCGGTCGTCTCCTCGACGGACGCGGCGGCGGTCTTCTCGGTGCTGCGCAGAATTCCCCTCCCCGCGCGCGTGACGGGCACGCTGGAGGCCGAGTCCGGCTTCAACGACGCTCCCGTGGTCATCCTGGTCGTGGCGTTCTCCACGGCCGGCCCGGTCGAGCACTGGTACGTGCTGCTGGGCGAGATAGCTCTCGAACTCGCCATCGGTGCGGCCATCGGTCTCGCGGTGGGCTGGCTCGGCTCCTGGGGGCTGCGGCACGTGGCACTGCCTGCCTCCGGCCTCTACCCGATCGCCGTCATGGCGATCGCGGTGACGGCGTACGCCGGGGGCGCGCTGGCACACGGCAGCGGCTTCCTGGGGGTCTACCTCGCCTCGATGATGATGGGCAACGCGAAGCTGCCGCACTGGCCCGCCACGCGCGGGTTCGCCGACGGGCTCGGCTGGATCGCACAGATCGGCATGTTCGTCCTGCTCGGCCTGCTGGTCACCCCGCACGACCTCGGGGACGACGTCGTGCCCGCCCTCGTCATCGGCCTGGCGCTGACCATGGTCGCGCGTCCGCTGAGCGTCGTGCTGTGCCTGCTGCCGTTCCGGGTGCCCTGGCAGGAGCAGACGCTGATGTCGTGGGCCGGGCTGCGCGGGGCGGTGCCCATCATCCTGGCGACGATCCCGATGGTGCAGGGCGTGGACTCCAGCCGCCGCATCTTCAACATCGTCTTCGTCCTCGTCGCCGTCTACACACTCGTCCAGGGGCCGACCCTGCCGTGGCTGGCCCGCAAGCTGCACCTCGGCGAGGGCGGCGAGGCGGCGGACCTGGGCATCGAGTCGGCCCCACTGGAGCGACTGCGCGGACACCTGCTGTCCGTGGCGATCCCCGAGGGCTCGAAGATGCACGGCGTCGAGGTCAACGAGCTGCGGCTGCCGGCCGGAGCCGCCGTCACGCTCGTCGTCCGCGAAGGAAAATCGTTTGTTCCTATGCCGACGACGGTGCTGCGGCGCGGCGACGAGCTGCTGGTCGTCGCCACCGATCCGGTGCGCGACGCCGCGGAGCGGCGGCTGCGCGCCGTGGGGCACGGCGGCAAGCTGGCCGGGTGGCTCGGGACGAACGGGGCGGGCGCGGGGCGCTGAACCCGCACCGTCGCGCCGCGCACGACACCTCTCACCGGGCCGTTAAGGGCGTGTTTCGCACGGTTCACACCGGCGCCAATCACAGGTGAACGCGCGCGTGGTGCTCGTTTTCACAGGCCCACAAACCATTGATCCCTGTAGGATGAAGGCGCACCCTGATCGAACCAACTCTGCCTGACGCAGAGCTGGCGCGACCGTATGGCGGCCGGCCAGTCCTCCGCAGTGGACACCGGTATCTACCGCAGTTCCGCGCAAGAGGACAGCTCTCGGCGCCCCCGCACGGGCGCGCTACCAGGCGGCAGAAAGGCACGGACCGTGGCATCCACGGTCACCACCGAGCCGTCCAGGAACTCGGCGGCGCCGGCCCGCCCCGGGTACGGACAGCTGCTGCGCACCCGCGGCGCCTGGACGTTCCTGCTTCCCGGCTTCGCGGCGCGCCAGCCGTTCGCGATGCTCACCATCTCCATCGTGCTGCTCGTGCAGCACACCACCGGCTCGTACGGCGCCGCGGGCGCCACCGCGGCCGCCACGGGTGTCTCCATGGCCCTGTTCGCGCCCTACAGCGGCCGGCTCGCCGACCGGTACGGGCAGCGCGCCGTCCTCATCCCCGGCGTGCTGCTGCACTCGCTCGCGGGGCTGTCACTGACGGCGCTCGCGCTCGCCCACGCGCCCCTGTGGGTGCTGTTCGCGGCGGCCGTTCCGACAGGTGCCTCGGTGCCGCAGATCGGCCCGATGGTGCGCGCCCGCTGGGGCGTGAAGCTGCAGGACACGCCCCTGATGACCACCGCGGCCGCCTTCGAGTCCGTCACGGACGAGCTCACCTTCGTGTTCGGTCCGCTGCTGGCCACCGCCCTGTGCACCACCGTGGCTCCGGCCGCGGGCCTGGTGACGGAGGCAGGGCTCACCCTGCTCGGCGGCCTGCTGTTCGCTGCGCAGAAGGGCACGCAGCCGGCGATCACCCTCGCCGGGCACGCGCGCGTGGAGCACGCGTCCGCTCTGCGGGTGCCCGGAGTGCTCGTCCTGGTGGTGGCATTCCTGGGCATCGGATCCGTCTTCGGCGGCATGCAGGTGTCGCTGGCCGCGTTCAGCGAGTCGATCGGGGAGCCCGGACTGAACGGCGTGCTGTACGGCGTCTTCGCCGCGGGCAACATGCTTTCCGGCATCGTCTGCGGCGCCGTCGCGTGGAGGACCGCGCCCCAACGCCGCCTCGTCGTGGGCTACGGCGCGCTCGCTCTGGTGGCCTCCGGCCTGTGGGCCGCGCACTCCCTGTTCGTCCTGGCCGGCCTCGGCCTGCTCGTCGGCATGTGCATCGCGCCCGCGCTGATCACCGGTTACACGCTGGTCGAGGGACTGGTTCCGGCCGGTGCCCGCACCGAGGCGTTCACCTGGCTCACCGGAGCGGTGGCGCTCGGCCAGGCGGCCGCCGTCACGGTCGCCGGGCAGCTCGAGGACCGCTTCTGGGACGGCGCGGGGTTCCTGGTGCCGATGGCCGGTACAGTGCTCGCGCTGGCGACCCTCCTGGCGCTGCGATCCAGGCTCGTGGCGCACCCCCGCGGCCGGACCGTCGCGCGTGGCGTCGGTCACCGCGTGCCGGTCACGGTGGACTGATCCTCAGGAATACGTCACTATGGACCCTCGTTAGCACTCATTGAGTGAGAGTGCCAGGAGGAAGACAG
This sequence comes from Streptomyces sp. NPDC002144, assembly GCF_053593695.1. NCBI lineage: Bacteria > Bacillati > Actinomycetota > Actinomycetes > Kitasatosporales > Streptomycetaceae > Streptomyces > Streptomyces sp. NPDC002144. The sequence continues at coordinate 32,399 of NZ_JBSFDB010000007.1, forward strand.
TGCCCACCTACCAGTACCAGTGCACCGAGTGCGGCGAGGGCCTCGAGGCGGTGCAGAAGTTCACCGACGACGCTCTGACCGAGTGCCCCAACTGCGGTGGCCGCCTGAAGAAGGTGTTCTCCGCGGTCGGCATTGTCTTCAAGGGCTCGGGCTTCTACCGCAACGACAGCCGCGGCTCCTCGTCGAGCAGCTCGCCGTCGTCGTCCAAGCCGGCGACCTCGACATCGACCACGTCGTCGTCCACGTCGTCCTCGGACTCGAAGTCCTCGGGCACCGGCACCTCCTCCAGCAGCAGCTCCGCCGCCTAGGCACCGCTTCCCGGACCCTGCCGTCGTACGACGGCGGGGTCCTCGGCGTACGCGGGCGGTTCTCCGTGCCTCGCCGGGGACGGATACTGTGCTGGCCATGGCGAACGCAGAAATCGGTGTAATCGGCGGCTCGGGCTTCTACTCGTTCCTCGACGACGTGACCGAAGTCCAGGTGGACACCCCGTACGGCCCTCCCAGCGACTCCCTCTTCCTCGGCGAGGTCGCCGGACGGCGCGTCGCCTTCCTGCCCCGGCACGGACGCGGCCACCATCTGCCGCCTCACCGGATCAATTACCGGGCCAACCTGTGGGCCCTGCGGTCCCTTGGCGTGCGGCAGGTCCTCGGGCCCTGCGCGGTGGGCGGCCTGCGCCCCGAGTACGGGCCCGGCACGCTGCTGGTGCCGGACCAGCTGGTCGACCGGACGAAGTCCCGGGTGGTGACGTACTTCGACGGGCTGCCGCTGCCCGGCGGTTCCGTCCCCAACGTGGTGCACGTGTCCCTGGCGGACCCGTACTGCCCGGTGGGGCGGGCGGCTGCGCTGAAGGCCGCACGTGGCCGGGACTGGGAGCCCGTGGATGGCGGCACGCTGGTCGTGGTCGAGGGACCGCGCTTCTCGACCCGTGCGGAATCGTTGTGGCACCAGGCACAGGGCTGGTCGGTCGTGGGCATGACCGGTCACCCCGAGGCGGCGCTCGCCCGTGAACTGGAGCTGTGCTACACGTCGATGACCCTGGTGACCGATCTCGACGCGGGTGCCGAGACCGGCGAGGGTGTCTCGCACGACGAGGTGCTGCGCGTCTTCGCGGCGAACGTGGACCGGCTGCGGGGTGTTCTCTTCGACGCCGTGGCGGCCCTGCCGGCCAACGAGGACCGGGACTGCCTGTGCACGACGGCGCTGGGCGGGATGGATCCGGGGTTCGAGCTGCCGTGACGCGGTGACGGACAGGGATTCCGGTACGGAACTCCCCGTTCGAGGGACGGAGTTTTCCACAACTAGTCGGTAGTCCACGGGCCTCGGCGGAGATCGGCTCGAAGCCTCATCGTGGGCCTGCAAGCCGATTCTCCGACGCAGGTGGTGATGCCCCATGTCCCTTCCGACTCCGCCCCTCTCCCCCTCTTCTCCACACCCGCCGGGCGCCGACGCTCCCGCCACATGCGAGGTTCCGCATTTCGCTCCCGTGCGGGTGCGCGGTGGGCGCCATCAACTGCGACGGCTCGTGCGGAGCCGCAGGCGGGCCCTGGCAGCCGGTCTCGCCGTCACCGCTGCCGCACTGGTGGCCGCGGGACCGCGGAGCGGCGACGGTGCACGCGGGCATCCGGTGGCGGGTCCCGTACCGAAGCGCCCCGCCGTCGAGATGGTGGCCGCACCGGTGCGCATCGCGGACGCGGCCACGGTCCGACTGTTGCGGCCCGGCGACCGGGTGGACGTCATCGCCGCCCAGGAGACGGCGACGGGTGGCGACGCACGCGTGGTCGCGCGCGGGGCGCGGGTGACGAAGGTGCCGGAACCCTTGGAGAGCGCGACCGACAGCGGAGCGCTGGTCGTGCTGTCCGTTCCCCGTACGACCGCGGCACGCCTCGCCGGTGCGAGCGCGACGGCACGGCTGGCGGTGACACTGTGCTGAGCGTCGTCGCCCGTTTTATGCGCGACTTTCTGTCAAGCCCTTCGATCGAGCGACCCCGTTGGACAGAACGGCCCAGCGTTGACGTAGGTTGCGGAGCTGTTTGTTCCACAACCTGTGCATGCGAGGAGAGGCCCCGCGGTGAGCAAGAAGAAGGAAACGACCGTCTGGCAGGGCTTCAAGGCCTTCCTGATGCGCGGGAACGTGGTCGACCTGGCGGTGGCGGTCGTCATCGGTGCCGCGTTCACCAACATCGTCAACTCGGTGGTGAAGGGGATCATCAACCCGGTTGTGGGCGCGTTCGGGACCAAGAACCTGGACAGCTACACGTCCTGCCTCAAGGGCCCCTGCACCGGGACGGGCGACAGCGCGACGGGCGTCCGGATCCTGTGGGGCTCCGTTCTCGGCGCGACCCTCACCTTCGTGATCACCGCGGCGGTCGTCTACTTCCTGATGGTGCTGCCGATGTCGAAGTACCTGGCGCGGCAGGAGGCCCGCAGGAAAGCCAGGGAGGGGACGCACGAGGTGATCGAAGTGACCGAGCTGGAGGTGCTCAAGGAGATCCGCGACGCCCTGGTCGCGCAGCGCGGCTCCGGGTACGGCGGACGGTAACGACGGCGGCCCTCCTGACCCTGCGGGCCTGGCGGGCGGCAGCCGACGCGACTCAGAGGTGGTGGGGCGGCTTCTCGTCGAGGAAGCGCTTGAGGTCGGCCGCCGCATCGGCGTCGGTGCCCGGCCGCTCGCCCCAGCCGCGGTCCGTGTCGTCCGAGGACTGCTGGTCCAGCGGATCGTCGAAGATCAGCGAGGGCTTCGGGGAGCGCGGCTCGGGGGCAGAGGTCATGTCTCCAGGGTACGGCCCCGAAAGCGGGAGCCCTCCCGGCCGTCCCCTCGCCTCACACGGCGTAAAGACCACGGTCGGCGAAGATACGCCGAGCGAGGGCGGTCTGCTCGGGGGTGGGACAAGGTGTGTCGTGGAGCGCGAAGCGGCGGCCGAGCGCCTGCCACTTGGCCTCGCCGAGCTTGTGGAAGGGCAGGACGTCGACGCGGGTGACATTGCCGAGCGAGGCGGTGAAGGCGGCGACGCCCTCGATGTTGGCCGGGTCGTCGGTGAGGCCGGGTACCAGCACGAAGCGGACATGGACCTCGTTGCCGAGATGGGCCAGGCGCCGTGCGAAGGCGAGCGTCGGCTGCAGAGGCTGGCCGGTGACCTTGCGGTAGGCGGTGCGGTCCCAGGACTTGATGTCGAGCAGGACCAGGTCGGTGTCGCACAGCAGGGCGTCGGTGGCGCGGACGCCGAGGAAGCCCGAGGTGTCCAGCGCGGTGTGCAGACCGAGTTCGTGCTTGAAGCGGTGCAACAACTCGCCGGTGAAGGCGGGTTGGAGCAGCGGCTCACCCCCGCTGACGGTGGCGCCGCCGCCGGCGGCCGCGATGAACCGCGTGTACTTGCCGGCCTCGGCGAGGATCTCATCGGCTGTGGTGCGCTTGCCGTCGCGCATGCGCCAGGTGTCGGGGTTGTGGCAGTACAGGCAAGTCAGCGGGCAGCCCGACAGGAAGGTGACGAAGCGGGTGCCGGGGCCGTCGACGCCGGTCGACAGGTCCCACGAGTGGACCGAACCGACCACCGGTCGCCGCCCGGCCGCGGCGGCCGGGGTGACCGCCGCGGCAACGGCCCCGCGGGCCGACGTCGGCAGGGTCGGCGCCGTCGGAGGAAGCGCGGTCATCGTCCCCGCCCCTTACAGCGAGCCGTGGAAAGTGCGGTTGATGACGTCGAGCTGCTGCTCGCGCGTGAGGCGCACGAAGTTGACCGCGTAGCCGGAGACCCGGATGGTCAGCTGGGGGTACTTCTCGGGGTGCTCCATCGCGTCCTGCAGGGTCGCGCGGTCGAGGACGTTGACGTTCATGTGGAAGCCGTCCTCGGCGATGAAGCCGTCCAGGACGCCGGAGAGGTTGGCGACGCGTTCCTCGGGGGTACGGCCCAGCGCGTCCGGGGTGATGGTGTTGGTCAGCGAGATGCCGTCCTCCGCGTCGTCGTACGGGAGCTTGGCGACGGAGAGCGCCGAGGCGATGTAACCGTGCTCGTCACGCCCGTTCATGGGGTTGGCGCCGGGCGCGAAGGGGGTGCCCGCGCGGCGGCCGTCGGGCGTGTTGCCGGTCTTCTTGCCGTAGACAACGTTCGAGGTGATCGTCAGCACCGACTGGGTGTGCACCGCGTCTCGGTAGGTCGGGTAACGGCGGACCTTCTCCATGAACTCGTGGACGATCCAACGCGCGAGGGAATCGGCCCGGTCGTCGTTGTTGCCGTACGCCGGGTAGTCGCCCTCGACGACGTAGTCGACGGCGAGACCGGTGCCGTCCCGAACGACCTTCACGCGTGCGTGCTTGATGGCGGACAGCGAGTCGGCGGCGACCGACAGGCCGGCGATGCCGCACGCCATGGTGCGCAGGACGGCTCGGTCGTGCAGGGCCATTTCCAGTCGCTCGTAGGCGTACTTGTCGTGCATGTAGTGGATGACGTTGAGCGCGTGCACGTAGGTCTTCGCGAGCCAGTCGAGCATGGCGACGTACGCCGTGAGGACGCTGTCGTAGTCGAGGTACTCGTCGGTGATCGGCTCGAAGCCCTCGACGACGGTCTTGCCGGACGTCTCGTCGCGGCCGCCGTTGATGGCGTACAGCAGGGCCTTGGCGACGTTGACGCGGGCGCCGAAGAACTGCATCTGCTTGCCCATCGCCATGGCGGAGACGCAGCAGGCGATGGCGGTGTCGTCGCCGAATTTGGGGCGCATGAGCTCGTCGGACTCGAACTGCAGGGCGCTGGTGTCGACGGCGACCTGGGCTGCGTACCTCTTGAAGGCCTCGGGCAGGCGCTGACTCCAGAAGACGGTGAGGTTGGGTTCGGGGGCCGGGCCCAGGTTGTAGAGGGTGTTCAGGGCGCGGAAGGTGGTGCGGGTGACCAGTGGGCGCCCGTCGGCGCCGATGCCGGCCATGGACCAGGTGACCCAGGTGGGGTCGCCGGAGTAGAGCTCGTTGTACTCGGGGGTGCGCAGGAAGCGCACGATGCGGAGCTTGATGACGAAGTCGTCGATGAGTTCCTGGGCCTCGGACTCGGTGAGCAGGCCGCGCTCAATGTCCCGCTGGAGGTAGATGTCGAGGAAGGCGTCGATGCGCCCGATCGACATGGCGGCGCCGTTCTGTTCCTTGACGGCGGCGAGGTAGGCGAAGTACAGCCACTGGACGGCCTCGCGGCCGGTGCGGGCGGGGCCGGAGATGTCGTGGCCGTAGGAGAGGGCCATGGCTTTGAGGTCCTCGAGGGCGCGGATCTGCTCGGCGATTTCCTCGCGTTCCTGGATCACCTCCGCGCTCGGCCAGAGGACTTCGACTGCGCTTTTGTCCACTCGCTTCGCGACGATGAGCCGGTCTACGCCGTAGAGGGCGACGCGACGGTAGTCACCGATGATGCGGCCGCGGCCGTAGGCGTCGGGCAGGCCGGTGATGATGCCGGAGGAACGACAGGCGCGGATCTCGGGGGTGTAGGCGTCGAAGACTCCGTCGTTGTGGGTCTTGCGGAGCTTGGTGTAGATCTCCCTGACGGCGGGGTCGGCCTCGTACCCGTAGGCGCTCAGGGCGCTCTCGACCATGCGCCAGCCGCCGTTGGGCATGATGGCGCGCTTGAGCGGGGCGTCGGTCTGGAGGCCGACCACGAGGTCGAGGTCGCGGTCGATGTAGCCGGGTGCGAAGGCGTCGATGCGGGAGGGTGTCCTGACGTCGACGTCGTAGACGCCCCGCTCGTTCTCGGTGGGGAACATCGCGAGGAGCTTGTTCCAGACCTTGGTGGTGCGCTCGGTGGGGCCGGTGAGGAAGGACGCGTCTCCCCGGTAAGGGACGTAGTTGTGCTGGACGAAGTCGCGGACATTGATGGCGTCACGCCACAGCCCGCCCCGGAAGCCGCTCCAGGCGTCCTCTTGCGGCGACGGCTCACCCGGCGCCTCGTCGGCTGGGGTGAGGTTCGTGGATTCCGCAGGAGTGGCAGTCATGGCCGGCGCCTTCCGCATCGCTTCGTGGGTACGGATCCATTGCACGCTGTCCGCACCGCCCCAGGGCGAGGCGTTGGTCCCCGATCTCGGGCCAAAGGTCCTAACGGCAAACGACACCAGGGACGTTCGTGCTGGCTGACCTGGTCTTTCCTCCGCGATGACGAACCTCCATCCTCTTGTGAATCCCTTCACAAGAGGATGGAGGGGTTATCTGGTGTGCTAGGACGCATGACATCCAGTTCGACTCCGCCTTCGGGCTCCTCCGACGCGTCCGCGAGTCACGGGCCGCTGCGTCGGCTCACCGCCCGGGGCCGTGACGAGGCGCACCGCGTCGCCTCGCCCCTTGAGCTCTTCTTCGACCTCTGTTTCGTGGTGGCCGTCGCGCAGGCGGGCGTCGGCCTGGTGCACGCCGTCGTCGCAGGACATGCGGGCAGCGGGATCGCGAGTTACGCGATGCAGTTCTTCGCCATCTGGTGGGCCTGGATGAACTTCACCTGGTTCGCCTCGGCCTACGACAACGACGACGTCCTGTACCGAGTCGTCACGCTGGTGCAGATCGCCGGTGTGCTGGTGCTGGCCGCCGGAATTTCGCGGGCCTTCGAGGACCACGACTACCTGGTGGTCTGGCTGGGTTACGTGATCATGCGGCTGGCGATGGCGGCGCACTGGCTGAGAGCGGCGAGATCCGCGGAGGGGGCCGAGAGAACCACGGCGCTGCGGTACGCCGGTGGCGTGCTGCTGTGCATGGTCGGCTGGCTCGGCCTGGTCGTTCTGCCGGAGCATGCCCGCCCGTGGGTCTTCCTGGTGATGGCGATCGTCGAGATGTGTGTCCCGCTCTACGCGGAGAAGGACTTCGCCACGTCCTGGCATCCGCACCACATCTCCGAGCGGTACGGGCTGTTCACGATCATCGTGATCGGCGAGACGATCGCCGCGGCCACGGCGGCCGTGCAGTCGGGGGTGGACGAGCACGACGCGCTGGGCGAACTGCTGCCGATCGCGGCGGGTGGGCTGCTCATCGTCTTCGCAGCCTGGTGGATCTACTTCGTGGTGCCGATCCACGGACGTCTTCGCATCAGCGGCCAGGCGTTCCTGTGGGGTTACGGCCACTACCTGATCTTCGGCTCGGCCGCCGCGATCGGTGCCGGCCTGGAGGTGGCGGTCGAGCAGGCCGTCGGCAGGGCACACATCTCCACACTGGCGGCGTCGGCCGCGGTCACCCTGCCCACGGCGCTGTACCTGGTGTGCGTGTGGGCGCTGCACTCGCGCTACTTCAAGGTGGGCATCACCCAGCAGCTGGTGCTGCCGGTCACGGCACTGCTGGTGATCGTCTGCACGTTCCTCGGCAGGTGGGCGGTGTTGGGGGCGGGCATCGTGGCGGCGCTGGCGGTGGCGACCGGCGTGACGTTGACGGCACGCATGGTCGCCCGGGAGCGCGGGGCGAGCGGAACGAGCGGGGAGCAGGCGACCAGTCCCGTCGTCTGACGCACACGCGCTGTGGCGGTGGTGCGGGCGAGACTGGCTCCATGACAGTTGACGCCTTGACCGATGTCGCCGGGCTGCGGGTGGGGCACGCGACACGCACCGGCGGCGGTTGGCTCACCGGCACCACGGTCGTCCTCGCCCCGGAAGGCGGCGCTGTCGCCGCCGTGGACGTCCGGGGCGGCGGCCCCGGCACCAAGGAGACCGACGCCCTCGACCCGCGCAACCTCGTGCAGAAGGTCGAGGCGATCGTGCTCACCGGCGGCAGCGCCTACGGGCTGGACGCGGCGTCCGGGGTGATGGCGTGGCTGGAGGAGCAGCGGCGCGGCGTGCGGGTCGGGGAGGACCCTTCTCATGTCGTGCCGGTGGTGCCCGCCGCCTGCGTCTTCGACCTGGGGCGGGGCGGTGACTTCCGGGCCAGGCCCGACGCCGCCACCGGGCGGGCCGCGGTCGAGGCCGCGGCGGCGAGCGCGATCGGCGCGAGCGTACGGGAAGGGTGCGTCGGAGCCGGCACGGGAGCCGCCGCCGGACCGATGAAGGGCGGGGTGGGCAGCGCGAGCACCGTGCTGGACTCCGGGATCACGGTGGGTGCGCTGGTGGTCGTCAACGCGGTGGGGTCGGTGATGGATCCGGAAACGGGCGCGCTGTACGGGGAGTTGTTCTCGGGCCGCGTGAACCATCCGGAGACGCACGTCCACGAGGCGGCGCGCCGGCGCCTCGCCGAGGCCGCGGCGAAGAGCGCGCGCCCTCCGCTGAACACCACGCTCGCCGTGGTCGCCACCGACGCGGACCTGTCGAAAGCGCAGGCGCAGAAGCTGGCCGGTACGGCGCACGACGGCATCGCACGCGCCGTGCGGCCGGTGCACATGCTGAATGACGGCGACACGGTCTTCGCCCTGGCCACGGGGGAGCACCAGCTCGACGCCGGCAATCCCCTCGCGCTGAACGCGATCCTCGAGGCCGGTACGGACCTGGTGACGCGCGCGATCGTACGCGCCGTGCGCGCCGCCCGGTCCGTGGACGGGCCGGGCGGAGTATGGCCGTCGTACGAGGAGTTGTACGGCGGCGAGTGAGCGGCGGGGACGGGCGCCCGGGCGTACAGGCAGAGCGCCAGCTGATCGCGTGCGCCCTCTTGATCGCCGTAAACGGCCTCTGAGCGGCGGATTTTGACGGATCATCGGGCCGAGCGGGAACTTCTCGCACGGCCCGCGCGTTTTCCCGGCGTACGTTTTCTCGGTTCCCGGACATGATGTCCGGCCGAGGGGCTACGGTATGCACCCACAAGGTGACATGCAGCAACGCCGGGAGAAACCTTGAGCGTTCCGTACGAGACCACTGCGTACGAACCACCCGAGTCGCCCGAGTCTCCGGAGGAGCACCTCGAGCGGCTCCTCGGTCGTGCCCTGAACTCCTTCGAGTTGCCGGACGACACCATACGGCGACTCGACTGTGCGCTGGCGTATGACACTTCGCTGCATTCGGCGCACCACAGTTCGGGGCTGCACCGGGAGACGTACCGGCACACCTGGCTGCTCGCCGACGGGTCGGCGCTCACCCTGTGGGAGCTCGTGCACAACACCGCGCCGGGCAGCGTCACGCAGCACGAGGTGTATGTGGACGAGGAGGAGGTCCGCACCGCCACCGCCCGGCTGCCGCTGCCCCCGGACGCGCCGGACTTCGAGCTGCCGGTGACCGTGCATCTGTCGCCGGTCCCCGCGCCCCGGCACGCGTACCTGCCGGACGACTCGGCGGACCACGCGCGCCGGCTGCTGCGCCGTGCGGAGAACGCGGACCGGCCGGGTGCGGAGACGGCGGCGTTACTGGCCACGGCGTTCGCGCACCAGATCACGCAGGCTTTCGGACGCCCGTGTCGAGCGGGCCGTGCCGGGCTGTGCTTCTCGCTCTACGAGCACGCGTTCCTGCTGCGCGACGGCGCGGAGGTCTCCCTCTGGGAGGTCGAGCACACGGCGACACCGGACGGGCGGCACATGTGCGAGGTGTACGTCACCGAGGACGCGGCGCGGGACGCCATGGAGCGGCGCGCGTCGCGCGTTTCCTGAGCCGCGGCGCCGACGGCGCGTGAAGTGGGGCGCACGGTCCCGGCGCACGCCTCAGCGCCAGGCGGGTGTCTCGCGCCTCAGTGGCCGTCGTTGAGCCGGCGTACGAGAACGGCGAACGCGTCTCGCTCCGCGGGGGTCAGTTCGACGGCCTCCAGGTGGGGACCGGCCTCACGCTGGGACGGGAGGCCGTGCAGGAAGTCGTCCGCGCCCCACAGGTCGGCTCCGGAGCGGTAGCGGCGCAGGAGGCGGACCAGGCCGAAGCCCCAGACGACGGTGGCGAAGGCCAGCAGGGCCACGCCCAGCGACTGGAGGATCGAGACGTGCTCATCGGGCATGAGCCCAGTAGACACCACGGTCCGGGACTTTAGGCCTGGACCGTGACGTATCTCGCAGGTCGCACAGGTGCCGCAGTTGCCCCGTAGGTGCCGCGACCAACTCACAGTGCGCCAAAGGGACATGGGTCGGCCGTGGCCCCTCCCACGGGACCACGGCCGACCGCCGCACGGATTGCGGGGCGCTGGTTACGCCGCCACCGGCTGCTTCGCATCGGCCGTCGCTGCGGCCGGGTCGGCGGCGGTGCCGGGGCTCACGGCGCCGGGCGCCGGCTTGCGCATCCCCTTCAGGACCACGACCAGGGAGGTCGTGACACACACGCCGACCGCGATGGCGATCAGGTAGAGGAACGGGTTGCCGATCAGCGGGACCACGAAGATGCCGCCGTGGGGGGCGCGCAGGGTGGCGCTGAACGCCATCGACAGGGCGCCGGTGATCGCGCCGCCCACCATGGAGGAGGGGATGACGCGCAGCGGGTCGGCCGCGGCGAACGGGATCGCGCCCTCGGAGATGAAGGAGGCGCCGAGGACCCAGGCGGCCTTGCCGTTCTCGCGCTCGGTCTCGGTGAAGAGCTTGCCGCGGACCGTCGTGGCCAGGGCCATCGCGAGCGGCGGGACCATGCCGGCGGCCATGACCGCGGCCATGATCTTCATGGCGGAGTCGCTCGGGCTGGAGACCGCGATGCCGGCGGTGGCAAAGGTGTAGGCGACCTTGTTGACGGGTCCGCCGAGGTCGAAGCACATCATCAGGCCGAGCAGGGCGCCGAGCAGGATGGCGTTGGAGCCGGAGAGGCTGTTCAGCCAGTCGGTCATGCCCTTCTGGGCGGAGGCGATGGGCTTGCCCACGACGACGAACATCAGGAACCCGACGATCGCCGAGGAGATCAGCGGGATCACCACCACCGGCATGATGCCGCGCAGCACCGCCGGGATGTTGATCCGCTGGATCGCCATCACCACACCGCCGGCGAGCAGACCGGCGACCAGACCGCCGAGGAAGCCCGCGTTGATGGTGGACGCGATCATGCCGCCCACGAACCCGGGGACGAGACCCGGCCGGTCCGCCATGCCGTACGCGATGTAGCCGGCCAGGACCGGGACGAGGAAGCCGAAGGCGACGCCGCCGATCTGGAAGAGCAGGGCCGCCCAGCTGTCCGTCTGGGTCCACACGAAGTGGTCCATCACCGACGGCGCCGTCTTGATCTCGTATCCGCCGATCGCGAACCCGAGGGCGATCAGCAGACCGCCCGCAGCGACGAACGGGACCATGTAACTCACGCCGGACATCAGCCACTTGCGCAGCTTGGTGCCGTACCCCTCGTCGGCGTCACCGGCGCGCTCGACCGGCGTGCCCCTGCCCGCGGGGGCGCCCGCGGTCACCTCACCGCGCTCCGCCTTCCCGCGCACCTCGGAGATCAGCTCGCCGGGACGGTTGATACCGGCTTTCACGCCGACGTCGACGGTCGGCTTGCCGGCGAAGCGCTCCTTCTCGCGTACGGGCACGTCGTGGGCGAAGATCACACCGTCCGCAGCCGCGATGACCGCCGGGTCGAGCCGGGTGAAGCCCGCCGAGCCCTGCGTCTCGACGACGACCTCGACGCCCGACTCGCGGCCCGCGTTCTCCAGCGACTCGGCCGCCATGTAGGTGTGGGCGATGCCGGTCGGGCAGGAAGTGACCGCGACGATGCGGAAGGGGCGCTCGTCGGCGGAGGGGGCGCCCGACGCCGGGGCGGATGCGTCATCGACGCTCGCGCCCGGCGCCGGGGCCGTGTTGTCCGTGGCGGCGTCGGCGGAGGCCGCCACCGACGACGCCACGGAGTCTGTGGAGGCGCCCTGAGCGGCGCTCGCGGCGCCCTTCGCACCCTCCGACGCGCTGCCCGCGCCCGCGGATCCGCCCTCGCCCGCGCCGCTCGCGCTCTCGGCGTCCGCCGCCGGCGCGTCCCCGCGGATCAGCGCCGCCGCGGCCGCCGCGTCCCCCACCGACCGCAGCGCGCCGGTGAACTCGGCGTTCATCAGCTGCCGGGCCAGCGACGACAGGATCGTCAGGTGGGCGTCGTCGGCACCGGCCGGCGCGGCGATCAGGAAGATCAGGTCGGCGGGACCGTCCGGCGCGCCGAAGTCGACACCGGCGGCGCTGCGGCCGAAGGCGAGCGTCGGCTCGGTGACGTGCTCACTGCGGCAGTGCGGGATGCCGATGCCGCCGTCGAGGCCGGTCGGCATCTGTGCCTCGCGGGCGGCCACGTCGGCGAGGAAGCCCTCCAGGTCGGTCACCCGGCCCAGGGCCACCATGCGCTCCGCGAGGGCACGCGCCGCCGCTTCCTTGGTGTCGGCGGACAGGTCGAGATCGACCAGATCCGCGGTGATCATGTCGCTCATCGCGGGCTCCTTAGCACGCGTATCGCCCGGGGAGTGGGGTGGGCGGGGGTGGGGACGGGGGTTTTGTGGGAGGTGGGGAGGATCTCGGTGCCAATGGAGGCGGGGCCGGGGAAACCCCGCCTTCTCAGGGCGGCAGGACGGCTCAGGTGCCCCTGCCTCCCGTCGTTCATGGCGAGTAACGCGGAGCCTCGCCGTTCGAGAGCCGGGTGACCGAGCGCAGTCCCGCGCGCCACGCCGAGCGCCGTCTTGCGCGCCACACCACGCGCCGTCCCGGGCGTCGTACGCACGCTCATGACACCGGCTCCGTCAGTGCGCGGTCCATCGGTACCTCGGTCGTCACCGTGACCGCTGCCGGGTTCAGGTCGGACGGGGTCGGCATGACGCTGCCCGGTAGCTGGACGGCCGCCGCACCGTGGGCCACCGCCGAGGCGAGGGCCTTCGGGCCGCTGCCGCCGGCGATCAGGAAGCCGGCCAGGGACGAGTCGCCGGCGCCCACGTTGCTGCGGACGGCGTCCACACGGGCGCTGCCGAACCAGGCGCCCGCGCCGTCCACGAGCAGCTGCCCGTCGGCGCCCAGGCTCGCGAGCACGGCGCGCGCGCCCATCTCGCGCAACTCCTCGGCCGCCTTCACCGCGTCGCCAACCGTCGCCAGGGGGCGCCCGACCGCTTCCGCGAGCTCCTCGGCGTTCGGCTTCACCACGTCGGGCCGCTCGCGCAGCGCCTCCAGGAGCGCGCGCCCCGAGGTGTCCAGGGCGATCCGCACGCCCCCGGCGTGCGCCCGCGCGACGACGTCGGCGTACCACGCCGGCGCGAGGCCACGCGGAAGGCTCCCGCAGCAGGCGATCCAGTCCGCGTCCCCGGACTGGGCGCGCACCGTCTCCAGGAGCAGTTCCTGCTCCTCCGCGGACAGCTCCGGACCCGGCGCGTTGATCTTGGTCAGTACCCCGTCCGCCTCCGCGAGCGCGATGTTGGAGCGGGTGGCTCCGGCGACCGGGACCGGCGCGACCTCGATGCCCTGCGCGTCGAGCAGGTCCGCGACGAGCGCTCCCGGCGCACCACCCAGGGGCAGGACGGCGACCGTGCGCTGTCCGGCGGCCGCGACGGCGCGCGAGACGTTCACGCCCTTGCCGCCCGGGTCCATGCGTTCGCCGGTGGCGCGGATGACCTCGCCGCGCTCCAGGGAGGGAACTTCGTAGGTGCGGTCGAGGGAGGGGTTGGGGGTGACGGTGAGGATCATGCGCGCACCACTTCCGTGCCGCCGCGCTCGATGGCGACGGCGTCGTCTTGGCTCAGACCGCTGTCGGTGATCAGCAGGTCCACGTCGCTCAGGTCGCCGAAGCGGGCGAAGTGCTCCTGGCCGTGCTTGGAGGAGTCGGCGAGCAACACCACGCGGCGGGCTGCGGCGACGGCCGCGCGCTTCACCGCGGCCTCGGCGAGGTCGGGGGTGGTCAGGCCGTGGTCGGCGGAGAAGCCGTTGGCCGCGACGAAGAGGACGTCCGCCCGGATCTCGCCGTAGGCGCGCAGCGCCCAGGCGTCCACGGCGGCGCGCGTACGGTGCCGTACGCGCCCCCCGACCAGATGGAGCTGGATGCCGGGGTGGTCCGCGAGGCGGGCCGCGATGGGGAGGCTGTGGGTGACGACGGTGAGGGACGACTCCAGCGGGAGGGCGGCCGCGAGGCGGGCGACCGTCGTACCGGCGTCGAGGATCAGGGTGCCCTCGGTCGGCAGTTCCGCGACGGCGGCCTTGGCGATGCGGTCCTTCTCGTCGGTGGAGGTGCTCTCGCGTTCGGTGAGGTCCGGTTCGAAGTCGAGACGTCCGGCCGGGATGGCACCGCCGTGCACGCGGCGGACCAGGCCGGCGCGGTCGAGGGCCTTCAGGTCGCGGCGGATCGTCTCCGCCGTCACCTGGAACTCCTCGGCCAGCGACACGACGTCCACCCGGCCGCCGTCACGGGCGAGCCGGAGGATCTCCTGCTGCCGCTCCGGTGCGTACATGTCCGTTCCCCTCCGGTGCGAGTACCCGTTGACCCCGGCGAACCCGATGTCCGACCGTTTCCGATCGATGCCCGAACCTGTGGCTTCAGTCGGGAGGCTACGCCCGGATTTCCGGAAAGTAAACAGGTTCGGGCATCAGTCGGACACATACGGGCGCCAGCGGCCCGAGAGGACGCCGGGGGCGGCACGGCGAAGGCCCGCCCCCGCGATGCGAGGACGGGCCCTGACGACCGGTCCGACCTGGGGCGACGCCCACTCACCCGACCAGCGACGGCTGCTGCTCCTCCGACTGCCCAGACCTGAGCCCGGGCCCGTCACCGCCGTCACCGCCGTCAACACCAGCGACATCGGCAACATCAGCGGCATCAGCGACGCCATTCATCCCGTCCGCCCCCTCCACATGCTGCGCCGGCCGCTTCGGCAGCGCGAACATCAGGGTGAAGATCAGCCCCATGACCGCCGCCACCCACACCAGCGCGTGCTGGAAGGCGTTCACGAAGGCCGGGCCCACCTGGGTGCGGGTCAGCCGGTCGCCGATCTCGCCGAAGAAGACCACCGACACGAGGCCGAGTCCGAGCGCGTTCCCCATCTGCTGGACCGTGTTGATCAGGCCCGACGCCGATCCCGCGTGCTCGCGCGGCACCTCGGACAGCACCACGTCCGTCAGCGGGGCGACGATCAGGCCCATGCCGACGCCCATCACCACCAGCGGAAGGGCCATCTGCCAGGAGGCGATGCCGAGGCCGTACCGGTCGGACTCGGCGATGTAGAGCAGCACGCCCAGGGCCATCAGCAGCGCGCCCGCCTGCAGCACCTTGCGGCCGAACCGCGGGACCAGTTGCTGCACGGACAGCCCCGCCGCCGTGGAGACGGCGATCGAGAAGGGCACGCCGGTCAGGCCGGCCCGCAGCGGGCTCCAGCCCAGGCCGATCTGCATGTACAGCGTCCACACCAGGAAGAACACACCGAGCGCGACCCCGAAGACCGTCTGCACCGCGATCCCCGCCGCGAAGCTCTTCACCCGGAACAGGGAGAGTTCGATCAGCGGCGAACCGTCCCGTGCCGCCTTCCGGCGCTCGTACGCCACCAGCGCCCCGAATACCACGACCGCGCCCGCCATCGAGCCGTATCCCCACAGCGGCCAGCCCAGCTCGCGGCCACGGGTCAGCGGGTAGAGCAGCATCAGCAGGCCCAGGGTCACCAGCGCGACGCCGACGAGGTCCAGCCTCAGCGCGCGCGGGGCCCTGGACTCGGTGATGAAGCGACTGCCGAGGATGAGCCCCGCGATGCCTACGGGCAGGTTGATGAGGAAGATGGGGCGCCATTCGAGGCCGAACAGGTTCCACTCGGTCAGCAGGGCGCCGAGCAGCGGGCCGGTCACGGCGCCCAGGCCGACGACCGCGCCGAACAGACCGAACACCTTGCCGCGCTCATGGGCCGGGAAGGTCGCGTGCACGATCGAGAGGACCTGCGGGACCATCATCGCCGCCATGCCGCCCTGCATGATCCGTGAGGCGACCAGCATCTCCGGGTTCGCGGCGAAGCCGCACAGCGCCGAGGCGAGCGTGAAACCGCCGATACCGACCAGGAACAGTCGCTTACGTCCGTGAATGTCACCCAAGCGACCACCTGTGATCAGCCCGGCGGCGAAGGCCAGCGCGTAACCGGCCGTTATCCACTGGATCTGACTGAAGGAGGCGCCCGCTTCCCGCTGGATGGACGGGATCGCGATGTTGACGATCGTGACGTCGACGAGGTCCATGAAGGCGGCGGTCATCACGATCGCGAGCGCGAACCAGCGACGCCGGTCCGTTACGACGGCCGTACTCACGTCGGAGCTCACGTCGGCATTCACATCGGAATTCACGTCTGGTGTTTCGGTGGAGGTCATACCTTGAAGCTACGGCCCCTATAGGTCAGATCGTGTCCTAGTTGTACGGCATCCTCGAACTCATGACGACGGACACCCCGGCACGACTGCTGCAGCTCCTCTCCCTCCTCCAGACGCCCCGCGAATGGCCCGGCGGCGAGCTCGCCGACCGGCTCGGGGTCTCCCGGCGCACGGTACGGCGCGACATCGAACGGCTGCGCGAGCTGGGCTATCCCGTGCAGGCCACGATGGGTGCGGACGGCGGCTACCGGCTGATCGCGGGCAAGGCGATGCCGCCACTCGTGCTCGACGACGAGGAGGCGGTGGCCATCGCGGTCGGTCTGCGCGCGGGCGCCGGGCACGCGCTGGAGGGGGTGGACGAGGCGTCCGTACGGGCGCTGGCCAAGCTGGAACAGGTGCTGCCCTCCCGCCTGCGGCACCGCGTCTCCACGCTCCAGGCCGCGACCATGCCGCTGACCAGCGGGGACGGGGCGAGCATCGCGCCCGAGACACTGACCGTGATGGCGTCCACGGTGGCGGGGCGGGAGCGGCTGCGGTTCGCCTACCGGGCGAAGGACGGCACCGAGACGCGGCGGGTGACGGAGCCGTACCGGCTCGTCTCGGCCGGGCGGCGGTGGTACCTCGTCGCGTACGACCTCGATCGCGCCGACTGGCGGACCTTCCGGGTCGACCGGGTGAGCGAGCCATTCGCGACCGGCGCGCGGTTCGCTCCGCGGGAGCTGCCGACGGGGAGCGCGGCCGAGTATCTGCGCCGCTCCATGCAACGGCAGCAGGAGTCCTACGACTTCGAGGTCACCTTCGCCGCGCCGGCGGAGGTCGCCGCGGCGAAGCTGCCGACGTGGCTGGGCACGCCGGAGCCGCTGGACTCGGGGTCCTGCCGGCTGCGGGCGACGGTGAGCGACGCGATGGAGTGGACGGCGGTCCGGCTGGTCCTGACGGGCCTTGAGTTCACGGTCCGGGAGCCTGCGGAACTCGTCGAGTGCGTACGGGAGTTGGGGGGCCGGTTGGTGAGAGCGGCCGGCTAGCCCCGAGCTCCCAAGCCCCAAGCCCTAACCATGCTCTTCCGTGAACTCCCTCCACGGGAAGTCCCGTAGCGCATCGAGGTTTCTCAGTGCCATCGCCGCCGGTCCGTTCGGGCCCGTGGTCGGGGCGTCGCTCGCCGCCCACGCCTCCACGGCCACCCGCACCGCGGCACCGGCCACCGCTGCGGCGAACCGCAGTCGCGGGGACGTACCGGAAGCTGTGCCCGGCGACGCACCGGAAGCTGTGCCCGGCGACGCACTGGAAGCTGTGCCCGGCGACGCACCAGAGGCTCTGCCAACGTTGTCCAAAGCGCCGAGCCTCCTCGCCAGCGCCTCCCCCAGCCTGCCCTCCGAGTCCCGGCAGACCTCCGCCCAGACCTTCCCCAGGGCCGGGCTCGTGTCGGTGAGGCGGATGAGGGTGCGGACGAGTTCCCAGGAGGACGCGGAGACGCCGGCGCCCGGGGTGAAGGTGTGGCGGGCCGCGTGTTCGAGGGCCTCGGGGACGGAGAGGTGGGCGGGGGCCTCGGTGACCGCCTCCACCCAGCGGTGGGCGCCGGCCGCGTAGAGGGGGGCGACGGCCTCCTCCTTGGTGGCGAAGTAGCGATAGAACGTGCGCGGCGCGACCCCGGCGGCCTGGGCGATGTCCTCGGCGCGGGTGGCGCGCAGGCCCTGTCTCACGAACAGTCCGGCCGCCGCTCGGGCGATCTCCATCCTGGTGGCCGCCTTGCGCCGTTCGGTGAGGGTGGCGGGGGCCTGCGAGGAGGTTCCACGGGAGTTCGAGGAGGGGGTGGGGCTGCTCACATCGGCAGGCTATGCCGATGTGGCACAATCTGCCATCCGGCGGGCCACCCCGGGGTTCAGGTCCGGGGTGCCCCGTCTCCCAGCATGCCCGGCCCCGCCGCCCGCACGCCAGCGGCCCCCGGCCCCGGCCGACAGCCACGCACCTCCCCCGCCCCGCCACCGCTCGGGTCACAAAAAGAGCCGGGCTCCGGCGCCCGGGGGGAGGGCGCCGGAGCCCGGCTTGGGAAGGTCCCGGCGCCGGGGGGGTGTTGCGTCGGGACTTGGCTCTTGGGTCCGCTCAAAAGACACGGACTGCTGACGACTTCACGTTCGTCGACTCACGCTCGACGACCCACGCTCGACGACTCACGGCTACGGTGTCGAACTCCCGTGCCCCGAAGTCTTGTTCCCGCGAGCTGACCTGTTGAAGCGGTCTGACTCCGCCAGGTTTGCGCGGTCTTGAGCCACCCGGCGCACGCGGTCCGCGACCGTCGTACGCCGAGCGACCCGGGCTGTGCCCCGTCGCGCACGGAATCCCGTGGCGGCCGCGGGCCCCGCCTCGGCCTACGCCGCCGCCTCGAAGCCCGTGTCGCGGGCCAGCTTCTTCAGTTCCAGGAGGGCGTGCTTCTCGATCTGCCGGATGCGCTCGCGGGTGAGGCCGTGCTCCTTGCCGACCTCCGTCAGCGTGCGCTCACGGCCGTCCTCGATGCCGTACCGCATCTTGATGATGGACGCCGTGCGCGGGTCCAGGCGGCCGATGAGGTCGTCCAGTTCCTCGCTGCGGAGCAGGGTCAGGACCGACTGCTCGGGAGAAACCGCCGAGGTGTCCTCGAGCAGGTCGCCGAACTGGGTCTCGCCCTCGTCGTCCACCGACATGTTCAGCGAGACCGGGTCACGGGCCCAGTCCAGGACGTCGGAGACGCGCTCCGGTGTCGAGCCGAGCTCGGCGGCGATCTCCGCCGGCTCCGGGTCGCGGCCGTTCTCCCGGTTGAACTCGCGCTGCACCCGGCGGATCCGGCCCAGCTCCTCCACCAGGTGGACGGGCAGCCGGATGGTGCGGGACTGGTCGGCGATCGAGCGCGTGATGGCCTGGCGGATCCACCAGGTCGCGTACGTCGAGAACTTGAAGCCCTTGCGGTAGTCGAACTTCTCCACCGCGCGGACCAGACCGGCGTTGCCCTCCTGGATCAGGTCCAGCAGGGGCAGGCCGCTGCGGGGGTAGCGCCGCGCCACGGCCACGACCAGGCGGAGGTTGGAGCGGATGAAGATGTCCTTGGCCCGCTCCCCCTCGGCGACCAAGGCCTCGAGCTCCTCACGGGAAGCGTCGGCCTTGGACTCCTCGTACCCGTCGAGAACCTGTCGCGCGAACACACCCGCCTCGATGATCTGGGACAGCTCGACTTCCTTGGCGGCATCGAGCAGCGGTGTGCGCGCTATCTCGTCGAGGTACATGCCGACCAGGTCGCGGTCTGCGATCTCGCCGCCATGTGCGCGAACACTGCTTGCCGTGTCGGTCTCGCCGGTGGCGGACTGACGACGGGCGACGGCACGGGTTGCCATGCGTGCTCCCTTGCAATGGTGGGCTGGCGGGTGTTGGTCCTTCTCAGACGCTGGGCACTCGTCGTCGAGTACCGCTCAGCACCTTTGTCGGGTGCCCTGCATCTGACCGGAACAACGACTGGAAACCGGACAGAATTCCCAACCCGACCCTCCGATTTTCTGATCATGCAGTACCCTGTGCGGCCACACGAGGAGGCAGGATGCCGGCGGAGCGTGGAGAGGTGCAGGTCAGACCGGGAGTCGAGGCGGACCTCCAGGCCCTCACCGACCTCTACAACCACTACGTCCGTGAGACGTCCATCACATTCGATACCGCTGTTTTCACTGCTCAGGAGCGCCGCCCGTGGCTGCTCTCCCACCCTGAAGACGGGCCGCACCGCCTGAAGGTTGCCGCAGACGCGGACACACAGGAAATTCTGGGCTACGCCACGTCCAGTCCTTATCGCGCCAAGCCCGCCTACGAGACCTCGGTGGAGGTCACGGTCTACGTCGCCCCGCGCGCGGGCCGGCGCGGCATCGGCACGCTGCTGTACAAGGCCCTGTTCGAGGACCTGGCGGGCGAGGACGTGCACCGCGCCTACGCGGGCATCGCGCAACCCAACGAAGCGTCCACGCGGCTGCATGAACGCTTCGGTTTCCGGTACGTCGGCACGTACCGCGAGGTGGGCCGGAAGTTCGGCCGCTACTGGGACGTGGCCTGGTACGAGAAGGAGCTGTAGTCCTCGAAGCCGTAGCCCCCCGAAGCCGCGGTCCCCGAAGCTGAAGTCCCCGAAGGCGTAAGTCCCAGGAGCCTCAGCCCCCGAAGGACCTCAAAGGACCTCAGCCGAACTGCACCGACCGCTTCGCCATCCCCATCCAGAAGCCCTCGATCACCGACTTCTGCGCGTCCAGCTCGCCACCGGCCTCCGCCGCGCCCATCGTGACGAACAGCGGGGCGAAGTGCTCGGTGCGCGGGTGGGCGTAACGGCCGGCCGGTGCCTTGTCGAGGAAGTCCAGGAGGCTGTCCCAGTCGCGGTTCTCCAGCGCCCGGTGCCCCCAGTCGTCGAACTCCGAGGACCAGGTCGGCACGCCGTTCCCGGCGTACCGCAGGGCGGCCAGGTTGTGGGTGAAGAAGCCGGAGCCGACGATCAGCACGCCCTCGTCGCGCAGCGGCGCCAGCTTGCGGCCGATCTCCATGAGCCGGACCGGGTCGAGGGTCGGCATGGAGATCTGCAGGACCGGGATGTCGGCGGCCGGGAACATCTCGACGAGCGGGACGTAGGCACCGTGGTCGAGGCCGCGGTCGGGGATGTCCTGAACGGGCGTGCCGGGGGCGCGCAGCAGCTTGCGGACGGACTCGGCGAGTTCGGGGGCGCCCGGGGCCCCGTAGGTCACCTGGTAGTAGTGCTCGGGGAAGCCCCAGAAGTCGTAGACGAGCGGGACCGTGTGCACCGCGCCGAGGGCGAGGGGGGCCTCCTCCCAGTGGGCGGAGACCATCAGGATCGCCTTGGGGCGGGGCAGGTCGGCGGACCAGGCGGCGAGCTGGCCCGGCCAAACGGGGTCGTCCGCGAGCGGCGGGGCGCCGTGGCTCAGGTACAGGGCGGGCATGCGCTCCTGGGTGGCGGCGGACATGGCGGCGGCTCCCTGATAGTTGAAATCTCAAACTCTATGAACCGAGCGTACGCCGGTTTTGTTTAATTTTCAAGAAGGGGTCTCGTACAGTAGATGCATGAATACGGCACCCGCATCCGCCAACGAGACCGAGACCCGCTGGCTCACCCCCGAGGAACAACGCATCTGGCGCTCCTACCTGCATGCCACCACCCTCCTCGAGGACCATCTCGACCGCCAGCTCCAGCGCGACGCGGGCATGCCGCACATCTACTACGGCCTGCTGGTCGGCCTCGCCGAGGCCCCGGACGGCCGGCTGCGGATGACGGAGCTGGCGATGAAGGCGAAGATCACCCGCTCCCGGCTCTCGCACGCCATCGCGCGTCTGGAGAAGAACGGCTGGGTGCGCCGCGAGGACTGCCCCTCCGACAAGCGGGGCCAGTTCGCGGTGCTCACCCAGCAGGGCCACGAGGTGCTCGACCGCACCGCGCCGGGCCATGTGACGGCCGTACGGCAGGCGGTGTTCGAGCGGCTGACCCCCGAGCAGCAGCAGGCCCTCGGCGAGATCATGCAGATCGTCGCCGAGGGCCTGCAGCCCGACGAGGCGGGCGCGGACCTGCCCTGGCTCCGCTGAGCCGCTCACTCAGCAAGACCAGGGCAGATCCCGGGGCCGTACGCGGGGGGCGTCCCCTTCCTCCCGCGTACGGAGGTTTCCGAAGGGGTACGGCCGTACGGGGGCCGTCAGTGGGCGATCACCGGGACGGCCAGATCGTCCTCGGCGCCCTCCTCGGAGCCGGTGACGGTGGTCGAGCCGGGGGTGCCGGTGTTGACCAGGGTCACCACGATCACCGCCGCGAGCACCAGCATGCCGACGGCGAACCAGATGGCGTTGGTGTAGCCGTGCACCTGGCCCTGCAGGGCCACCAGCTGCTGCTGGGACTTGGAGCTCGCGCCGGCGATGTGGTCCTTGATGTACGACGTCGTCGCGGACGCGGCGATCGTGTTCAGCAGGGCCGTACCGATCGCGCCGCCCACCTGCTGCGAGGTGTTGACCATCGCGGAGGCGACACCGGCGTCCCGGGGCTCGACACCGAGCGTGGCCAGGGACATGGCCGGCATGAACGCCGTACCCATGCCGAGACCGAGCAGCAGCATCGCGGGCAGGATCGTCGAGGCGTACGAGGAGCCGATCTCCAGCTGCGTCATCAGCAGCATGCCGACCGCGGCGACCAGGAAGCCGGGACCCATCAGGGCACGGGCCGGGACCCGGGTCATCAGGCGGGTGCCGATCTGGGTGGAGCCGACCATCATGCCGGCGATCATCGGCAGGAAGGCGAAGCCCGTCTTGATCGGCGAGAAGCCCTTCACGACCTGCAGGTAGTAGGTCAGGAAGAGGAAGGTGCCGAACATCGCGATGATGGCGATGCCGAGCGAGAGGTAGATGCCGCCGCGGTTGCGGTCGGTGACCACGCGCAGGGGCAGCAGCGGGGCCTTGACGCGGGCCTCGGTGACGACGAACGCGATCAGCAGGACCGCGGAGGCGACGAACAGGCCGACGGTCAGGGAGTCGCCCCAGCCGTCGGACTCGGCGCGGGTGAAGCCGTACACCAGCGCGACCAGGCCGAGGGTGGAGAGCAGGACGCCGGGGATGTCGAGCGGGTTGCGGTTGCGGCCGCCCTCCGGCTCACGGATGACGAAGTAGGCACCGAGCGCGGCGACGATGGCGAAGGGGATGTTCACGAAGAACGTCCAGCGCCAGTCCAGGTACTCGGTCAGCACGCCGCCGAGGATGAAGCCGACGGCGCCGCCACCACCGGCGATCGCGCCGTAGATGCCGAAGGCCTTGGCGCGCTCCTTGGCGTCCGTGAACATCACGGCGAGCAGGGAGAGCGCGGCGGGGGCGAGCATGGCGCCGAAGACGCCCTGGAGGGCACGGGCGCCGAACATCATGGCGCCGGTGGTGGCCGCCCCGCCGAGCGCGGAGGCGGCGGCGAAGCCGGTCAGGCCGATGACGAAGGCGCGCTTGCGGCCCCACAGGTCGGCTATGCGGCCGCCGAACAGCAGCAGGCCGCCGAAGGCGAGCGCGTAGGCCGTGACGACCCACTGGCGGTTGCCGTCGGAGATGCCCAGGTCCTGCTGGGCGGAGGGCAGCGCGATGTTCACGATGGTGGCGTCGAGGACGACCATCAGCTGGGCGAGCGCGATGAAGACGAGCGCCTTCCAGCGGTTGGAGTCGGGAGCACCGACGGTGCTTCCTGGAGCCTTTGAGGCTGTGTCAGACATGGGGGTACCCACTTCGGGACTTCGTGGCGGAAAAACGGAGACGAAGACTCACGGCCCGTCGTCGTCGACGGCCGCACTGCTCGGAGATTGGGACTGGTTCGGAGCGCTGAACTAATCGGTCAGGGGACGGCGCAGCTCCTCCATGGTGGTGGGCGTCCCCGGCAGGACCGACGGGGCCGGAGCCCTCAGGCCGTCCAGGAACAGCTGCAGATGACGGTGGACGAAGCGGTCGTTGACGAGGCAGCCGGTGCCGGCCGGGGGCCGGCTCAGCTGGGCGACGACGATCATCAGGTCGCCGACGCTCACATCGGTGCGGAGCCGGCCGGTCCGCTGGGCGCGGTCCATGAGTTCCGCGACGATCCGCTCCAATCGCTCGCGTGCCGCTTCGAGATCGGGGTGGTGCTTGTCGAAGGTGCTGGAGACCATCGGGCACAGCGCGCTGATCCGCTCGTCGGCGGCCGCGTGCACGAATCGCTCCAGCGCCTCGAAGGCGTCCCCGGTCTCGGCGAGTGCCTGCTCGGCCGCCTCCGACGTCCGGTCCATGACGGAGCAGACGACCTCACGGACGAGCGCGTCGCGATCGGGGAAGTTGCGGTACACCGTGGCGTTGCCGACGCCGGCCCGGCGGGCGATCTCGTCGAGCGGCACGTCGGGGCCGTACTCGGTGAACATCTCGCGGGCGGCGCTGACGATCCGCTCCCGGTTGCGCACGGCGTCGGCGCGGGGCCTGGTCACCTTGCGCTGTGCGGGCTGCGCGGTCGTCGTGGCGGTCACGGCGTCCTCCTCGGTTCTGGGGCCCGTCGACGGGCTCTTGGGTCAACGGGCGGTGCGATCCGGGGAAGCGCTCCCCGTTTCGCTCGGACGCATGGTTAAACGGGGAAGGCGTCCCCGGTTATTTCCCGCCCGCCGCCCTATTTCCTGTGATCTAGGTCACACCCGCGTTTATGCGGGGAAACCCCGTTCGGACTCCTCCAGCGAGCGCCCGCCCCGGCCCCGACCCAGGGTGATCCAAAGGGCGCAGCCCACCGCGACGGCTGCCATGGAGGAAGGGCCCGTGCATGCCGCTCAGCCGTCGGATACGCCCGCGCACGGTGGCTGCCCTCGCGTCCGTGACCGCGCTGATCCTGGCCCTCGGCACCTCGGCCGGCACCCGCCACCCCGGCACCGGCACCAGGGCGGCCGGGGCGGGCCCGAGCGCGATGGCCCGCAGCGCCGCCCTCGCACCCTGCATGATCACCGGCAACCGGACCGTCCAGATGTCCGAGGGCGTGCCGACGACGACGGGCTACTCCCGCTCCACGGGGACCGTGCACGCCCTGACGCTGATGATCGACTTCCCGGACGCGCCGGGTCCGGGCGACGCCCTCGACCGGTTCCGTGAGTTCTTCCCCCGGACCCGCGAGTGGTTCCGCACGGCCTCCTACGGCCGGCTCGACTACCGCCCCGAGACCCCGATCCCGCACTGGCTGCGCATGCCGAAGCCGTTCAGGGCGTACGGCATAGAGCGCGGCGCCCCCTTCGACCCCGGCTACCGGGAGCTGGTCCAGGACATCGTCGGCGCTGCCGATCCGCAGGTGGACTTCCGCTCGTACGACTTCCTGAACGTGCTGGTGACCCCGAGCGCGGGGCCCTCGGCGCTGGACACGGTGCTGTCGGTGACCTTCGCGGGCAACGCGGACGCGCCCGTGGCCGACGGTGTGCCGGTGGCCAACGCGTCCTTCGTGTACTCCCGGCAGGACGACGGCTCGGGCTCCTACGCGGAGACCGGCTACCGCGTCCTGCCCCACGAGAACGGGCATGTCTTCGGGCTGCCCGACCTGTACACGCAGGAGGGCGGGGGCGCGGTCGGCCACTGGGACATCATGAGCGAGGACTGGGGGGCCGACAACGACCTGCTGGGCTGGCACAAGTGGAAGCTCGGCTGGCTGGACCCGTCCCAGGTCAGCTGTGCGGCGACGCGGGGCACGACCGAGTACACGCTGACCCCGCTGGCCCGCGCGGGCGGCCCGAAGCTGGTGTTCGTGCCGGTCAGCGGCCGCGCCGGGTACGCCCTTGAGCTGCGCACCCGTGAGGGCAACGACGAGGCGGTGTGCCGGGCGGGCGTCCTCGTCTACCGGGTCGACGCGGACGTGGACACCGGGATGGGACCGGTGACGGTGTACGACGCCCACCGCGACAGCGGCGGCTGCACCCGCAGTCCCAACGTGAACGCGGAACTCTCCGACGCGCCGTTCACCCCGGGCGAGGTGTTCCGGGACCAGAGACGCCGGATCCGCATCGCGGTGACGGAGGTGGACGGCACGGGCGCGTACCGGGTGCGGGTCACTCGGCGGTGAGGGGGGCGAGGGTTTTGGGGGCGGGCAGCCGGGGCGGGGCAGGGCGCCTTGGGGGCTGGGCGGCCGGCGGTGAGCGGGGGCAGGCGCCGTGGGTGCTGGTGGCCGACGGTTTGCGGGACGGGGCGTCCCTGGGGTGCGGCGAAGTGCCCTGAGTGCTGGGCACCCGGCCATAGAACCGAGCCGGGGCGTCTTGGGGGCTGGGCACCCGGCGGTGAGCTGAGCGGGCGTCCTGGGGTGCTGGGCGGCCGGCGGTGAGCGGGGGCAGGCGCCCTGGGTGCTGGTGGCCGGCGGTTTGCGGGAAGGGGCGTCCCGGGTGCGGCGGAGCGCCCTGGGGGCTGGGCAGCCGGCCATGGAACCGAGGCGGGGCACCCTGGAGCCTGGGCAACCGCATATGAGCGGGGCGGAACACCCTGCAGCCTGGGCGCCCGGCGGTGAGGGGGCGGTGGTCGCATTACGGTAGGGCTGCCCTGACCGCCGTACCGGAGAAGCGATGCCCGCGAACCCCGAGCCCGACGCCGTCGCCTCGTCCGCCGTACCGGCCGAGGCGGTCACGCCGCTGATCCGCGGGGTCGCCGTGCTGCACCGGCTGACGGAGGCGGGCGGCACGCTGAGCCTGAGCGCGCTGGAGCGGGCGACGGGCCTGGCCCGCTCCACGGTCGACCGGGTCACCGCGACGCTGGCCCGCATGGGGTACGTCCGCCTCGACGGCCGTGACGTGTTCCTCGCCCCCCGGCTGATGGAACTGGGCAACGCCTACCTCGCCGCCCTGCGCCTGCCCGCGCTGCTGGACGCGCGCGCGGACGCCCTCGCCGACGAGCTGGACGAGTCGGTGTCCCTGGCCGTCGCCGACCGCGACGGCATCCGCTTCATCCACCAGGCCACCCGGCGCCGGGCGATGTCCCTCAGCTTCCGCATCGGCGACCTCCTCCCGGCCGAACGCACGGCGCCGGGCCCACTGTTCGCCACGGAGTGGACCGAACCCGACTGGCAGGCATGGCGAAAACGCCGGACGGCGGACCCGCAGGACAGAAGCTTCCCGGCGGTCCCGCCGCGGGAAGAACCTGGCGCCGCCCCGGACTTCGAGCGGCGGGTGGCCGCGGCCGCGGAGGACGGGTGGGCCTTGGACGATCAGTTGATCGAGCCGGGGCTCGTCGCGGTGTCCGTGCCCGTGCGGGATCCGCGGACCGGGCGCATCGTCTGCGCGGCCAGCGTCGTCAGTCACACCAGCCGGCACACCGCGGCCGACCTGCGCGACACCCTGCTCCCCCGGCTGCGTACGGCGGTACGGGCCATGGAGGACGATCTGCGCGCGGCGCCGCCGCGGAAGGGCGAGGCGTCGCCGTCCGGTCTCGCCACCTGGACCGGCGCGTCGAAGCAGGAGCTGGGCCGGGAGTTCGTCGAGTCGCTGGCCCGCGGACTGACCGTGCTGACGGCCTTCGGCGAGGGACGGTCCGCCCTGACCCTCACCGAGGTAGCCCAGGCGACGGGCCTGGCCCGGGCCACCGCGCGCCGGGCGCTGATCACGTACGAACACCTGGGCCTCGTCCGCGCGACGGACCGCTTCTTCGAGCTGACGCCCCGCGTGCTGGGCCTGGGCTTCCCGCCGCTCTCCCGTACGACCCTGCCCGAGATCGCCGGCCCGCGCATGGCCGAACTCGCCGCCCGCGTCCACGAGTCGACCTCGCTGTCCGTGCTGTCCGGCACCGACATCCAGTACACGGCCCGCGTCGCCACCCGCCGCGTCATGAGCGTCAACCTCGCGATCGGGACGCGGCTGCCGGCGTACGCGACCTCGATGGGCCGGGTGCTGCTGGCGGACCTGCCGGAGCCGGACCGTACGCTCGGCCCCCTGCGTCCTCTCACCTCGCACACGATCACGGACCCCGCCGCCCTGGCCGCCGTCCTGGACGAGGTTCGGGCAGCCGGCTACGCCCTGGTCGACGAGGAGCTGGAGGAGGGTCTGCGCTCCATCGCCGTCCCGGTCCGCGGCCGCACCGGCCGCGCCGTCGCCGCCCTGAACGTCGCCATGCACGCCGCGCGCCACTCGGTCGAGGGGTGCGTACGGGATATCCTCCCCGAACTGCGCCGCACCGCGGCCCTCGTCGAGGCCGACCTCCACGTGGCGGGCCGCTTCACCCGGATCCCGGTGTCCTGACCGGCGTCCCGGCGGGCCTCCCGCCCGGTGTTCCGGCCGGTGTTCCGACCGGGTCTCTTCAACTCTTTTCCAATCCCTTGTCGAAAGTCCCCCGCAGGCCATAGCCTTGCGCCGCGCCGGTGCTGGTGTCGGGACCGACCCGGCTCCGGGCCGCCTGGGAAGGGATGGGGACGACGTCAGTGAAGACGCCAGTGAAGCGCACCTCGCGTGACATCCGTACCGCGAACCGGTACGAGGTGTTGCGCCAGATCATCGCGGAGTCCCCCACCTCCCGCCAGGAACTTGCGGCCGCCACCGGACTGAGCCTGGCCACGGTCGCCACCCTCGTCGGCGAACTCCTCGACCTGCGGATGATCACCGAGGTCGGTTTCGAGGACTCGGCGGGCGGCCGCCCCCGGGGCCTCGTCGCCGTCAACGCGTCGGGGGGCGCGTTGATCGGCGTCGACATCGCGGAGACGTACGTCCGCGTCGAGCTGTTCGACCTGGGACTGAACGTCCTCGCCCGCGCCATCGAGGAGATGCGTCCCGGCGAGAACCAGCCCGAGCAGGTGGTCGCCCACGCCGCCGCGGCCGTCGGCTCGGTGGTCATGCAGGCCGGCGTGGAGGGCGCCCGGGTGCTCGGCGTCGGGGTGAGCGTCCCCGGCCAGGTCGACCGCGCCACCGGCGTCTCCGAGTACGCGCCCAACTGGGACTGGCACGACGTACCGCTGCTGGACCTGCTCACCGAGCACATCGCCTACCCGCTGTACCTGGACAACCCGCTGCGCGCCTGCGCGGTCGCGGAGTTGTGGTTCGGGGCGGCGCGGGGCCGCACGGACGCCGTGGTCGTCAACCTCGGCACCGGCGTCGGCGCCGGACTGGTCCTGGACGGGCGGCTGCACCGGGGCGTGAGCAACAGCGCCGGCGAGTGGGGCCACAACACGATCGTGCTGGACGGACGCCTGTGCCACTGCGGCAACCACGGCTGCGTGGAGACGTACGTCGGCGCCCCCGGCATCATGCTGAACCTGCGTGAACTCAGCCCGGACAGCACGCTGTTGCACCCCGAGGACCAGACCGCCACCATCGACGCGCTCTCCCGCGGGGTCGTCGCGAACAACCCCGTGGCGGTCAAGGTGGTCCGGGACACGGCCCGTTACCTCGGCGCCGGCATCGCCGACCTGGTCAATCTGATCAACCCCGAAGTGGTCGTGCTCAGCAGCTGGGTCGCCAAGACGCTGGGCGAGCCCCTGCTGGACGAGGTGCGCGCAGCCGTCGCCCGGCACGCCCTGAAGCGGCCCATGGCCGCCACCGAGATCGTCCTCTCCCCCATTCCCACCGACCCGGTGTGCCTGGGCGCGGCCACGTTCGCGCTCGAGGGGGCACTGCAGTCCGTGGGGCAGAGGGCCACCGTAAGACGCACCATCCCCGCAAGGAGCCGTACCGCACCACCTTCATGACGACGGAAGGGATGCACGTGTCTCACCCCCACCGCAGTAGACCGGTCCTGTTCGCGGCCGCGGCCGCGCTGGCCGTCGCGGGACCCCTGATATCCGCCCCGACCGCCTCGGCCGCCACCCCCACGGCGGCCGAGGTCTCCCCCCACGCCGCCCAGACGATCGACGACATCGGTGCCTCCGGCGCCTGGTGGGTCAACGACCTGCAGCACTTCAAGCCCGAGGTGCAGGCCCAGGTGGCCCGACTGCTCTTCTCCCAGCAGGGGTTGGCCCTGAGCTCGTACCGCTACAACATCGGCGGCGGCGGGGCCGCGGTCACCACCCCGGCCCGCGTCGCCGAGGACTTCCTGAACGCCGACGGCTCCTACGACTGGAGCAGGGACAAGGGCGGCCGGACCTTCCTCAGGTACGCCGCGAAATACGGCGTCAAGGACCTGATCGGCTTCGTCAACAGCGCTCCCGCACAGTGGACCACCAACGGGCAGAGCTGCGGCGGCCAGTTGAAGCCGGAGAACGAGGGCAACTACGCCAAGTACGTCGCCGACGTGACCCAGCACTTCGCCCGGCAGGGCGTGCGGCTGGACTACATCAGCCCCTTCAACGAGCCGGACAACGACTTCGGTTCGTGCGGCCAGGAGGGCATGAAGGTCACCGTCGACCAACGCGACGACATCGTGCGGGCGCTCGGCGCCGAGCAGAAGGCCCGCAAGCAGAAGACCTCGATCATCGCCGACGAGTCCAGCCAGACCACCCAGTTCGTCTCCGAGCTCCCGCAGTGGATCTCGCAGCCGGGCACCGCCCCGTACGTGTCCGCGCTCGCCCACCACACGTACAACAACCCGGGTGACGGGCAACTCGCCAACGTCTACGAGACGTCGAGGACCGTCGGCCAGAAGTCCTGGGCCACGGAGATCTGCTGCTTCGGCAAGGGCTCCACGGGCTGGAACCAGGAGTACGACCCGTCCATCGACAACGCCCTGCTGATGTCGAGGATCATCTACAAGGACTTCGCGACCGCCCACGACTCGGCCTTCCAGTGGTGGGTGGCCCTGGCCAGCGGCTACGGCAGCTCCCCCACCGAGAAGAACGACGTCGGCTGGAACGACGGCCTGGTCTACTACGACCCCGACTACGCGACGAACGGCAACCAGAGCCTGTACTTCACCAAGCGCTACTACGCGCTCGGCCAGTACAGCAAGTTCGTCCGCCCGGGCTCGGTCGCGCACAACGTGACCGGGGCGCCGGACGGCGTCGAGGTCTCCTCCTACGACTCCGGCGGCAAGTGGGTCGTCGTGGTCAACAACCACAACTCCGCCGACACCCCGCTGAGTCTGCACTTCAACAGCAAGGCGCCGGTACGGGCCGCACAGGCCGTACGGACGTCGGCCACCGAGAACTGGGCGAAGGTCGCCAGGCCCTCGGTGAGCGGTGGCACGGTGTCGGCCACGCTCGCCGCCCGCTCGGTCACGACGTACGTCTTCGACCAGAAGGGCCGCGCCAGTACGGCGGTCACGGGCGCGCTGGTGGGCAAGCAGTCCGGCAAGTGCCTGACCGCGAGCGACTCGGGAGCCGCCATCGGCACCTGCACCGGCACCTCCGAGCAGTCGTGGTCGTACGACGCCAAGGGCGGCCTGAAGAGCGCGAACGGGTATCTGACGGCCGGGAGTTCGGGCCTGACGACCAGTGCCGACTTCACCGGTGACGCGAGCCAGCGCTGGCTGCTCAACGCCAACGGACAGATCCTCAGCGAGGCGTCCGGCAAGTGCCTCGACGTCAGCGGACAGGCGACCGCCGACGGCAGCAAGGTGATCCTCTACAGCTGCAACGGCGGCACGAACGAGGCCTGGAACAGGGCCTGACGAGGATCCAGCAAGATCCGAGCAAGATCCGACCGGGATCCGACCAGGATCCGACCAGGATCCGACCAGGATCCGACCAGGATCCGACCAGGATCCGACCCCCACTGACCGAGGGCCGCCGGCCACCTGACCCCGGCGGCCCTCAACCTCCTTTCACCCCACCCCCGTTCGGGATCCCGAACCGCGTACAACGTTTCGCGCAGACTTCGTCCAACCCCTTGCCTAAGCCCTTCGCGAACGCTTAGCTTCCCGCACTGCAATCCCTTTGAGCCATCTGGCGCTGAGCGACAGAGCCGCAGCCGCAACAGAGACAAGGACGTCACCATGTCGGCATCGAGCAACAGCAACTGGTCCCGTCGATCGATCTTCCGGGCCGCCGCGGGCATGGCCGCAGCCGGCACCCTCGCCGCGTGCGGCAGCAACAACGGCCGCGGTGGATCCGGCGGGTCCGGTTCCGGCAAGCACCTGGTCCAGTACTTCCACGCCTACGGCGAGGCGGGTACGGAGCAGGCCCTCAAGCGGTACGCGGCCGCGTACAAGAAGGCCGACGTCAGCACCAGCTGGATCACCGGCAACAACTTCGAGTCCGCGCTCTTCGCGACCCTGCTCAGCAGCAAGGCGCCCGACGTCTTCGAGTTCCACCCGCAGCTGCAGCTCGTCAAGAGCGGCCAGGTGGCGGACCTCAGCGACCTCATCGACCCGGTCAAGGACGACTTCAACCCGAACGACATCAAGTCCCACACGGTCGACGGGAAGATCTACGGGATCCGGATGATCGACGACCCGCAGTTCTTCTTCTACCGCAAGTCGCTGCTGGAGAAGGCCAAGGTCGAGGTCCCGACGACCCTCGACGAGCTGATCGAGGCCGCCGCCAAGCTCACCACCGGCAAGGTCAAGGGCCTCTTCCTCGGCAACGACTTCACCGCGATCCAGAACTCCCTGATCTGGTCGGCCGGCGCCGACACCCTCGACGCGAAGAACCAGATCGCCTACCACACGCCGGGCGTCATCGAGGGTCTGAAGAAGCTGCGGACCCTGTTCACCAGCGGCCACGTGCTGCTGGACGCCCCGACCGACTTCTGGGACCCGTCCTCGCTCAACCAGGGCCTGTGCGCCATCCAGTGGGGCGGCATGTGGTCCATGCCGGCCATGCAGAAGGCCCTCGGCGACGACCTCGGCGTCTTCCCCTTCCCGAAGATCGGCAGCGCCGGCAAGCAGTCCGTCTACAACGGCGGCTGGTCCATCTTCGTCAACGCCAAGGGCAAGAACGTCGAAGCGGCCAAGGAGTACGTGAAGTGGCTGTGGATCGACCAGAAGCAGTACCAGGAGGACTGGGCCACCTCGTACGGCTTCCACATCCCGCCGCGCACCTCGATAGCCAACGAGGCCACCAAGCTCAAGTCCGGCCTGCCGGCTGAAGGCGTCAAGCTCTTCACGGACTACGGCCACTTCGACAACATCGGCTGGGACCAGACGATGATCACCGCCTTCAACGACGTGCTCGCGTCCTCCGTCCGCAAGAACGGAGACCCCGAAGCCGCGCTCGACGCCTGCGACAAGAAGGTCACCGTCGAGCTCAAGAAGCTGTTCGGATAAGCCGCCGGGAACACCACGACATGTCGACCACCACCACACGCGGGGTCGCCCAGCCCGCCCCGGCCAAGGCCTCTCCGGCCCGGCCGCGGCGGGGCCTGCGGGGCAACCCGACCTTCAACTTCTGGCTCTTCACCGGGCCGTTCCTCATCGGCCTGGCGACCTTCGTCTTCGTACCGATCGTCTGGAGCATCTGGCTCAGCTTCTTCGACGCCCGGTACACGGTCACGCCGAGCAAATTCATCGGCTTCGACAACTACAAGCAGATCCTGACCAACAGCAACTTCCCCAGCTCGCTGGTGACGTTCACCGTGTTCGCCGCGTTCATCGTGCCGACCACCTGGGCGCTGTCGCTGGGGCTCGCGCTGCTGGTGAACCGGCTGACCTTCATGCGGGCGTTCTTCCGGTCGGTGTTCTTCCTGCCGACCGCCGTCTCGTACGTGGCCGCCGCCCTCATCTGGAAGATGTCCATCTTCAACGGCGTCCGCTTCGGCCTGGCGAACACCGTCATGAGCTGGTTCGGCGTCGACAACACCGCCTGGATGTCCAACCCGAGCCCGCCCTGGTACTGGCTGGTCATCGTGACCCTGCGCCTGTGGATCCAGGCCGGCTTCTACATGATCCTGTTCCTGGCGGCGCTGCAGAACATCCCGCCGGAGCTGTACGAGGCCGCCGCCATCGACGGCGCCAAGCGGGGCTGGCAGACCTTCCGGTACATCACGCTGCCCCAGCTGCGGGCCACCTCGACCGCGGTGATCCTGCTGCTGCTCATCGCCGCGTACCAGGCGTTCGACGAGTTCTTCAACATCATCGGCACCAAGGCGACCTGGGCGCAGACACCGCTGATGGAGCTGTACAAAACGGCCCTCGGCACCGACCAGGACTACGGCGCCGGCAGCGCGGGCGCGGTCATCCTGTCCCTGCTGATCTGTATCGTCACGCTGGCCCAGGGCAAGATCATGGGCTTCGGAGGAGGGGAGGACAAGTGACCGTCACCACGCCGCACGCGGGCAAGGACCGCAAGAAGCGCGGAGGTGTCCTCGGCAACACCGGCCTGTACATCGCCGTAACCGTCGCCGCGTTCCTCTTCCTGATCCCCTTCTACCTGATCCTCCGCAACGCGCTGTCCACCGACCCGGAGATCACGGGCGAGAACTGGAAGCTGCTGCCCTCCTTCCAGTGGGGCAACATCTCCGAGCTCTTCGACGACCCGACCGTCGAGTTCGCCCACTCCATGTGGAACTCCACGGTGATCGCCGTCCTGAGCACCGTGGGCACCCTGCTGTTCTGCTCCATGGCCGGATACGGCCTGGCCCGCATCCCCTACAAGCACGCCAACAAGGTCTTCTACGTCGTTCTGGCGACCCTGATGGTCCCCACGGCCGTCACCTTCGTGCCCAGCTTCGTGCTGGTCTCCTCCCTCGGCTGGATCGACACCTACCGGGGCATGATCATTCCGGGTCTGTTCAGTGGTTTCACCTGCTTCCTTTTCCGGCAGTACTTCCTGGGATTCCCCAAGGAGCTGGAGGAGGCGGCGCGCGTGGACGGGCTCGGCTACTGGGGCGCGTACTGGCGGATCGTCGTACCCAACTCGCTGAACTTCTTCGCGGCGATCGCCACGATCACGTTCATCAGCGGCTGGAACGCCTTCCTGTGGCCACTGGTGATCGGCCAGGACCCGAGCGCCTGGACCGTGCAGGTCGCGCTCTCCTCCTTCATGACCAACCAGACCGTGAACTTCCATCTGATCTTCATGGCCGCCGCCATTTCCATCCTGCCCCTGGTGTTCGTGTTCCTCTTCCTCCAGCGCTGGCTGGTCCAGGGGATCGCGCAGACGGGCATCAAGGGCTGACGCCTTTCTCACCATGACCTGGAGACCGATGACTTCCCGCACCTCCCCCACCCTCGGCTCCGCTCGGGCGGGGGGACCCGCATCCACCGACTACGTCGAGGACGTCTCCCCCGGCAGCGGGGCGCTTCCGCCCCGCGCCTGGTACGCGACCTCCGACGCGAAGTCGCTTTCCCTGAACGGCAGCTGGCGGCTGCGTGTGTCGCCGACCGCCGACGCCGAGGACGACTCGTTCGCCGAGCCCGGATTCGACGCCGGGGACTGGGCCGAGGTCACGGTCCCGGGTCACTGGGTGCTCCAGGGCGACGGCGCCTTCGGCCTGCCCATCTACACCAACCACCTCTACCCCTTCCCCGTCGACCCGCCGCACGTGCCGACGGAGAACCCCACAGGCGACCACATCCGCGTCTTCGACCTGCCCGCGGACTGGCCCGCGGGCGGCGGCGCGGTGATCCGCTTCGACGGCGTGGAGTCCTGCGCCCGCGTCTGGCTCAACGGCACGGACATCGGCGAGTTCAAGGGCTCCCGGCTGCCGCACGAGTTCGCGGTCGGCCACCTGCTGAAGCCGGCCGGCAACGTGCTGGCCGTCCGCGTCCACCAGTGGTCGGCCGGTTCCTACCTGGAGGACCAGGACCAGTGGTGGCTGCCGGGCATCTTCCGTGACGTGACGCTGCTGCACCGCCCGGCCGGCAGCGCGCTCGACTTCTTCGTGCACGCCTCCTACGACCACCTCACGGGCGAGGGCACCCTGCGCGTCGACTCCGACGTCGACGGGCGGGTGCTCGTGCCCGCCCTGGACATCGATGTCGAGACGGGGACGACGGTCACGGTGCCGGTCCAGCCGTGGTCGGCCGAGGTGCCGAAGCTGTACGAGGGCGAGCTGGTCACCGAGGGCGAGCGGGTGCCGCTGCGCATCGGCTTCCGTACGGTCGCCCTGGAGGACGGCCTGATCAAGGTCAACGGGAAGGCGGTGCTGTTCAAGGGCGTCAACCGGCACGAATGGCATCCGGAGAAGGGCCGCGCCCTCGACGTTGCGACCATGCGCGAGGACGTGCTGCTGATGAAGCGGCACAACCTCAACGCCGTGCGCACCTCCCACTACCCGCCGCACCCCGCCTTCCTCGATCTGTGCGACGAGTTGGGCCTGTGGGTGATCGACGAGTGCGACCTGGAGACCCACGGCTTCACCGAGCAGGCCTGGCGGGACAACCCCGTCGACGA
This sequence comes from Streptomyces sp. NPDC002144, assembly GCF_053593695.1. Lineage (NCBI taxonomy): Bacteria > Bacillati > Actinomycetota > Actinomycetes > Kitasatosporales > Streptomycetaceae > Streptomyces > Streptomyces sp. NPDC002144. The sequence continues at coordinate 68,180 of NZ_JBSFDB010000007.1, forward strand.
CGATCGCTGGACCCCGGCCCTGCTCGACCGGGCCGCCCGTATGGTCGAGCGCGACAAGAACCATCCGTCGGTGGTGATCTGGTCGCTGGGCAACGAGGCCGGCACCGGCCGCGGCCTGACCGCGATGGCCGAGTGGATCCACGACCGCGACGCCTCGCGCCTGGTGCACTACGAGGGCGACTGGAACTGCCGCGACACGGACGTCTACTCACGGATGTACGCCGGCCACGCCGAGGTGGAGCAGATCGGCCGCGGCCTGGACGGCGGCACCCACAAGCGCCGCGAACTCCCCTTCATCCTCTGCGAGTACGGCCACGCCATGGGCAACGGCCCCGGTGGCATCGCCGACTACCAGCGCCTGTTCGAGACGTACGAGCGGCTCCAGGGCGGCTTCATCTGGGAGTGGATCGACCACGGCGTCACCCACCCCGAGCTGGGTTATGCCTACGGCGGCGACTTCGGCGAGGAGCTGCACGACGGCAACTTCGTCTGCGACGGCCTGGTCTTCCCCGACCGGCGGCCCTCCCCCGGCCTGCTGGAGTTCAAGAAGGTCATCGAGCCGGTCTCCCTCGAGGCCGCCGACGGCACCGTACGGGTCACGAACAAGCAGGACTTCGCCGACCTGTCCGCGTTCGCCTTCGAGTGGTCGTACCAAGTGGACGGCGAGAGCGTCGAGTCGGGCTCCCTGTCGGTGCCCGCGCTCGCCCCGGGCGAGTCGGCGGACGTCAAGCTGCCCGAACCGCCGGCCGACCACGGACGCGGCGAGTCACAGTGGACGGTACGGGCGCTGCTGGCGGCGGACACCGCGTGGGCACCGCGGGGCCACGAGGTCGCCTGGGGCCAAGTCCCGGTGTGCGCACGGCCGTTGCAGGCCGTCCCGGCCACCGACGGCCCCGTGCTCGGTGACCGCGTGATCACCCTCGGCCCGGCTTCCTTCGACGCCCGCACGGGCGCCCTGACGGCCATCGGCGACGTCCCGGTGACCGGCCTGCGGCTGGATGTGTGGCGGGCGACCACCGACAACGACGAGGGCGCCGGTTGGGACGACGGCATCCGGTACGCGGAGCTGTGGCGCAAGTACGGCCTGCACCGCATGCGCCACCGCATCGACTCCGTCGAGGCGACCGACGACGCGCTGACCGTCCGCACCCGGGTGGCGCCGGCCGCCTGGGAGTTCGGACTGGCGACCGTCTACCGCTGGACGTCCGACGGCAACCGGCTGCGGCTGACCGTGTCCGTGGGCCCGCAGGGCGAGTGGCCGGTGCCGCTGCCGCGGCTGGGCGTACGGTTCGGACTCGGCGCGGCGGACAGGGTGAGGTGGTTCGGCGGCGGCCCCGGTGAGGGCTACCCGGACACCAAGTCGGCGTCCCGCATCGCCCGTTACGAGTCCACGGTGGACGACCTCCAGACCCCCTACCTCCGCCCCCAGGAGAACGGCGCCCGCCCCGACGTCCGTTGGGCGGAGCTCGGCGGACTGCGGATCGAGGGCGAACCCGAGTTCCTCCTCACGGCCCGCCGCTGGACGACGGAACAACTCGACGCCGCCACCCACCGCACCGACCTCACCCCGGGCGACACGGTATGGGTCAACCTCGACCACGCCCACCACGGCATCGGCACGGCGTCCTGCGGACCGGGGGTGCTGCCGCAGTACCGGCTGGAGGCGGGACCGGCGGAATTCTCGTTCGTGTTCTCGCCGACGGGCTGATGTGATGCCCCTCTGAGAGGGCCGGGCGAGGCAAGGGCCGGAGAGCTCGAAGCAACGCGTGCCTCCCCGCCGCCCACGGCGGCGGGGAGGCGGTATTCCGCGCCCATCCCGCCGACACGAGGAGCTGCCCCATGTACGCCGCCGTAGACCACGTGACCGCGGCCTACGACCTCGGCACCGGCACCGGCACCGGCACCGGCCGCTGGACCATCGAGCCGGTCACCCGGGGCGCGCTGGGCCGGATCTGGAAGATGTCGGGACCGTCCGGCGACTGGGCGGTGAAGGAAATGCTCTTCGGCTGCGACGAGCGCCAGGTACGGCGCGAAGCCGCCTTACGCGACGCGTCCGCGGCCCTGGGTATCGCGTCCCCCCGCCTGCTGAGGAACGGCGAGGGTACGCACGTCACCCGTCTCCCCCCACACCTGGGCGGCTCCTGCCTGAAGCTCTACGACTGGGTGGACGGAACCGCCGCCGACCCCACCGCCCCGGAGATCCTGGCCTGGGTGGGCCGAAGCCTGGCCCAGCTCCACCGGGCCGGGGCAGGACCGACGCAGCCCCCGCACGCCTGGTACGAGAAATGCCCCACCACCTCCGAGTGGCAGGCCCTGCACCGAAAGGTCGCCGACTCCGCCCTCCCCTGGTCCGACGCCCTGGCGGACGTCGCCGCCAGATCGTCCGATCTCTCCCGCTACGTGACCCCGGCCGACCGCACCGCCCTGGTGACCTCCCACCTCGACGTCCAACCCCAGAACGTCCTGGTCGGCCGTGACGGCCCGGTCCTGATCGACTGGGACAACGCGGGACCGACGACACCGGCACGCGAACTGGCGTCGGCGGTGTTCGCCTGGTCGGGCAGGAACCGCCCGAACCCGGACGCGGCCCGGCACCTGGTCCGGGCGTACGTGGCGGCCGGGGGCCCCGGAACGATCCGCACCCCGCACGCCTTCTCCATGCTCCTCGCGACCAGCCTGAACTACGTCCATGTCCAGGCGGAAGCAGCGGCGGACCAGACGAGGACACCGGACGAACGGGCGTTCGCGGACGATCAGGTACGTACCTCCCTCACCGCCCTCCCGGACCTCCCCACGCTCTCCCTCCTGATCAAGGAACTCGCCCCCGAGTGGTGACCAACGCTCCAACCGGCCCCACCACCAGCCGCTACACTGTCACCGGTGACCCGGCCACCGGCCGACCACCAGATCCCAGCCTTCGTAGCTCAGGGGATAGAGCACCGCTCTCCTAAAGCGGGTGTCGCAGGTTCGAATCCTGCCGGGGGCACACGACTAAGGGCCAGCTCAGGGGCGTAATCCCCTCGAACTGGCCCTTTCCCATGATCCCGGCCGTGCCACACCCGTGCCACATGGCCCGCTAGGAGTCCGTCTCGCCCCGCTCCTTGCGGATCATCGAACCGAGTCGATCGGCGATCTCACGGTCACGGCCGTTGACCACGTGCTGATAGATCAGCGCGGCGCGCGGTGTGCTGTGCCCCATCCTGGTCATCAGCTCACGCAGGCTTCGCTCCGAAGGCGGCGAGGGTGTTCCCGGTGTGCCGAAGATCGTGGAACGCACGTCCGCCGTGATGCCCGCCCTGGTTCGCGCGTTGATCCAGTCGTCCCGGAAGTTGCTCCGTCGCAGCCGGCCACCCTGGGACCGACGAAGACGTGACCGTCACGGCCGGCCCCGGCCTGCATCTCTGCCTGTGAACGGCGGACCATGAGCGCGCCGTTGCTCCCATCCCGTACGCCATCGACCCAGGCAGAGCCGAGCAGACGCGGCCCATGGCGTACGGGATGGGAGCCGGGGAGCGTTGTGGTTCCTGCTAGCCAGGGCTGAAGCGGGTCGCGTGACTTCGGGTGCAACAATCATTGCGGAACAGGCCTGGGACGGGACCGTGATCCGGATCGAGCCGGTATGGACCTGGAGGAACTGGGTCCAGATTGCCGTTTTCCTCGCGTGGGGAGTCATGGTCGGACATTTCGGTGGTGACGGCTGGTGGTTCCTTCTCAGCCTTCTAGTCTTGATCGCCCAACTCGTGTATTTGCCCCGCACTGCGCCGTTCCGCCGGGTCAGGCCCGGCAACGCGGACTGACGATCGCCAGAGGGCAGCGCTTGTCAACGCAGCGTGCGGCGACTGACACCAACCGCTGACACCAACAAGCGCGAACAGCAGCGATCGAAGCCGGACCTCAGTGGACGATCTGCCGTGGCGCAGGCCCGGTTGGCCGACGTCGGTAGCCCCCGTGATCGACCTGATAAGGATGAGGCCAGACATCAAAGACTCGGCCTCGGGCGCCGGCCACACCGTCGGTCGGCGCCCTCGTAGCGGCTCGGTCATTGGGACTCCACCGACTAGACGCCGACAGCGAGGCCTCATGGCTGCGATCGATGAACAGATAGAGCAGGTGGAACGCCGTTTTGGCGTGCAGTTGCCGGAGGACTACCGGCTCTTCCTCAGGTCGCGAACCGGCATGAGCCAGTTCGTACCACCGGCCGACGACTACCTCATGCTGGACTCCGCTGACGAGCTGATCGACATCAACGAGGCCGGGGAGTTCCTGGAACGGTTCCCTGGCAGCCTGGTCATCGGTGGCGACGGTGCCCGCGAACTACTGACCTACGACTTCCGGCAAAGCCCGCCCCCGCTCGTCCTGCTGGACACAGCTGCCAGCGACTGGTCAGCAGCCATCCCGCAGGCGCCGTCCCTGACCGTCTTCCTGGACCAGTTCCCCGAAACCGGGTGGATCTGGGGCGGCGATTCCAGATGACCAGGCGAGGAGACGTCAGCGACCCGCTACGCCGATAGTTCGCATCGAGAGTGTTCACGTCGGCCTTGGACCGTTCTCCTTCTCTGCTGTGACCTGCAATGATTCAGCCCGAATCATCATTGCGAGAGGGTCCAGGCATGCAACCTGCGAGACCAGGCTGTCCCAACACCGCGTCTCGCCGGCGCATGAAGCGGCCGCGTGTTTCGCTGCTGGTCGCGCTCGGCATCGTTGCCATCTCCGTTACGGGGTGTGGCAGTTCCGATGACAAAGGGCTGCCGGTGCACGTGGTCAACGAGTCGGCTTGGGATGCCCACGTGTTCGGTTGCCCAGGGTGCGGAAAACTCGGCATTGCGATCGAAGGGGAACCTGACCGAAAGCCCGGCGAGAGCGGCGGTTCCCTCATGGGGTGGACCGAGGGACGCGCGTGGCCCAGGACGTACAAGGTCGTTGTCCGCGGAGTGGAGTCGGTCTGCCCATTCATCGACCCCGAGCCTGGTAAGGCGGAGGGCGCAGTGGGGACCCGTGACGTCATCTACGTAGTGGACCAGAGCGGGAAATGCGTCGAAGGCCCGGCGAGCATGGACGACTTCTGACACCAGCGGCCGGCACCAACAGCGTGAACAGCGGCGGTCAACACCAGATCTCAGGCGAGGGGCCGTGGCACTCTCGTGCCAGAACACGTGTGTCGCAGGTTCGAATCCTGCCGGGGCACGTCTTTGATCAAGGTCCCCGGAGGCGCCGTGCCCGGCGTCGGCGCCCTGGGGGGAGACGTGATGCGCAGCGCGGACGCCCGCGAGGCGCGCCGACGGCGGGCGGAGCTTTTCGCCTCGGTCTCCTCGAGCAGGACTGCCGGCGGTGGCAGGAGGGCTGCCGCGACTACGCCCCCGGACACGGGGCTCCTGGAAGGACGGGGGTGGGTGGTGGCTAGCGCTCGGTCGTGGTGCCGGCCGCCCCCGGCACGATCAGCCCCGTCTCGTAAGCCACCACCACGGCCTGGGCGCGGTCGCGGAGGGTGAGTTTGGAGAGGATGCGGGTCACGTGTGTCTTGACCGTGGCTTCGCTCAGGCCGAAGTGGGTGGCGAGTTCGGTGTTGCTGAGGCCGTTGCCCAGGGCGCGGAGGACTTCCCGTTCTCGGGGGGTGAGCGCCGCGAGGTCGCGGTGGAGGGGGGTGGTGTGGGGGGTGCCGTGGGAGACGAAGCGTTCGATGAGGCGTCGGGTGATGGCCGGTGCGAGCAGCGCGTCGCCGGTGCGGGCGAGGCGGACGGCCGCGACCAGGTGTTCGGGGGTGACGTCCTTGAGGAGGAAGCCGCTCGCTCCCGCGGTGAGGGCGGCGTAGACATAGCGGTCGAGGTCGAACGTGGTCAGGATGAGGACCCGGGGCGGATCGGGCACGAGGCCGGAGAGGATGCGCCGGGTGGCCTCCAGACCGTCGGTCCCGGGCATGCGGATGTCCATCAGGACCAGGTCGGGGCGGGTGCGGTGGACCGCGTCGATCGCCTCGTCGCCGTCCGAGGCCTCGGCGACGACCTCGATTCCGTCCGCGGCGAGGATCAGGCCGAAGCCGGTGCGGACCAGTATCTGATCGTCGGCGATCACCACCCGCGGCGGTGGCTCGCTCACGCCGGTTCCTCGACCGGCAGGACGGCGCGGACCCTGAAGCCACCGGTGGGCCGTTCCCCCGCCTGCAGGGTGCCGCCATGGACGGCGAGGCGTTCGCGCAGGCCCATCAGGCCGTAGCCGGCGGCAGCACTGGGGCCCGGGTCGACCGGGGACATCGCGGTGCCGCCCGTGTCGGACACCTCGATGTGCAGCGCGCCCGGGACGTGGTCGACGCTGACCCGTACCCGGGCGCCGGCCGCGTGCTTCACGGCGTTGGTCAGCGCCTCCTGCACCACGCGGTACGCGGCCAGCTCGACACCGGCGGGTAGCGGTACGGGAGTTCCGGTGACGGTCAGCTCGATGGGCACGCCGGTCTTGCGGACACGGTCGGTGAGGGCCTGCACATGCCCGAGTCCGGGTTGCGGCGCCAGATCAGCGTCCGTGACCGGGCCGGGGCCGTGATCACCATCGGCCGCCATCCTCAACAGGCCCATCACCTGCCGCAGTTCCGTCATCGCGGTGCGGCCCCCCGCCTCCACCGCCAGCAGTGCCTCGCGGGCACGGTCCGGGGCGGTGTCCATCACCTTGCGGGCCGCGCCTGCCTGGATGACCATCACGCTCACATTGTGGGTGACGACGTCGTGGAGTTCGCGGGCGATACGGGAGCGTTCGCGGTCGACGGCCAGCCGGGTCGCGGTCTCGTGGTTCTCCTCCAGGACCCGCAGGCGTTGCTTCCAGGTGTGGACGGCGTTGGCGGCCAGCCCGACCCCGAGCAGGGCGAGGAAAGGGACGACACCGGGCGTGAAGGACGGGAAGTTCTCGTCGTGGAAGACGCCCAGGAGGACGGCCCCGGCCAGCAGGCCGGCCAGCGCCCGCCCGCGGTACGGGCTGTACACGGCCGCGCTGTAGGCGGCGACCACGCAGGAGACGAAGGTGTAGACGGTCGGGTCGCCGCCGCCCAGCCGCTGGTTGAAGAGGAGGCACACCCCGGTCACCGCCCAGAACGCGGTCAGCGGATACCGGCGCCGTACCACCAGGGGCAACGCGGTCAGTGCGGCCAGGGCCAGTTGCCAGGCCTGGACCGTGCCGAAGTGCTGAGCCATGTCCGCCGGCGGGAAGGGGGCGTTCGGCGCGCTCGGCGGGGTCGGTACCGACGAGGGGGTCGACAGCACGACCGGCGGGAGGGGAACCGTGCCCCTGCCCTGGCGGTGGGCGGCGATCACCGTGCAGGCCGCCAGGACGACGGCGAGGATCGCGTCGGCCGCCCACATCCACCGGGACGGCCGCGGCAGCGGGCTGCGCTGCCGCAGCGCCGAGACGCTCGTCCTCCACCACTCCGCGATCTCCGCCGCGGCGCCCGCGGTCCCGCCCGTACGCACCGTCCCGACAGCCCCGCCCATGCGCACAGTGTGGCAAGCCCCGGAGACGGCCACATCCCTCCCGCGGCGGACGGCCGGGGACGGCTCGTACATCGCCCGCGTACATCGCTGGGATGACACGGCCGGAGGGTCATCCGGGGGCGGCAGCCGGTCTCGCCGTCACAGGCGACGCGGCCGCCGCGACCCGGCCCCTACCGTCGGGCCGAATCCGACCACCGGCCCGTGGAGGCACCGTGCCAGCGACCGCGCCCGTCATCGACATCCGTGATGTGACCAGGACGTACGGCGAGGGGCCGCCGGCGCTCGCCGACGTGACCCTGAGCGTGCGCGCCGGAGAGGCGGTCGCCGTGCTGGGGCCGTCCGGCAGCGGCAAGTCGACGCTGCTGAACCTGATCGCCGGGCTCGACCGGCCCAGCGCGGGCAGCGTCACCGTGGCCGGGCTGCGGGTGGACGGGATGGGCGAGGCGAGGTCTGCGGAGTTCCGGCGGACGAAGATCGGCATGGTCTTCCAGTTCTTCCATCTGCTGGACGACCTGACGGTCACCGACAACGTGCTGCTGCCCGCCCAGTTGGCGGGTCTGCCCCGGGCGCAGGCGCGGCGGCGGGCCGCCGGTCTGCTGGAGCATCTGCGCATCGACCGGCACGCGGACGCCTATCCCGGCCGGTTGTCGGGCGGGGAGCGGCAACGGGTCGCCGTCGCACGGGCCCTGATGAACCGTCCGGCGCTGCTGCTGGCCGACGAACCCACCGGCGCGCTGGACACAGCCTCCGGCGAGGACGTCCGGGAGCTCCTGGCCGAGCTCAACGCCGACGGACAGACGATCCTCCTGGTCACCCACGATCTGCGCCTCGCGGAGTCCTGCGCGACCAGGACCGTGGAGCTGGTCGACGGCCGCGTCATACGGGACACCGAGCACACCCCGGCGTTGACCCGATGAGCAGTCCCCGCAAGGCCGCCCTCACGCAACTACGCCTCCACTCCCCGGCGGTGACCGTGAGCGCTCTCGGCAAGGTCGTCCGGGCCGGAGTCGGGCGGCGGCGTCTGCAGACCGCCGTCATGATCCTCACCACGCTCATGGCCGTCACCGCGTCCGTGCTGGCCGCCGGACTGCTCGTCTCGGCCCGGGCGCCCTTCGACCACGGCTTCGCCCAGCAGCGAGGCGCCCATCTGACCGTCCAGTTCGACGGCACGAAGGTGACCCGCCGTCAAATAGCCGCTACCGCCCACGTGTCCGGCGTGAGCGCCGCCTCCGGCCCCTTCCGTACCCTCTCCCTGCGCCCGCGCACCGCCTCGGGGTCGGACGCGCTTCCGGCCGGTGTCGATCTGCCGCCGCTGACCGTCGTCGGCCGGGCGGACGCCGGAGGCCGCGTCGACGGGGTCAGGCTCGTCGCGGGTTCCTGGGCCACCCGGCCCGGACAGATCGTGGTGGCGTACGGCGGGATGCCCGTGCAGCCGGGGGCCCGGCTGACGTTTCCCTCCGCGCCCAGCGCCCCCACGCTGACGGTGGTGGGGGTCGCCCGGTCGGTGACCGGCACCGCGGACGCCTGGGTGACTCCCGCGCAGGCCGAGGCGTTGAGCGCGCGGGGCGGCCCGGTGTCGTACGAGATGCTCTACCGCTTCCGTCACGCGGGCACGGACGCCCAGGTCGCCGCCGACCGGGCCGCGATCGCCGCGGCGGTGCCGAAGGACGCGCTGAGCGGATCGCGGTCCTATCTGGCCGTACGGCAGCAGGAGACCGCCAACACGATGGCGTTCGTGCCCTTCCTGGCCGCGTTCGGGGTGCTCGGGCTGCTGCTGTCGGTTCTGGTCATCGGCATCGTCGTCAGCGGCGCGGTCGGCGCCGCGACCCGGCGCATCGGCATCCTCAAGTCCCTTGGTTTCAGCCCCGCGCAGGTCGTACGGGCCTATGTGGGGCAGGCGCTGATCCCGGCGGGCGTGGGGTGCGCGCTCGGGCTGGTGCTGGGCAATCTGCTGGCCGTTCCGGTGCTCGGCGAGGTCGGCACGGCCTTCGGCGGTCCGGAGGCGTCGGTTCCCGTGTGGATCGACGTCGTGGTGCCCGGGGCGGCCCTCGCGCTGGTCGCCGGGGCCGCTCTGGTGCCCGCGCTGCGGGCCGGGCGGCTGCGGACCGTGGAGGCGATCACCGTCGGACGTACGCCCGGTACCGGCCGGGGGCGTCTGGCGCGGCGGCTCGCGGGGCGGCTGCCGGTTCCGCGGGCGGTGGGGCTCGGGCTGGCGAACCCCTTTGCCCATCCGGCGCGTTCGGCGACGACGGCCGCCGCGGTCGCCTTCGGCGCCGCCACCGTCACCTTCGGGGTCGGGCTGGCCCTGACGCTCGGGGCCGTCCAGTCGGGCCGCATGCTCGACTCGGCCGGGTCCGTCATGGTGGCGGCCGGCGGCGGGCAGGCGCCGCCCGGTGCCCAGGCGGTCCACGCGGGCGGCGGCCCCGACGCGCCGAAGGCCGATCCCGCCCAGGTCGCCGCCGCGCTCCGCGCCCAGCACGGCACCAGCCGCTTCTACGGCATCGCGCAGGCGGAGGTGAGCGCGTCCGGGATCACCGGTGCCACCACCGTGGTGGCCTACCAGGGTGATACGGCGTGGGCGGCCCCGCAGATGGTCTCGGGCCGTTGGCTCGACGGGCCGGGGCAGGCGGTGGTCACCACCCGGTTCCTGAAGGCCGCCGGGATTCGGGTCGGGGACACCGTGACCCTGACGGAGCGGGGGCGGCGGGCCTCGGTGCGGATCGTCGGTGAGGCGTTCTTCACGGCGGGCGAGGGCATGGAACTCCTCACCCGGACCTCTACGCTCGCGGCATTGGGGCTGGACGCGACACCGGGCCAGTACGGCGTACGGACGAAGCCGGGGACGGACCTGGCGGGGTACCTGACCTCGCTCAACGCGGCTCTGCAACCGGTCGGTGCGGTCGCGCAGGCCAACACCGCGCAGGGGTCCGACGTGATCGTGACGATGGACGCACTGGTCGGGACGCTCACCCTGATGCTGGTCGCGGTGGCGGGCCTGGGGGTACTCAACACGGTCGTCCTCGACACCCGCGACCGCGTCCACGACCTCGGCGTCCTCAAGGCCCTGGGCATGGCGCCACGCCAGACCGTCGCCATGGTGGTCACCTCGGTCGCCGGGATCGGCCTGCTCGCGGGCGCGGTGGCGGTCCCGGCCGGCGTCGCCCTGCACCGGTACGTCACGCCGCTCATGGGCAAGGCCGTCGGCATGACCCTGCCCGCCTCGGACATCGCCGTGTACCACACGCCCGCGCTGGCGGCGCTCGGCTGCGGCGGGCTGGTCATCGCGGTACTGGGCGCCCTGCTGCCGGCCGGCTGGGCCGCCCGGACGGACACCGCCACGGCGCTGCGCACGGAGTGAGCACTCCGACCAACACCGCCACCGCGCTGCGCACCGAGCGAGCCACCCGGACCCACACCACCACCCCACTGCCCACCGGGTAAGCCACTCGAACCGACACCGCCACCGCACTACGCACCGAGCAAGCCGCCCAGACCCCCACCGCCACAACACAACGCACCGACCGAGCCACTCGAGCCACTCGACCCCGCACCACCACAGAACCGCGCACCACGTCCGCCGCCCCATGCGCCAACCCGCCTTCACCACACGCACGTTGGGCCGCGAGCGGCAAGAAGTCCGGTACCGAGTCCGCGCGCCTCAGGGCTTCCGGCCCCCTCACCCGGTACGAAAGCCCTCATACGATCCTGGCCGCCCCGCACGCGGTTCCATTCGTCAACTTGCTTCACAGGAAACCCGGTTACGTTCACCGGATCCATCCGAAAGGACCGCAAGTCATGGCCACACCCCTGACGGCCGCACAGATGCTCGCCGCGCTGAAGGCCGAGGGCCTCACCGTGCACGAGCACGCCGGCTGGAAGACCCACAACCGCGACGCGGCGACCGGCAAGAGCTTCGGTCCCGTGATCGGCGTACTGATCCACCACACCGCCGGTCACGGTGACAGGGAACTCTGCTACAACGGCAGATCGGACCTGCCCGGTCCGCTCTGCCACGCCTGGCTCGGCAAGACCGACGGCCTGTGGACGATCGCCAACGGCCGCGCCAACCACGCCGGCGGTGTCGACCTCGACGTCCTCAACGCCCTGCGCGCGGAGAAGCCCCTCCCCGTCGACAACCAGGCCAACGCCGACGGCAACGACGTCCTGTACGGCCTGGAGATCGAGAACCTCGGCGACGGCAAGGACCCGTACCCGGACGCGCAGTACGACCAGGCCGTGCTGTGGGCCGCCGCGATCTGCCGGGCGCACGGCTGGTCGGAGAAGTCGGTCGCCGGGCACAAGGAGGTCCAGCCCGGCAAGGTCGACCCGAGCTTCGACATGGACGACTTCCGCGCCGACGTGAAGAAGCAGCTCGCGACGGAACCGGCCAAGACCGCTCCTGCCCCGTCCAAGACCTCCCCCGCACCCTCCAAGACCCACCCCGCCCCTCCCAAGGCCGGCAAGCCCCGCGTCGACCTCTCCCGTCTCGTCCAGGCCGCGAAGACCGACCCGGGCGCCAAGCAGGGCCACGTCTCCTACATGGCGGGCACCAACCTCACCGAGGCGGCCCTGGTGAAACTGGGCTACCTCGCCAAGACCTACGCGGGCGACGGCTCCTTCGGTACGACCACGATCGCCGCGTACGCCAAGTGGCAGCGCCACCTCGGCTACAGCGGCGCCGAGGCCGACGGCATCCCCGGCAAGATCTCCCTGAGCAAACTGGGGGACACGACAGGTCTGTTCACGGTCGTCGCCTGACCATCGGGGCCGGTGGGTCAGGTCGTCGCCTGACCCACCGGGCCGGACCGACGCGTCACGAGATGGCGCGCAGCCGCCCGTGGGAGCGGCCTCGCAGGAGGTCCACCGCCTCGGCGGTGGCCTCGTCCTCGGGCAGCAGGACCACCAGTTGCTGCGCGTCCGAGGACACGTCGAGGACCTCGCGCAGCAGCCGCAGTTCGTGTCCCGAGGGATGGTTGAGGCGCAGGACCCCGCGCCGGGGGACCACATGACGGTTCAGGCGCCGGGTGAGATCGGGACCGGCCAGGGGGGCGAGCTCCGCGGTGAACCACTCGGAGGTCTCGACGGACGGCCCGAGCCACAGATCGAAGGCCTGCTCGTCGGCGACCTCGTCCCAGTCGGCGAAGAACGTCCGGGCGCGGGGGTCGGTGAAGACGTAGCGGGTCAGGTTCGGGATGTCGGTGTCGGTGTCGGTATCGGTGTGGGAATCGGTACCGGTGTCGAGGAGTCCGCTGCCGTTCATCACCGTCTCGAAGGCGGCGGTGCGGGCGAGGACGTCGCCCAGCTTGTTGGTGACCAGGGCGATGCCCGGTTCGAGCAGCCGCAGCGTCCGCAGGAGGGACGGCCGCACCTGCCGGGACGGCGGCGCGGGCCGGGGATGGGCGACGCACTCACCGCCGGTGATCTTCGCGAGGTAGCGGAGGTGGCCGCGCTCCGCCGGGTCGAGGCCGAGGGCGTCCGCGAGGGCGTTGACCACCGCCACCGACGGGTTGCGGTCGCGGCCCTGCTCGATACGGGTGAGGTACTCGACGCTGATGCCGGCCCGGGCGGCGAGGTCCTGCCGTCGCAGCCCCGGTGATCTGCGGCGACCGCGCTCGGGCAGGCCCAGCGACTCCGGCTGAGTGCTGTCGCGCCTGGCCCGGATGAAATCCCCCAGTGGCGTCCCCATGGGCCGAGCATAGGACGGAGTTCCCGGCCCGCGCAGTGGCTCAGGCTGGCCCTGCGGGGGCCAGCCTGAGCACGGTCTGGCTGCCCGCGCGGCGGACGTCGATCGTGGTGGGCATGGAGAACACACACAGGCTCGTCATCGTCGTCGGCAGCGTCCGGGAGGGCCGGTTCGGTCCGGTCGCGGCCTCCTGGGTGGCCGAACAGGCCCGTGCGCACGGTGGTTTCGAGGTCGAGGTCGTCGATCTCGCCGAGTACGACATCCCGTTGGCGCTGCCCGCCGAGTCGCCGAAGTACGCCGGGGCCGCCTACCCCCGGCCGGCCGGCATGGCGGCGCTGACCTCGGCGCTCGAGGGCGCCGACGCGTTCGTCGTCGTCACGCCCGAGTACAACCACAGCTATCCGGCCTCCCTGAAGGCGGCCGTCGACTGGCACTTCACCCAGTGGACGGCCAAGCCCGTCGCCTTCGTCAGCTACGGCGGCGCGGCCGGCGGCCGGCACGTGGTGCTGCACCTGGAGAACGTGCTGACCGAGCTGCACGCGGTCACCATCCGCGACGGTCTCGCCTTCCCGAACTACTTCACCGCCTGGCAGGACGGCCGTCCGCTCGACCCCGAGGCGTCCGGTTACGCCAAGTCCCTGCTGGACCAGCTGTCCTGGTGGGCGGCCACCCTCCGCGCGGGCCGTGACGCCGCGCCCTATCCCGCCTGAGGCCGGACGAACCGGAAGTCGGCGGGCGCCGGTTCACGGGTGCGGTCCGCGTACTCGCCCATGTAGCCCGGCCAGTTGGCGACGTCCCGGCCGTCCGGTGTGCGGTACCAGGACGAACAGGACTGCCAGGCCGTCCCCGAGAAGCGCGCCCGTACGGCCTCCACGCCCGCCTCCTCCACCTCCGGCCGCACGTCGAGGGCCGACGCGCCCGCGCGGCGGGCCAGTTGCAGGGCCCGGCGGACGTAGGCGGCCTGGGCCTCCAGGAAGAACAGGACGGAGCCGCCGGAGGTGTTGGTGTTGGGGCCGTACATGAGGAACAGGGAGGGGAAGCCGGGGACCATGATGCCGAGGTGCGCGCGGGCGCCCCGGGCCCACGCCTCCTCCATGGACCGGCCGCCCTCGCCCCGTACCGCCATCGGAAGCATGAAGGTGTTCGTACGGAACCCGGTCGCGTGGATCACGCAGTCCACGGCGTGCACCCGGCCGTCCTCGGTGAGCGGGCCCTCCCGGGTCATCCGGGTGATCGGGTCCGTGATCAGTTCGACGTTAGGGCGGCGCAGGGCGGGCAGGAAGTCGGAGCTGAGCAGGACGCGTTTGCAGCCGAAGGGGTAGTCGGGCCAGGCCTTGCGGCGCAGTTCGGGGTCGGGGAGCTGGCGGCGCATGTGGGCGGCCGAGAGAAGGGCGCCGACGCGGCCCGCCGTGCGCGGGTGGCGGATGCAGAGGGTGATCAGCTCGATGCCGTGGTACAGGAACCGCCGCCACAGCCGCCGCGCCCACGGCAGGCGCAGGGCGCGGTCGAGGGCCGCCGGCATCGGGCGGTCGGGGCGCGGCAGGAACCAGTTGCCGGTGCGCTGGAACACCGTCAAATGATCGACCAGGGGCGCGATTTCCGGCACCAGCTGGGCCGCGCTCGCCCCTGTCCCGATCACCGCCACCCGCTTGCCCCGCAGGTCGTGGTCCTGGTCCCAGCGCGCGGAGTGGAAGCTGTGCCCGGCGAAGTCGGCGAGGCCCTCCAGCGCGGGGAGCGCGGGCTTGTCCAGCTGTCCGGTCGCCAGCACGACCGCGTCCGCGACCCGTTCCTCCGCACGTCCCCCGCGCCGGGCGCGGACCGTCCAGGTGCAGCTCTCCTCGTCCCAGGTGCACGAGGTCACCGTCGTGTCCGGCACGACCCGGGGGGTGACGCCCAGGGCGTCCGCGGTCTCGCGCGCGTACCGCAGGATCTCGTCCCGGCGGGAGAACAGCCGCGGCCAGGTGGCTCGTTGGGCGAAGGAGTACGAGTAGAGGTGGCTCGGCACGTCGCAGGCGGCGCCCGGGTAGCGGTTGTGGAACCAGGTCCCGCCCAGCTCGGGGGCGGCCTCCAGCAGGGTCACGCCGTCCAGTCCGTGCCGCAGGAGTTCGGCCGCGACCGCGATGCCGCCGAAGCCCGCGCCCACCACGACGACCCTCGGAGCGGGTGCCGGCTCCGGGCGGTTTTCTTGACGTTCTCCTGACGCTCGTGAGCGCATCCGGTCAACTCCGTCCGGTGTCTTCTCCTCTGTCTCAGTCCTTTCGAGGATCGATCCTTCCGAGGAATGGAGTGCCATGGAAGGCACTGTGGTCGCGGTCGTGCTGGTGGCCCTGGTGGCCCTGCTCGTGCTGCGCAGCGGGATGCGGGTGGTCAACCAGGTCGAGCGCGGGGTCGTGTTCCGCTGGGGCAAGGCGCGTCCGGGGCACCGGAATCCCGGCATCACCTTCCTGATCCCCTTCGCCGACCGGATGCGCAAGGTCAACGTGCAGGTGGTGACCATGCCGGTGCCCACGCAGGAGGGCATCACCAAGGACAACGTCTCGGTCAAGGTCGACGCGGTCGTCTACTTCCGGGTCGTCGACCCGGCACGGGCCGCGATCGAGGTCCAGGACTACGTCTTCGCCGTCGGCCAGGTCGCCCAGTCCTCGCTGCGTTCCATCATCGGCAAGAGCGACCTCGACGACCTGCTCTCCGACCGTGAACGGCTGCACGAGGGCCTGGCCCTGATGATCGACAGCCCGGCCGCCGGCTGGGGCGTCCACATCGACCGCGTCGAGATCAAGGACGTCCAGCTGCCGGAGTCCCTGAAGCGGTCCATGTCCCGCCAGGCGGAGGCCGAGCGCGAACGCCGGGCCCGGGTCATCACCGCGGACGGCGAGTTCCAGGCCGCCCAGCAGCTCGCCAACGCCTCCCGCATCATGTCCGACACCCCGGAGGCCATGCAGCTGCGCCTCCTGCAGACGGTCGTGGAGGTCGCGGCCGAGAAGAACTCGACCCTGGTGATGCCGTTCCCGGTGGAACTGCTGCGGTACTTCGACAAGGCGGCCCAGCAGATCGGGGCTACGACTCCTGCGGCACCGGTACCCGCTCCGGCGCCCCCCGTCGAGCAGCCGTAGCGAGCGCCACCGTCACCCCGCCCGACGCGGCCGCCATGAGGGTCATCGCCGTGCCGGGCGTGGTGAGTTGGGCGATGGAGCCGGCCAGGGCCGCGGCCACGCCCTGCATCGTCAGCATGCCGGAGGAGTGCAACCCCAGGGCGTGGCCGGAGAGTTCGTCCGGGGTCAGGGCCATCAGCCGCTCCTGCTGGACGAGGCTCGCGCCGAAGCCGACCGAGGCCAGGGTCACGGCGACCGCGGCGAGGGGGAGCGCGGGGCGCAGGGCGAAGAAGAGGTAGGGGCCGGCCAGCAGCAGGAGCAGCGGCGTCGCCAGGCGCCGCCGTACGGCCGTCGGGACCAGGCGGCCGACGGTGACGTCCCCGGCGAACATGCCCAGCGCCCCGCAGGCGAACAGCGCGCCGGCGGCGTGGGGCGCGTAGGAGACGTAGAGCGACTCGCAGCCCACGACGAGGCCGTTGGGCAGCCACAGGCCCAGATAGGTGAGGCGGCGCGGGCGGTCGGACCACAGCAGGGCGTTGGTGCGCCAGGTCGCCGAGACGGACGGGCGGCCCGAGGAGCGCGGCGGGCGCTCGGTCAGCCCCAGGCGCATGCCGAGGGCGGTCGTGGCGTAGAGCGCGGCCGCCAGCAGCAGACAGACCTGCGGGGACAGGAAGGCCAACAGGGCCCCACCGGTCGCGAACCCGGTGATCTGCATCAGCCCGGAGAGCATGTTGAACACCGAACGCCCCAGCAGATAGCCGTCCTTGGACAGGATCTCGTTCAGCAGCCCCCAGCGCACTCCCCCGCCCAGCGAGGCGACCAGGCCCTGCAGGAGGACGACGCCGAAGACCGCCCCGATCGGCAGGCCGGGCAGCGCGAGGACCGCCGTACTGGCCGCGAAGGCGAGGGCGACGCCGGTCAGCGCCGTGCGCGGGCGCAGCCGGTCGGCGCCCGACAGCAGCAGGGAGGCGCCGAGCACCTGGGCGAGCTGCGGCCCGAACATGCTCACCGCCGACAGCAGCGGCGAGTCGGTCGCGCGGAACACCAGGGTGCCGAGCGCCAGCCCGCCGACCGTCTGCCCCACGGTGTGGGTGGCGGAGGCGAGGAAGAACGGGGTGAACTCGGGCGTGCGGAAAAGCTCTCGGTAACTGCGCATGCGGGGAGTCTCCGGAGGGCGGGAAAGCGGGCGTTAGTGTTTCGCGCGAGCGCGAAAGGTCACTGGGGGTGGCATGGGCTGGTGGCAGATCAACGCGGACACCCTCGCGGGCAGCCGGTTCGTCCTGTCCCCGCTCGCCGAGACCCTCGCGTCGCTGAAGCTGCTGCACGCGGGCGAGGCCGCGCACCCGGGCGAGCAGGTCTGGCTGGGCCGGCATCTGCCCGCCTACCGCGCGCTGCTGGCCGCCGACCCCGTCACCGCGCTGCTGGTGCGCGCCGGGCTCGGCCGGGTGTGGACCGCGGACTTCCTCGCCCCGACCCCGCGGGACGGGGAGGGCGTCGAGGAGGGCCTCGGCCGCGTCCGGGCCACGCCCGCCGACCGGGCCCGCGCCGACCTCGTCGTCGCCCTGGCCGGCGGCCCGCTCCCCGCCGCCCTGGACCGCGACGACCTGCCCGAACGCGCGGCCGGTCTGCTCTCCCGCGTGTGGACCGAGACCGTACGGCCGTACTGGGACCGGCGCCGACGGGTCCTGGAGGCCGATGTCGTCGCCCGCACCGCGCAGGTCAGTCAGGGCGGCTGGGCTGCCGTGCTGGACGAACTGCGGCCGGGGCGGACCCGGTGGCTCGGTGAGAACCGGCTCCAGGTGAACCTGCACGAGTATCCGCCCCGCGAGATCTCCGGCGCCGAGCTCGTCTTCGTGCCCGTGACCCCGCAGCGGCAGGGCGGCTGGGTCTCCTGGGAGGACGCCCGGGAGCGGTACGCCCTGGTCTATCCGTGCGCGGGCGTGCTGTCGGGCGGTGAGCGCAGGGCCGTGCCGGCGGCCCTCGGCGCGCTGCTCGGGGCGGCGCGGGCCGAGGTGCTGGTGCTGCTCGACTCGCCGCTCAGCACGACCCAGTTGGTGGCGGTGACCGGGCAGGCGCTGGGGTCCGTCGGCCGGCATCTGAAGGTGCTGCTGGACGCCGGCCTGGTGGAACGCCGCCGTGCGGGGCGGTCGGTGCTGTACTCCCGTACACCGGCCGGACACGTCCTGGTGGAGGCCCGGAAACGGGCCGACACTTACCGGAGTTAGCATCCGGTTATGACGACTGCAGAGAGCAACGGCGCCGCTCCCCTCGACGTGGAGATCGGCGCCCTCCAGGGTGGATCAGCCGACCTGTCCCAGTACGCGGGCAAGGCGGTCCTCATTGTGAACGTGGCCTCCAAGTGCGGGCTGACCCCGCAGTACAACGGGCTCGAGCGCCTCCACGAGCGCTACGCCGAGCAGGGCTTCACCGTCCTCGGCGTGCCCTGCAACCAGTTCATGGGGCAGGAGCCGGGCAGCGCCGAGGAGATCGCCGAGTTCTGCTCGGCGACCTACGGCGTGACGTTTCCGCTCACCGAGAAGATCGAGGTGAACGGCGAGAACCGGCACCCCCTCTACGACCGCCTGACCGGCTTCGCCGACGCCGAGGGCCACGACGGGGACATCCGCTGGAACTTCGAGAAGTTCCTGATCGGCCGCGACGGCAAGGTCGTCGCCCGCTTCTCCCCGCAGACCGAGCCGGAGGCGGCGGAGGTCGTGACCGCCGTCGAGAGCGCCCTCGCCTAGCCATCCGTTGACCTTGCCCCTGGGGCAGGCCCGAGCGTTCCCGTCACCGGGCGGAAAGGACCCGTCCGGTGACGGAGGACGAGCGAGCCGAAGGGGCGCGCCGGTGTCGAGCCGCCCAGTGAGAGGGGCTGCTGTGGTGGACGAGGAACTGCTCACCATCGGCGCGTTCGCCGCGCGGGCGCGGCTGTCGGCGAAGGCCCTGCGGCTGTACGACCGGCTCGGGCTGCTGGCGCCGGCGCAGGTGGACGAGCTGAGCGGCTACCGCTACTACCGCGCGGAGCAGGTGGAACGCGCCCGGCTCGTGGCGCTGCTGCGGCAGCTCGACATGCCCCTCGCCCGGATCGCCGAGGTGGTCGAGGCGGAGGGCGCCGCGGGCGCCGACCTGCTCGCCGGTTACTGGGCGGACGTGGAGACGCGCTTCGCCGGGCAGCGGACGCTCGCCGAGTACCTCCGTGGACGGCTGTCGGGGAGGAGCTCCGAGATGTACGGGAAGTTCGTGGTCGAGACGGTGGACGTACCGGAGCGGGTGGTGATCACCGAGTCGCGGCACACGCTGGCGGACGAGCTGCCGGCGTGGATCGGGGCCTCGCTCGGACGCCTGGAGGAGGCGGCCCGCGCCTGCGGGGGCGTGACGGCGGCGCCGTACGTCGTCTACCACTCCGAGGTGTCCATGGAGAGCGACGGCCCGGCGGAGTCCTGCGTGCCGGTCGCGGACGCGGCGGCGGCACGGGCGTGGGCGGCCGGGCGGGGACGGGCCCGGGAGACCGGGGTGCGCGTGGAGCCGGCCCAGCGGCTGGCCTACACCCGCATCACCAAGGCGCAGGTGGCCCACCCGCAGATCCTGGCCGCGTTCGAGGCGGTGGAGGAGTGGATGGCGCGGGAGGGCCTGGAGACGGCGGGCCCCTGCCGCGAGGTCTACTTCGCGGACTGGGACGCGGCGGGCGCGGAGGACGAGGTGTGCGACGTGGCGTTCCCCGTCAGGCGACCGGGTGAGCGCCTGATCACTTGAGCTCGTCGGGGCAGGGCGTACCGCGGGGCAGCGTGTAGGGGGCCGCCAGGCGGTACGTGCCCGCCTTCGGGGCGATCAGCATGGTCCACCGGTCGCCGTTCGCGTCCTTCTCCGTCTCCATCAGGCAGCCGTTGACGTTGTCGTACGACTTCGGCTGCCCCTCCGCCCGGTGCTTGGACGCCTCCGTCTCCTGCGGCGGCTTGAGCTTCTTGCCGTCGGCGTCGACGATGCTCAGCCACGGCGAGTACGGGATCTTGATGAGGATGCGGCCGGCCTTCTTGACGTCCATCGTCATCTCGCCCTGCTCGGCCCGGTCGACCACCGTGTTCGGCTCGGCCAGCGGGGCGGCGTCGGTGACCCGGAACAGCTGCCAGTTGGCGTCGCCCCAGATCTGCGTCAGATACGGCATGCCCCGCTGCACCAGCTCCCGCTCGCGCTCCCCGCCGTCGCCGTCCGGCTCGTCCTTGGGCAGCACGACGAAGTGGACGGCCCAGCGCTGCAGCCACTCGTGGTAGTTCGCCGAGTTGAGCGTGTCGTCGTAGAAGAGCGGGTTGCGCTCCATGTCGGCCTGGCGGTTCCAGCCGCGGGCGAGGTTGACGTACGGCGCGAGGGCGGAGGCCTCGCGGTGGGAGCGGGCCGGGACGACCTCCACGCGGCCCTTCTCGGCACCGACCTTCTGGAGCTGGTTGACCAGCGGCGCGAGCTCGCGCGCCCAGGACGCGGTCGGGGTGGTGTGGACGACGTCGTCCACCGCCTTGAAGCCGACCCAGAAGACGAAGCCGGCGATGGCCACCCAGGTCAGGTACCACTCGCGGGAGCGCGGCACCTTGAACGGCAGCACCGCCACCAGCGCGACCCCCGCGAACAGCATCGCCAGCCGGGTGATGTTGGAGCCGATCTGCGAGCTGACCAGCCAGACGCCGAGCACACCGAGGCCGTACACGACGGAGGTGAGCCGGACCGTCGTCCACTGCCTGGGGGTGAGCGCGAAGACGAAGACCGCGTAGATGAAGGGCAGGATCGCCGAGGCGATCATCATCGGCTGGGTGCCCGAGAAGGGGAACAGCCAGGCCGAGACCGCCACCACCACGGCGGGCGCGATCCCGAGCGCCCAGGCGCCGGGCCGCCGTTTCTGCAGGAACAGCGCGACGGCGACCAGCCCCACGAACAGGCCGGCGACGGGCGAGGCCATGGTGGCCAGGGCCGCCAGGACGGCCGCGCAGGCGGCCTTCGCGCCCCGCTTGTGACGCCACTTGTACGGCCAGCAGAAGACGACGGCGACCGCGCCCAGCGCGAACACCGTGCCCAGTCCGAAGGTGACGCGTCCGGAGGCCGCGTTGCACAGGAAGGCGTAGACCCCCGCCAGCGAGGCCCACAGCGGGTTCTTCACCGACCGGCTGCGGATGAGGATCATGGTGAGCAGCCCGGCGGAGACCGTCCCCGCGATCATCATGGTCGTCCGGACGCCGAGCACCGACATCAGATACGGCGACACCATGCTGTACGACACCGGGTGCATCCCGCCGTACCAGGCGAGGTTGTACGCCGAGTCGGGGTGCCGGCCGACGAACTCCGCCCACGCGTCCTGGGCCGCGAGGTCACCGCCACTGTTC
Source organism: Streptomyces sp. NPDC002144 (assembly GCF_053593695.1). Taxonomy (NCBI): domain Bacteria; kingdom Bacillati; phylum Actinomycetota; class Actinomycetes; order Kitasatosporales; family Streptomycetaceae; genus Streptomyces; species Streptomyces sp. NPDC002144. The sequence continues at coordinate 89,793 of NZ_JBSFDB010000007.1, forward strand.
GCGAACGTGAAGAACCAGACGATGTGCAGCACACCCGACAGGGCGGTCATCGACAGCACCGGGTGACGCAGCAGGCGCTCGCGCAGGGCGTGGAAGGCCCGAATCGCCCTGGCTCTGGCGGAGGAGTCCGTACGACCGCTCTCGTGCCGGTCGTCGCGCGGTGCGGGCACGCGTATTCGCGGGCCGGTTCCCGGGCCCGGGTCGGGGTCGTCGGCGCGTGTCGGCTCCGCAGTGGCCACCTGAAGGCACTCCCCGTGGGTGTCCTGTCTTGTGTTGAGAGACGCGTCCCGTTGGCCGTCCGTTGCCGACCACGTCCCGGGGCGTTCCCCGGCCGCGTCCCGTGGGCGGCGACCTGCCCCGTTTCGTGACGCTAGCACGCACCCCGCCGGACGGCTCCCAGGTGGGCCCGCCGACGGGGTACGTGGCAGCGGCGCGGCCGGTTCAGCCGAGACGGGTCAGCTTGGCGGTGAGTCCGGGTTCACTGAGGTCCTTCTGCAGGGCGACCGGGACCTTGACCGCGCCGCTGGTTCCGTCGCCGACGGTGAGCGTGCCCACCGTGGTGCCGGCCTTCGCGGAGTGCGGTACGTCGTCGGCGTCGAAGGACAGCTTCACCCGGAAGCCGGACCAGCCGACGGCGGCGACGTCCTTGGTGGCGACGACGGGGGTGCGGCCGCCGAGCTTGTCGTCCACGTACCCGACGACGTCGCCCTTCTTCAGGATCTTCGCCGACTTCAGCGCGTCCTGGGCGGCGAGCATCGCGGTCTTGCTGACCGCGTTGACCGTGTCGATGATCGGGCTCGTGTGCTGGCCGAGGATCGCGCCGACGACGGTGACCGTCTCGCCGTCGACCTCCTTCGTCGCGGCGAACAGGAGGTTGCCGCCGGCCTTGGTGGTCGTACCCGTCTTGATGCCGATGGCGCCGTTGTAGGGCACGAGCCGGTTGTAGTTGTCCCACTTCTTGCCGGAGGGGTCGACCCAGCTGGGGAGCTTGGTGATGGCCATCAGGGCCGGGATCTTGACCAGCTGGTTGCCGAGCTTGACCTGGTCCGAGGCGGTGGAGACGGTGGTCTCCTTCAGGCCGGAGGCGTCGGTGTACGTCGTGTTCGTCATCCCGAGCCGCTGGGCGGTGTCGTTCATCTTCTTGATGAACGCGGCCTCGGAACCGGCGTCCCAGCGGGCGAGGAGGCGGGCGATGTTGTTGGCCGACGGGATCATGATCGCCGACAGGGCCTGCTGCTCGGTGAGGACGTCACCCTTCTTGACGGTGGTGAGGGTGGACTCGCCGTCCTTCCAGTAACCGGCCTCCTTCTCGGCGAGCGCGTCCACCGTGATCTTCGGACCGTCCTGGCCCGCCTTGAGCGGGTGGTCCTTGAGGACGATGTAGGCGGTCATCGCCTTGGCCACGGAGCCGATCGCCACCGGCGTCTGCTTGCCGAAGGCACCCATGGTGCCGATGCCGTTGACGTCCATGCGGCCCTGGCCCTCGTTCGGCCACGGGAGGGTGACCGGGGAGCCGTCGAAGGTGTACGAGTCGTCGGCGGTGAGAGCGAGGGTGGGGGTGGGCAGGGGGCGGACGGCCTGCACGATCGCAAAGACGAGGGCGAGGAGCAGGACGAGGGGGGTCCAGATCTTGATCCGGCGCAGGATCGTGCGGACCGGGGTCTGGGGCGGGGGCGGGGTGTTGGTCAGCTCGGCCAGGAGGTCGAGCGGGGGCTTGGGCGGAAGCGGCTGCTGGGTGGTCCGCTCGGGGCCGACCTGCGGGACGGGCGCGGTGGCGTCCGCCGGCTTCTTGGTGGCGGGCTCGTCGAGGGGCTTGAGCGCGACGAACTTACTGGTGCGCTCGGGGTCGGTCTTGGGGTCCGTCTTGGGGTCGCCGAGCTTGCCGCCGAGTTTCAGCATGGTGGTCGGCTGGTCGACCTGGGGCTTGGGGCGCTTGAAGACGGCGGTGGGCTGGTCGACGGGTTTGGCAGGTGCGGCCGCGTTGGCGTCGGCGTTGGCGTCGGCGTTGGCCGTTTTCCCACCCGCACCACCCGTGCGGCTCTCGTCGTCACCTGCGGGTGGCCCCTGCGGTCCCTTCCCACCATCGGCGACTGCGGGCCCGCGCACGGGAGCCCCACCGCCGGCCGCCTCACTGTCACCGGGGACCTTGTCCTCGACCTCGGGCTGGTCATCCTCGGGCTCGGCCTCGCCATCGTTGCCACCGGGCCGGGCATCGTCGATCGCGGGGCGGGCATCCTCGATGTCGTCCTCGGCACCCTCGCCGCCGGGACGGGCATCCTCGACACGAGACTTCCCAGCACCGGACGAAGCGTCCTTGGCGGCGGGCCGAGCGTCCTCAGCGCTGGACCGGGCATCGTCGCCGGCCGGCCGGGCGTCCTCGCTTGCGGGTCGAGCATCCTCGACGCCGGACTCGGGATCCGTCCCCGTAAGGCTGAGGGTCTCACCGGCAGGCCGCTTGGCCTCAGCACCGGAGCGGGGGTCTTCGGCCGCGGGCCGGGCATCCTCGACTACGGACTCCGGGTCCTCCTCCGTCGAGCCGGGGATCTTGGCAGCAGGCCGTGCGTCCTCAACGCCGGAGCGGGGGTCCTCGGTCGCCGGGCGGGCATCCTCAAACCCGGACTCCGGGTCCTCCTCCGTAGCGCCGGGGGTCTTGGCGGCAGGCCGCTTGGCCTCAGCGCCCGAGCGGGGGTCCCCGTTCGCGGGCCGGGCATCCTCGACGACGGGATCGGGGGCCCCGGCCGTGGAGCGGGGGTCCTTGGCGGCGTTGGGTGCCTTTGGCTTGTCGGCGGGCTCGGGCTCGGGGCTGTCGTCGTTCTCGTCCGTTGCGGCGCTCTCGGGCTCCGCGGTCTCGGAGGCGTCCTTGGCCTCCCCCGTACGTACCCACGCCGCGACAGCGGCACGCAGGCGTGCGTCGCCGCCCGTCTCGCCGTCGCCGGCGACATCAGCGGAATCGTTACCCTCCGCCGAGCCATCTTCCTCGGCGTCGGCGTCCCGCGCGCTCGCGGAGTCACGGCCGTCCTCAGCGTCGCCGGACTTCCCGGCACCCTCCAGGTCCGAGTCGCCCGTACCCGCGGTGTCCTTCGAGTCCTGAGCATCCTCGGACTCCCCGGCCTCCGCAGAGCTCCGGCGGCCCTGGGTGCCCACAGCGCCGTCGGCGGCGCTCTCTGCGTCCTCGGAGTGCTCGGAGTCCCCTGTGGCCTCCCCAGCCGTCTCCGGCCGGCCAGAGCGCCGCTCGGGCGCCGTCTCGCCGTCCACGGCACCGCGGGGCGTCTCGTCGTCACCCGTCTGCGCCGCAGCCCCGTCCGAGGAGCCGTCGGTCATAGCCTCGCCAGGCGCCCCCTCGGCCTCCTCGTCGGTCCCCCGGCCGTCCCTGGCGCGGGTCGCATCGCCGCCGACCCCCGCGATCCCGTCCCCGGAGGAACCGCCGTCAGCCCCCGCGGTCCCACCGCCGGACGCACCACCGTCAGCCCCCGCCGTCCCGTCCCCGGACGCACCATCGTCAGTCCCCGCCGTCCCGTCCCCGGACGCGCCACCGTCAGCACCCGCAGCCCCGTCGCCAGACGCACCGCCGCCAGTCCCCGCCGTCCCGTCCACAGACGCATCGCCGCCAGGTCCCGCAGTCCCCTCCTCGGCCCCGGAGTCCGTCGTCCCGGGCTGGGGCGATGTTCCCTCGGGGCCGCCGTCCGATGTCGCCTCAGGTGCCTCAGGCGCCTCCGGTTCAGGCGAGGCCTCGGGGGTGGCCGTTCGCTTCAGGTCCCGTACCGAGAGGGTTCGGGTCGCTGTGTCGACGCCGCCTCGGGGGGTGGACGGATCCCGGGACACCGCCATGCGGGGGTCACTCGGGTTGGGAACCGGAACCGCGCTCCCCGACGTCGGTTCTGCCGACGACTCGCGCTGCTTCGACCTGTCGGGGGACTCGCCCGCCACCGATGCCTCCTCCATCTGCCGCCGCATGCCCCGCACGCGGCTGCCGAACCGTCAACCGAACCGTGAATCGCCGCCCGGGACACCGCCGTACGCGCTGTCCGAACCATGTACCAGTGTCCTGTGTGGGGGCTTAACCCCTGCGGTAGACGAGAACGACATACCTACCGGTTCCCTCACAAACAGGTCACGCACCCTCGACAGACCAATGTGAGAGGGGTCACCCTGTCTTTCATCCACGCGGGGAGGCATGGATGGGCAGGAGCCGCAGAACACTTCCGGAGGAGCTTCTGCTGCTGGCACTGGACCCGACCACGGGTACCACTGCGCAGCCGCAGTCGCTCGACCTCGGTCTGGCCGGAGCACAGCTAGTGGAGCTGGCGCTGGCCGGACGGATAGCCCCAGACGGGGATCGTATCGCCGTGGTGGCCCCACGGCCGACTGGAGATCCAACGTTGGACTGCGCGTTGGAGTTGCTGCGAAGGCGTGGCGCTCCCGTGCGGGCAGTGAACTGGATTGGCGGGCCGCGTCTCGGGCTGCGCCAGACCTACCTCTCGCATCTCGAGCGGTGCGGCATGGTGCATGCCGTGGCCGGTCAGATGTGCGGGGTGCTGCCGACGACTCGCTACCAGGCGACGGACACCGCCATCAGCCGGGAGATCAGGGCCCGGCTGGATTCCGCGATCCGTACCGGCGTACCGCCGGACCCACGGACCGCGGCGCTCGCCGCACTGGCGCACGCGGTCGGTCTCGGCAAGCATCTGTACCCGGGCAACGAGGGTCGTTCGTCCAGGTCCCGGCTGCGGGACCTGATCCGGCACGACCCGATGGGCGGTCTCGTCGCGCACGCCGTGATGGACGTCCAGAACGGCGTGGCGGCCCAGCCGCGCCGCAGCCCGGCCCCGGCCGGCCGCCAGGCCGCCGCCGGACCGGTGAGGTCCGCACCGGAACCCGCTCGTGGTGTTCCGATGCAGCCGCGCCGGGGTTCCATGGCACGCGTCGTGGCCCACTGAGCCGCGGTTCCACGACACAGCACCACCCAGGCACCATCCAGGCACCACCCACGCACCACCCACCGCACCACCGAGAGCCGCACCCGAGTCCCCGGAAACCCGGTTCGGGAGCCGCTGGTTCGCGCGGGGTGACGAGGCCGCGAGGTCTCGTCACCCCGCGCGGCCGCATGTCCGGCCTGTTCGCGCCGGGTGCCGTGAACTGACGTGCGTTCAACGCATATCCATCGTTTGCCAGCGGTAGAAAGCACCTTGGTGGCAGTCTGCTCAACAGCAGATACGCAAAGTGGTAACCAGAGGTCCGCAGCCGGAGGTGCACGTCCCGTGGCGTCCAATGTCAATCCCACCGTCAGGCGGCGCCGGCTGGGCCAGGAGTTGCGCCGGCTCAGGGAACTCAAGGGCATGACGGCCGAAGAGGTCGCGGAGCGGCTGCTGGTGTCCCAGTCGAAGATCAGCCGGCTGGAGAACGGGCGGCGCAGCATCAGCCAGCGCGATGTGCGCGATCTGTGCGGGGTGTACGAGGTGGAGGACCACCGGATCGTCGACTCCCTGATGCAGATGGCCAAGGACAGCCGCCAGCAGGGGTGGTGGCACTCCTTCGGGGACATCCCCTACAGCGTCTACATCGGGCTGGAGACGGACGCGGCCAGTCTGCGGGTGTACGACCCCCAGGTGGTGCCGGGGTTGCTGCAGACCCGGCAGTACGCGGAGGCGCTGATCGCGGGAGCGCTGCCGGAGACGGCCGCCGCCGACGTGGACAAGCGGGTGCAGGTGCGACTGCGGCGGCAGGAACGAATCACCGCGCCGGACAACCCGCTGCGGCTGTGGACCGTGATGGACGAGGCGGCGCTGCGCCGGGTGGTGGGCAACAAGTCGCTGATGCGGGACCAGTTGGAGCATCTGGTCGAGCAGGCCCAGCTGCCGCACGTGACCGTGCAGGTGATCCCCTTCGACATGGGCGCCCACCCGGGTGTGAACGGCCAGTACGCCATCCTGGAGTTCCCCGACGCGGCCGACTCCAGCGTCGTCTACATCGAGGGCGTGACCAGCGACCTGTATCTGGAGAAGGCCAACGACGTGCAGAAGTACAGCGTGATGTACGAGCACCTCAGGGCGCAGGCGCTGAACCCGGAGCATTCGCGTCAGTTCATCGCGGACATCGCGAAGGAGTACGCGCGCTGAATCGGCCAACGGCACCCGCACGGGCCGCCATCGACGGAAGGGGCCGTACAGTACACCTTCCCCAGGCCGGATTGGAAGACCCGCCTGGAATATGCCATCCAGTCGAGTGAATAGTCGCTTCGTACGCCGAGGTGGGCGAGTAACGTCGATCACGCCAATCGGGCACCAGGGTTGGCGGAAACCCGGTAACTCATCACCAGGCACTACGGAGCAAAAATGGCAATTCGTCAGGGCGCCACGACCACCTGGACCAAGTCCTCGTACTCCACCGGCAACGGCGCGTGTGTCGAGGTCAAGTCCCCGGTGATCGCGGCCATGGCCGTGCGGGACTCCAAGGTCACCGACGGTCCGGTGCTGGCCTTCCCGGCCGACGCGTGGAACGCCTTCGTCACCTCGGTCAAGGCGTAACGGCACGCCGGTCACTCACGTATGAGACAACTTCACAAGCTTCACCACCAGAGCCCTCTCGACCAGCCCGCCGTCCTTGCCGAGGGGGCTCGGCTTGTGTCCGGAAACGGCGCCCCGGCTAGCGCAGCCGGTCGACGTACCGGTCCGTGCCGGGCACGGTGGGGATGAACGGGGCCACCAGTTCCACCCGCCCCAGGCCCGCCTCCCCCACCGGCCCGTCCAGGTCCGTGAAGGACGCCTCCCAGCAGTCGCGCGGATCCGCCTCCAGGAACCACAGCAGGGTCAGCCGGGTGTCGACGCCCTCCACCTGCTTCACATAGGTCATCCGGTCCCCGGGCAGCGGTGTCGGCCGGAACACGGTGACCATGGCGGCCGGGGAGCCCGCGAGGCGCTTGGGAAGGTGCCGCGAGCGCAGCCACTCCAGCAACTCGGCACGCTGCTCGGGGGATTCGGCGTCGATCACCTCCACCACCAGGCCCGCGTAGGGGTGGTCGAGGGCGTGGAAGTCGCGCGGCCCCGCGGCGCCGTCCCGGTACACGGTCGCCTCGTGGTCCTGGAAGGCCGTGAAGACGTGCGTACGGTCCTGGTAGACCCGTGCGTCCCGGTTGAGGCGCCGGTTGATGGCGACGGTCCACTTCATGTGGTCGTCGTAGCGGCCCTCGGTGACCCAGTACGTCGAGATGTAGCAGCCGGCGGTGACGGGCTGGGCGATCGCCGACTTCTCGGGGTAGCGCAGGAGTTGGAGGTCACGGGTGGCCACCCAGCGGCGGCCGGCGTACATCCAGGGCATGGCCATGGCGCCGGCGTAGTAGTGGTCGTCCTCGTACCAGCGGTTGTACGCGTACTCGTGGCCCGGGTGCGGTTCGACCATGGTGATCAGGGCGTGGCCCGGCCGTACCCCGTAGGGCCCCACGGCGGCCAGCTCGGCGTACACCTCACTGCGGGTTTCCTCGCTCACGTCGCTCCCCTTCCGTCCTCCGCCGGTCGCCCATACTCTGACGCCCCGTCAGATAATTGGCCATACCCCCGGAGGCTCGGATGTCACTGCTCACGGGCAAGACCGTCGTCGTGTCGGGAGTCGGCGCCGGGCTCGGTCACCAGGTCGCCGCCGCGGTCGTGAGGGACGGCGGGAACGCGGTCCTCGGGGCCCGCACGGAGGCGAACCTCGCCAAGAGCGCCGGCGAGATCGATCCGGACGGAACGCACACGGCGTACCGCTCGACGGACATCACGGACGAGGGGCAGTGCGAGGCGCTGGCGGGGCTCGCCCGGGAGCGGTTCGGGCGGATCGACGCGGTGGTCCATGTGGCCGCCTGGGACAGCTACTTCGGCGGTCTGGAGGATGCCGACTTCGCGACCTGGCAGTCGGTGATCGACGTGAACCTGCTGGGTACGCTGCGCATGACGCGGGCGTGTCTGCCGGCGCTCAAGGAGCGCGGGGGCTCGGTGGTGTTCATCGGGACGCAGTCGTCGGTCGCGGCCCCCACCCAGGTGGCGCAGGCGGCGTACGCGGCCTCCAAGGGGGCGCTGACGAGCGCGATGTACTCACTCGCCCGGGAATTCGGGCCGCACCGCGTCCGGGTCAACACCGTGCTGCCGGGCTGGATGTGGGGGCCGCCGGTGCAGGCGTACGTGCAGTTCACGGCGCACACCGAGGGCGTCCCGGAGGCGGAGGTACTGGGGCGGCTGACGGACCGGATGGCGCTTCCCGACCTCGCCACGGACGCGGACGTGGCCGACGCGGCCGTCTTCCTGGCCTCCGACCGGGCCCGGGCGATCACGGGGCAGTCGCTGCTGGTCAACGCGGGGGAGCTGATGCGCTGAGGGCGGATTTCAGCCACGCCAAAAATTCATATACGTAAACGCGGGCCATCGAGCGGAACATTTTTGCCGTCTCTTGACCCGACGCTTGCTTGCCGTGATCATGCCACCCCACTCAGAGTTCACATGCCCGAACCCGGCAGCGGACCCTGGAAGGGGGCTCATGAACAGTCTCGACTGGGCCGTGCTCATCGGCTACTTCGGCGTGATGGTGGCGATCGGCGTCTGGTCGCACAAGCAGGTGGGCAACGTCAGCGACTTCTTCACGGCCGGCGGCAAGATGCCCTGGTGGCTGTCCGGCATCTCGCACCACATGTCGGGTTACAGCGCGGTCCTGTTCACGGGCTACGCGGGCATCGCCTACACCTACGGCGTCACCTCGTTCGTGACGTGGTCCTTCCCGATCGCGCTGGGCATCGCCATCGGCTCGAAGCTGTTCGCGCCGCGGATCAACCGGCTGCGCTCCAGGCTCCATGTGGCCTCCCCGCTGGAGTACCTGAAGAACCGTTACGACCTGAAGACACAGCAGGCCCTCGTCTGGTCCGGCATGCTGCTGAAGATCGTCGACGTGGCCGCGAAGTGGGCGGCGATCGCGACGCTGCTGTCCGTCTTCACCGGCATCACCCTCAACCAGGGCATCCTCATCACCGGCGCGATCACCGCCGTCTACTGCACGATCGGCGGCCTGTGGGCGGACGCGCTGACCGAACTCGGCCAGTTCGTCATCCAGTTGCTGGCCGGCATCTCGATGTTCTTCGCGGTCGTACTGAAGCTGAACGACAAGAACATCGGCTTCTTCGACGCCTGGAACCAGCCGGCCCTGCACGGCCACGGCAAGGGGCTGGTCGGACCGTACGGCACGGTCTTCCTGCTCGCGTTCCTCTTCATCAAGCTCTTCGAGTACAACGGCGGCATGCTCAACCAGGCCCAGCGCTACATGGCCACGGGCAGCCCCCGGGAGGCGGAGCGCTCGGCGCGTCTGTCCGCGGCCCTGTGGCTGGTCTGGCCGGTGGTCCTGTTCTACCCGATGTGGATGTCGCCGCTGCTGGTCCACGCCCAGAAGCCGGACGGCTCCGACTCCTACGGCCTGATGACCGAACAGCTGCTCCCGCACGGCCTGTTGGGCCTCGTCATCGTCGGCTTCTTCTCCCACACGATGGCCATGTGCTCCTCCGACGCCAACGCGATCGCGGCGGTGTTCACCCGGGACGCGGCGCCGGTGCTGTCCAAGCGGGCCCGGGAGTGGGGCCAGCGCTCCGGACTGATCGCGGCCCGGGTGACCACGGTCGTCTTCCTCGGTCTGTCGATGACGGTGGCGACCCAGGTCAACTCCCCCACGTTCAAGGACATCATCACGGTCGTCATCAAGTGGGTGGCGGGTCTGATGGGCCCGATCGCGATCCCGATGATGCTGGGCCTGCTGCGCCCGTTCCGCCGCTCCGGCCCCACGGCGGCCCTGACCAGCTGGTCGATGGGCCTGCTCGCCTTCTGGCTGGTCAACTACCCGATCAACTGGAACGTCAAGGGCGGGGTCCCGCTGCAGTACCAGGTCTCGGTCCCGCTGGCGGTCTCCCTGCTCCTCTACATCCTCATCGGCTACCTCAAGCCCGAGGACACCCCGGACCGGCTGGCCATCATCGAGCGCATCAACACCGATGACGACAGCACGGCGGCCGCGGTCCCGGTCCCGGCGGGCGGGGTGGACGACACCCTGGGCAAGACGCCCGTGAAGGACTGACCGGGCGGAGTACGGCGGCGGGCGGTGGCCCGGGTTCCCGACGAGCCCGGGCCACCGCCCTTTCACACCGCCGGGAGGCGACGGCCGGGGTACAACAGGCCTTAGGCCCGCGGGTAGCGCGCCAGCCAGCCCGGGGAGGAGCCGGCCGGGCCGTGGAGGGCCGGGCCCTGGGTCATCTCCATGGCGAAGTCGTCGGCGAGTTCGAGGACGGTGGGGCGGCCCTCCAGTTCGGCCAGCCAGGCCGGGGGCAGCGCCGTCTCGCCGTGCAGGGCGCCCAGCAGGCCGCCGGTGAGGGCTCCGGTCGGGCCGGAGGGTCCGTCCTGGTTCACGGCGAGGCACAGGCCGTGCCGTACGTCCTCGCCGACCAGGGCGCAGTACACCGCGGCGGCGAGCACGCCCTCGGCGGAGCCGTCGCCGGCCAGTTCCTCCACACGCAACGGTGTCGGCATGCCCTGCCGTACCGCGCCCAGCGCGTGCTGCAGCGCGTCCGACACCGGCTGGTGCCCCGGCCGAGCGGCGAGCAGCGCCAGCGCCCGCTGCACCGCGCCGTCCAGGCTGTCGCCCCGGGCCAGCGCGTGCACGATCACGGCGTACGCCCCCGCCGACAGGTAGGCGGTGGGGTGGCCGTGGGTCTGGGCCGCGCACTCCACCGCGAGCTGGACGACCAGTTGCGGCTCCCAGCCGACCAGCAGCCCGAAGGGCGCCGACCGGGCGACCGCCTCGGGTCCGACCTCGGCGGGGTTCTTGGGGGCGTCCAGCGTCCCCATGGTGTCGTCGCCGAGCCCGATCAGCAGCGAACGGGCCGGATCCCGGCGCGCGTACAGCCACTCCTCCCGGGCCAGCCAGCCGTCGTCCTTGCGCCGCTCGTCGGGCCCCCAGTCCCGCTGGGTGGCCGCCCAGCGCAGATAAGCCCGGTGCAGATCGGTCGGCGGGTGCCAGGCGCCGGTGTCACGGCGCACCTGGGCCCGTATCAGCCCGTCGACGGAGAACAGGGTGAGCTGGGTGAGGTGGGTGACGGCGCCCCGCCTGCCGAAGGCGAAGGCGAGGTCCACGAGCCCCTCGGCGCCGTACGTCTCGCGGATCTGGTCGAGGTCCAGGGCGTCCACCGGCGCCCCGAGCGCGTCCCCGACGGCCGCCCCGAGCAGCGTCCCGCGCACCCGGCTGCGGAAGTCCTGCTGCTCGACCCGGCCCCACACGGCCCCGGTAGTCACAGTCACCAAGACCTCCCCTGCGGCACCGCCCGACGCATGACAGTCCAGCACTGTAATCGAACGGGGACGGTGCGTTCAGAGGGCATACGTGTATGGGAGGAGTGACGGAAGTGGCCGGTCATGGCTGTTCATGGCCGGTTTTGACCGGATGTGCCGTCACCCACCCTGCTGATCGAGCCGGGCGAGGACGGCCGCTCGCTGCTCCCGTGCCCACGGATAGTCGGGGTTGAGCTCCAGGGCCCGGTCCAGGGCCGCGAGGGCCTCCGTGTGACGGCCCAGGTTGCTCAGCGAGGCGCCGCGGCTGGCGTGGGCCGAGGCGTAGTCGGGGTCGATGGCGAGGGCACGGTCGTAGTCGGCGAGGGCCTCCTCGTCGCGGCCGGCCACCCGCAGCGCGTCCCCGCGTTCGCAGTGCCCCCAGCCCCAGTCGGGCCACAGCCCGAGGGCGTGGTCGAGGTCGGCCAGCTGCCGGGCCGGCTCCCCCAGCGCCCGCCACACCCGGGCCCGGCGGCCGAGCGCCCAGCCGTAGTCCGGCTTGAGTTCCAGCGCGCGGTCGAGGTCCGCGAGGGCCGCGTCGAGCTCGCCCTCCCGCTCCCGGGCGGCCCCGCGCGACGCCCAGGCGAACTCGTTGGCCGCGTCCAGCCGGATGCCCTCGCTCAGGTCGCGCTCCGCGGCCTCCGAGTCGCGCAGGAGGCGGTGGAACTCACCGCGCAGGGTGACGTTCCAGGCGTCGTCCGGCTCCAGCGCGACCACCCGGTCCAGCAGGGCGACCGCGCCCCGGTGGTCGCCGGTCCGGCTCAGCGTGACCGCCTTCGCCCGCAGCGCCCGTGCCAGGTCGGGATCGAGGGCGAGGGCGCGGTCGTACTCCTCCAGTGCGCGCCCGTCGTCCCGGTCGCGGGCGAAGGCGTCGGCCCTGACGCTCCACGCCCGGGCCCGCCAGGGCTCGTCACCCCGGGCCCGGTCCAGGAGCAGCCCGAGCAGCGGGACCGTCCCGCCCGCCGCGAACGCCTCGGCGAGGTCGTCCGCCCACGCGCGCACCGCGTCCGTGTCCGCGTCCTGCCCCGCCTCCGCGAGCAGGGCGATCCAGCGCCGTACGACGTCGTCGCCGTGGTCGCAGGCGTCGACGAGGTCGTGCAGGACCGCCGGCAGCGCGGCCCGGGGCGCCTCGCACAGCGCGTGGTAGGACTCGGCGAGGCGCAGGTCCCGCCACTGCCCGTCCGGCCAGAGCTGGTCGGGGGCGAGGTTCTCCTCGAGCCGTTCCCGCCACCGCCCGAACGCCCGGGTGAGCCGGCCGTGCCGTTCGGTCCAGGTCCGGGGGTACCAGCGGCGCTGCAGCCGCAGCATCGGCGCGCGCACCACGTCGTGGTAGCGCAGCCGGTCGCCGCGCTCGCCGACGAAGGGCATGCCCCGCAACCAGCCGTAAAGGGCGTCGAGTTGGTCGTCGGGGCAGTCGAGCACGGCCCGCAGGACGTCCGCGTCGAGCCATCGCGGCAGCGCCCCGGCCAGCGCGGCGGCCCGGCGTACGGGATCGCGCTCCCACTTCAGGAACCGCTCCACCGCGTCCGCGCTCGGGTCGTCGACCTCGTCCAGGCCGGCCGGGCGGGCCTCGGCGAGGGTGGAGACCAGCACCGGCAGTCCGCCGGTCAGCCGCAGGACCTCCGCGACGACGGGCTCGTCCCGCACACCCCGGTCCGCGAGCAGCCCACGTGCCTCGGCGTCCGTGAAGGGGCCGAGCGGCACGTCGGCGAGGAAGTCGGCGAAACCGCCCCAGCGGGCGGTGTCGAGGGGACGCTGTCCGGCGGTGACGACCACGACCGTCGCCGGCAGGGTGCCGTACCGGTCGGTGGTCATCACCTGGTGCAGCCACCCGTCGAGGACCGGTCCGGTCCGCTCGTACGTGTCGAGGAACAGGACGGTCCACGGTGCCGTCTCCGCCGCCTCGGACAGCGCGTCCAGCAGCACCGGGGTGAGTACGGCGGCCGGGTCCAGGACGAGTCGCACGTCTTCCTGGCTGCGGAAGCGGGCGCTGAGCCCGGCCCGCAACCGGTCGACGCCTTCGGCGAGTTGGACGGGATCGAGGGCGCCGGCGAAGGGGCCGACCACGGGCACGGCCGCCGCGCCGATCAGCCCGGCCCGGGTCACCGCGAGGCTGCCCGCCGAGGGCCCGTCGCGGTCCGTGTCCGGGGCGGCGAGCACCGCCTCCGCCTCGTGCCGCCGCTCCCGATGGGCCGCGAGCAGCCGGTCGAGTTCCTTGAACCGGTGCCCCTGGGCCGCGAACTGACGGCTGATCACCTCCAGCGCTTCCGGCAGGCCTCCGGCGCTCTCGTCGACGTACGCGGTGAGCGCGCCCCGTTCACGGGCGATCTGCTCCAACTCCCGTACCAGGAAGGTCTTTCCGACGCCCGCGTTGCCGTGCACATGGAAGCGGAAGCGGTGCCGCTCGTCCTCCGGCGTCAGGTCGAAGTTGCCGCGGAAAGCGGCCCGTTCGGCCGCTCTGCCGACGAAACCGGCGCGTCTGCGGCGGGCGATCAGCTCCTGCATCGACGGCCGCGACCCCCGTGCCTGCGCCACCGGTCCGTCCTCTCGTCCGGGAACCCCTCGCGTCGGCAACATTCTGGCCTACGGGGGTGAGGACGGCTGATCATCCCGGGCAAGATTGCTGTCATGTCCACCAACACACCCCCCACCACCCGTGCCCTCGACCTGACGGCCGCGCTGCTCACCGCCGGCGTGGCCCTCTACATCGCGCTCGTCGCCTTCGGGAACATCACCGACTTCGGGACGAACCAGGCGTTCGTGCAGCATGTTCTCGCCATGGACACCACGTTCAAGGACGACGACCTGATGTGGCGTGCGATCACCAACAAGGGCCTGCAGAACACCGCTTACGTCCTGATCATCGTCTGGGAGACCCTGGCCGCGCTCGTGCTGATCTACGCCACCTGGCTCTGGGCCCGGCGCGACCACGCCCGTGCCCGCAGCCTGTCCGTCTACGGTCTGCTGATGCTGTTGCTGCTCTTCGGCGCCGGGTTCATCGCCGTCGGCGGTGAGTGGTTCTCCATGTGGCAGTCGAAGACCTGGAACGGACTGGACGCCGCCCTGCGGGTGTTCGTGTTCGCCGGGGTCACGCTGCTCGTCGTGCTGCTGAGCGACGACCGCCGCACGGACGCCACTACTTGACGACCGCGACCTTCGTGCCCGCGGTCCCGAAGGTCCACAGCGCCGCCCCGTCCGCCGTCCGCATCCGGACACCGCCGGTTCGGACGCCGGACGCGGGCGGCGGCGAGGAGCCGTCGACCGCGTTGGAGAAGGCGATGTTGACGCCGGACTGGGCGGAGAAGTACACGATGTGCTCGATCTTCACGCCGTCGGATCCGGTGATCGGGCCCTCGGTGCGGGTGCCGACCGTGTAGGTGCCCACGGCCGGGCTCACCGTGCCCGGCCAGACGGCGAAGGTGCGGCGGGCCGCGTCGCTCGCGTCGACCAGCCAGACCGTCTTCTGCCCGAGCGAGTACACGATCCGGCGCCCGGTCCCGGAGCCGTCCGGCACCTTGGCCGGGGCCGCGGTCCTCGTGGCGGAGGGGTGCGCGCCCGCCGAGGCCGACGCGTGCGCCCGGGAGGCGGCCACGTGCGGCTTCGTTCCCTTGTCGGCCTGCACGGCCAGGACGGCGACAGCGGCGATCGCTCCTACCGTCAGACCGGTCACCCAGACCTTGGGGGCTGGCACGGCACGCATCTCCTCGGTTACAGGACCCCTGGAACCCGTCGGAACAGGGGTCCGATCATCGTACTGTGAGGCTCCCGGTCCTCAGTCCAGCACGGGCAGCAGCTCCGGAAGGTGCCCGTCCGAGACCGTCGCGGCCCGCTGCCGTTCCTCCGGCACCTCGCCGTAGAGCGTGGTCCGCGGCCTCGCCGGCCGCCCGGCGGCCTCGGCGACGGCGATGAGGTCCTTGACCGACTTGTACGAGCCGTAGGAGGACCCGGCCATCCGGGAGATCGTCTCCTCCATCAGCGTGCCGCCCAGGTCGTTGGCGCCCGAGCGGAGCATCTCCGCCGCACCCTCCGTGCCCAGCTTCACCCAGCTGGTCTGGATGTTGGGGATGTGCGGGTGCAGCAGCAGACGGGCCATCGCCGTCACCGCCCGGTTGTCGCGGACGGTCGGTCCGGGCCGGGAGATCCCCGCCAGGTAGACGGGCGCGTTGGTGTGGATGAACGGCAGGGTCACGAACTCCGTGAAGCCGCCGGTCCGCTGCTGGATGCGGGCCAGGGTGCGCAGGTGGCCGAGCCAGTGACGGGGCTGGTCGACATGGCCGTACATCATCGTGGACGAGGAGCGGATGCCGAGTTCGTGCGCGGTGGTGACGACCTCGATCCAGGTCGCGGTCGGCAGCTTGCCC
The DNA here is from genome assembly GCF_053593695.1 of Streptomyces sp. NPDC002144. Classification (NCBI taxonomy): domain Bacteria; kingdom Bacillati; phylum Actinomycetota; class Actinomycetes; order Kitasatosporales; family Streptomycetaceae; genus Streptomyces; species Streptomyces sp. NPDC002144. The sequence continues at coordinate 105,481 of NZ_JBSFDB010000007.1, forward strand.
TTGGTCAGGATCCAGCGGACCTCGTCGTCGAGGATCTCGGCGGCCGTCCCGGGGATGGTGTCGAGGCCGGCCTCCTTCGCCGCCGTCAGCCACTCCCTGATCGACATGCCGGTGCGGGTGGCGCCGTTGACGACCTCCATCGGGGAGAAGGCGTGCACATGCATGCCCGGCACCCGCTCCTTCACCGCCTTCGCGATGTCGAAGTACGCCGTCCCCGGCAGGTCGGGGTGGATCCCGCCCTGCATGCACACCTCCACCGCGCCGACGTCCCAGGCCTGCTGGGCGCGGTCGGCGACCTGCTCCAGGGAGAGCGTGTAGGCGTCGGCGTCCGTCCGCCGCTGGGCGAAGGCGCAGAAACGGCAGCCGGTGTAACAGACGTTGGTGAAGTTGATGTTGCGGGTGACGATGTACGTCACGTCGTCGCCGACCGCCGCCCGGCGCACGTCGTCCGCGATCCGGGTCAGGGCGTCCAGGGCGGGCCCGTCCGCGTGCAGCAGCGCCAGCGCCTCGGCGTCGGTGAGGCGGGTCGGGTCGTCGGCCGCGGTCGCCAGGGCGGCCCGGACGTCGGTGTCGATGCGCTCGGGCGCCATGCCGGGTGCCGCGGCCTCGCGCAGCTCCGCCCAGTCGCCGTACACCTCGTCGAAGTCGTCGCGGCGGTCGGACGTGCGGCCCTCGGTGTCGATGGCGGTGTGCAGGTCGGTACGCCCGGAGGCGGTGAAGGCCTCCTCGGGTTCCTGCCAGGGGTGCCCCTCCACCACGGCGTCCGGGAGGGCCAGCCCCGTCTCCGGGTCCGCCAGGGCCCGTACGTGCGGGCGCAGCCGCGGGTCCAGCCAGGGTTCGCCGCGCCGGACGAACTCCGGGTACACGCAGAGACGTTCCCGCAGCGCGAACCCGGCCGCCTTCGACCGTACGGCCAGCTCCTCGATCTGCGGCCAGGGGCGTTCGGGGTTGACGTGGTCGATGGTCAGCGGGGAGACCCCGCCCCAGTCGTCGATGCCCGCCCCGATGAGCCGCTCGTACTCGCCCTCGACCAGGTTGGGCGGGGCCTGGAGACAGGCGGCCGGGCCCATGATGTGCCGGGCGACGGCGATCGTCGCCACCAGCTCGTCCAGCTCCGCGTCCGGCATGCCGCGCATCGCGGTGTCCGGCTTGGCGCGGAAGTTCTGGATGATCAGTTCCTGGATGGAGTGGTAGGCGCGGGAGACCTTCCGCAGCGCGAAGAGGGACTCGGCCCGCTCCTCGTAGGTCTCGCCGATGCCGATGAGGAGGCCGGAGGTGAAGGGCACGGAGGACCGCCCGGCGTCCTCGAGGACCCGCAGCCGTACGGCGGGCTCCTTGTCCGGGGAGCCGTAGTGGGGCCCGCCCGGCTCGGACCACAGACGGGTGGCGGTGGTCTCCAGCATCATGCCCATGGACGGCGCGACGGGCTTGAGCCGCTGGAAGTCGGTCCAGGACATCACGCCGGGGTTGAGGTGGGGCAGCAGCCCCGTCTCCTCCAGGATGCGGATGGATATGGCGCGGACGTAGGCGATGGTGTCGTCGTACCCGTGCGCGTCCAGCCACTCCCGCGCCTCGGGCCAACGCTCCTCCGGCTTGTCGCCGAGGGTGATCAGGGCTTCCTTGCAGCCGAGGGCGGCGCCCTTGCGGGCGATGTCCAGGACCTCGTCCGGCGACATGAACATCCCGTGCCCGGCGCGGCGCAGCTTGCCGGGGACGGTGACGAAGGTGCAGTAGTGGCACTTGTCCCGGCACAGCCGGGTCAGGGGGATGAAGACGCTCTTGGAGTACGTGATGACGCCGGGCCGGCCGGCCGCCTCGAGGCCCGCGTCCCGCACCCGGGCGGCGGACGCGGCGAGGTCGGTGAGGGCCTCGCCGCGTGCCTGGAGCAGGACGGCGGCCTCGGTGACGTCGAGGGCGACGCCGTCCCGGGCGCGTTTGAGGGCGCGACGCATGGAGTTCTCGGTGGGGCCGGTTCCGGGGGTCGCGGAAGTCGTCATTCTTCGAGCATAAGGTCGAGCTGATCAGTGCCCGGAGGTCAGCCCGAGGTCAATCCAGGAAGGCGGCGCAGCCGTCCAGCGCCCTCAGCACCTCCGCCTCCCCCTCCGGCGGCAGCTGGACCACGACCTCCTCGATGCCGAGGTCCGCGTAGTGGGCGAGCTTGCCGGGGGTCGGGAAGACGGCGTACGGGACGACCTGGAGGCCGGCCGTGTCGCGTCCCGCGTCGGTCCACGCGTCGCGCAGCACCGGCAGGGACTCGGTCAGCCCGCGGCCGCCGATGGGCAGCCAACCGTCCGCGTACTCGCAGATGTGCGAGAACAGCTTGGGGCCGGCCGCCCCGCCGATCAGCGTGCGGGGCCCGACCACCGGGCCGCGCGGCTTCTGCACCGGCTTGGGGAAGGCGGAGGAGGCCCGGACGCCGCCGAACTCACCCTCGTACGCGGTCGGTTCCTCCGACCACAACGCGCGCATCAAGGCCATCCGGTCCTTGACCAGCTCCCGCCGTGTGCGCCACTCCACGCCGTGGTCGGCGGCCTCCTCGACGTTCCAGCCGAAGCCGAGGCCGAGGGTGAAGCGGCCGCCGGAGAGGTGGTCGAGGGTGGCGATCTGCTTGGCGAGGTCGATCGGGTCGTGCTGGGCGACCAGCGTGATGCCGGTGCCGAGGCCGAGCCGTTCGGTCACCGCGGCGGCCTGCCCGAGGGCGACGAAGGGGTCGAGGGTGCGGCCGTACTCGCGCGGGAGCTCACCGCCCGCCGGGTACGGCGCCACCCGCTCGACCGGGATGTGGGTGTGCTCGGGCAGATAGAGGCCGGCGAAACCCCGATCCTCCAGCTCACGGGCGAGCCGGGTCGGGGTGATGGTCTCGTCGGTGAGGAAGATCGTTACGGCGATACGCATGACCCATCTGTACCGGGCAGGGGTGCGGATGTCCATACCGACCGGTCGGCACCTTGGTCACAGTGGCCGTATGCAGACTGCCCCTGCTCGCGTACATGACATACCGTCGATCCCCGATTCCCTTCTCTTCCACGGCAGTTCACACCCGTACCGGAAGGTGGCCTCCATGTGTGAGGACGCGCACGGCATCGGACGACGAGCTCTGTTCGTGACGGGCGCGGCCGCCGCCCTTACGTTGGGAAGCGTGAGCTTCGCGGCGGCCGACGGCCAGGACCAGGAGACCAGGACGGTACGCGGCACCCTGCCCCCGGGTTCGCCGGACTTCGTCTACGTACCCGTCGAAGTCCCGTCCGGGGTACGGGAGATCAGGGTCGCGTACACCTACGACAGACCGTCCGTCCCGGCGGGCACGCAGGGCAACGCCCTCGACATCGGCATCTTCGACGAGCACGGCACCGAGCTGGGCGGCCGGGGCTTCCGGGGCTGGTCCGGCGGGGCCCGCTCGGAGTTCTTCCTCCGCGCGGACGACGCGACGCCGGGGTATGTGCCGGGCCCTGTCCGGGAGGGCATCTGGCACGTGGCGCTGGGCCCGTACACGGTGGCGCCGCAGGGCCTGTCGTACGAACTGACGATCACGCTGACGTACGGGGAGTCCGGCGAGACACCTCGTCCGGTGTACCCGCCGTCCCGTGCCCGGGGCCGGGGCCGGGCCTGGTACCGCGGCGACTGCCACCTCCACTCCTGGTACTCGGACGGCCGCCGCACCCCGGCCGAGATCGCGGCGCTGGCCCGAGCGGCGGGCCTGGACTTCATCAACACCTCGGACCACAACACGCACGCCTCCCACCCCCACTGGGCCGAGGAGGCGGCCGACGACCTGCTGATTCTGCTGGGCGAGGAGGTAACGACCCGCAACGGCCATGTCGTGGCCCTGGGAACGGACCCGGGCACCTTCATCGACTGGCGCTACCGGGCCCGCGACAACCGCTTCGGCCGCTTCGCCCGCGAGATCCATCGGGCCGGCGGCCTGGTGGTCCCGGCCCATCCGCACGCCACCTGCATCGGCTGCGGCTGGAAGTTCGGGTTCGGCGAGGCGGACGCGGTGGAGGTGTGGAACGGCCCGTACACGCCGGACGACGAGGTGACGCTGGCGGAGTGGGACAACATGCTGGTCGCCTCCGTCCGTGACGGCCGCGACTGGATCCCGGCGATGGGCAACAGCGACGCCCACCGGGACCCGGACGCGGTGGGCCTGCCCCAGACGGTGGTCCTCGCGGACGACCTGACCCGGGAGGCGATCCAGGCCGGCATCCGCGCGGGCCGCTCCTACGTCGCCGAGTCGAAGAACGTCTCCCTGACCTTCACGGCATCGGGCGCCCGGGGCGAACACGCCGGGATCGGCGAGCGGTTGAAGGTCGCCGCGGACACCCCGGTCACGATCCGCGTCGAGGCCACGGGCGCCCCCCGCTGCACGATCCGCCTGGTCACGGACCAGGGCGTCCTGTACACGAGCGACCCCCTCCCGGTGGGGGGATCCGGGGTGGCGGAGTGGCGCACGACCCCGGCGTACGCGGCGTATGTCCGCGCGGAACTACGGCACGAGACGGCGGCGGGACCGGTGCCGGGGGCGTTGGCGGCGTTCACGAATCCGATCTTCCTGGGGCGCCACTAGGAGGGCACGGTCAGTCCACAACCTGTGGATCACGGAAGTAATAGACGACCGTCACTCCATGCCCGGGGTGTGCGTGTACACGACGGTGATCGCCTCGGCCGAGTCTCGGGCCAGGCGTGTGGTGTACGTGTACGCCACCGACGGCGGACGCCAGCCAGGGATCTCACGGCCGACCGCCGGGTCGCGGGCGACGGCTGCCAGCGCTTCGCGGACGACTTCCCGCTCTCCCTCCGTCAGGTCGCCGAACGCCTTCCTGGCGGGTTCAGCCTCTTCCAGCGGACATTGTTCACTCGCCGCCGCCTCCGGCCCGCGCGTTTCCCAGGGCCGCCATGATCTCCGGCGCGTTCCTGATCAGCACCCGGTGCCGGTAGGCCCGGACCTCGGCTGCTGCGCCCGCGAAGTCGTTGGTGGGGGAGGCTCCTATGGCGGCTGCGAGTTCGTCCTCGAACCGCTCCCGGTCCCCGCCCCGCACTCCGCCCACAGCAGCTTGCCGCCCTTCGAGGCGCCCAGTTCGCGGAGGACCGACGCGCCCCAGGCGTCCGCGCAGGCTCGGACCAGGGGGAGGCCGCGGCCGTGTTCGGCGTGGGGTGGGGGTTCGGGGGTGGACGGGGTCGTGAAGGCCGGTGGGACATGGGGGTCCGTGTCCCATACGGCTACTCGGAGGCGGCCCGGTTGGGAGGAGAGGAGGCGCAGGGCGTACGGGCCCTTGGTGTGGCAGTGCGAGTTGGTCAGCAGTTCCGCCGCCAGGAGTTCCGCGGTGGGGGTCAGCTCCGGCATCCCGTGGGCGGCGAGCACGAGTCTGAGGGTGCCCCGTGCGATACCCGGTGCGCGTGGATCACGCGGAAGGTGCAGGGTGTAGTTCCAGGACGGGGATACGGTGGCCATCGGAAGTCTCCGGTCACTGAGGGGAGTTGGACAGGTGCCTGGTGTCGATGCCGTGGCGTCCCACGGTGCGCTTCCAGACGGGGCGCCCGGAGAAGACGATAGAGGGATCGCAAAGCTGCTTTGCGTGAATTCGAAGAACCTGGGCGACTTCTCCCTCGTGTGGGTGACAAACTCGCCGTACGGCCGCTAGGAGGAGGTCCCATGGCGCCCAGACCCGCGCCAACGGCCCGACGCGTCCGGCTCGGCACGGAGCTGCGCAAACTCCGTGAGCGGGCCGGGCTGACCTCGACCGAGGCAGCACAGTTGCTCGGCACCAGTTCGGGTCAACTCAGCAATGTCGAGTCGGCCCGGTTCGGCGTGAGTCCGGACCGTGTGCGGGCGATGGCCGGTGTCTACTCCTGCACCAACCAGCCCTACGTCGACGCCCTGGCCGACATGGCCGCCGAGAAGGCACGCGGCCGGTGGTGGGACGCGTACCGCGAGGTGCTGCCGTCAGGACTGCTCACCCTCGCCGAACTGGAGCACCACGCCACCGCCGTCCGTACCGCGTTCACCGCGCACATCCCCGGCATGCTCCAGACCAGCGACCACGCCCGGGAGATCTTCAGCCACGCGATCCCGGCCCCCACCCCGCCAGAGGTCGAGCACCGCGTCTCGCACCGGATCAAGCGCCAGGACTTCGTGTTCCGGGAGCACCCGAATCCGTACAGCACGGTGATCCATGAGGCAGCCCTGCACATGCGGGTGGGCGGTCGGCGGGTGGCCCGTGAGCAGTTGCGCCACCTGCTCGACATGAGCGAACGGGACCACATCACCCTGCGGGTGCTTCCGTTCGACGTCGGGGCGTTCCCCGGCTCGGGTCAGTCCATCAACTACCTGTGCGGTCCCGTTCCGGCCCTGGACACCGTGCAGTTGGACCAGTTCCACGGTCCCGTGCTTCTGGACGCCGAGGCCCATCTGGAGAAGTACCGGCGGCTGCTCGACGTCGTCGAAGCCATGTCCCTCGGCCCGGCGAAGTCCCGGGATCTGATCCTCGCCATCGTCCAGAACATGTGAAGGAGCCCCCATGCCCACGCACGCCTGGCGGAAGTCGTCCCACTGCCAAGAGGGAGAGGCCTGCGTCCACATATCCACCACCCCCACCGCCATTCACATCGCCGACGACGACCCGCCCCGCACCGTCCTCACGGTCAGCCCCGTCGCCTTCGGGGCCCTGGTCAGGCAGCTGAAGTCATCCGTCGGTCGCTGAACCGGTCAGGTCCGCCACCACCGCCGCGTGATCGGAAGGCCACACCCCGTCGACCGGGCCGTCGCCCGCCCGCCACGCCCTTCTCACCGTGCCGAGGCCGGCCGGGTCCGCCGGGGCGCCGACGTGGATGTAGTCGATGCGGGCGCCGGGGCCGCGGTCCGGGTGCAGGGTCGTTGCGGGGGCGGACGCGTCGGCGTGGTCCCAGGCGTCGGCGAAGGCATCCGCGCCGCGGAACAGGCGGATCTCGTCGGAGTCGGGGCCGGCGTTGAAGTCGCCCGTGACGACGGGCGGGTGGTCGGTGCCGCCCCGGTGCGCGGCGACGAACCCGGTGAGGGCGGTGACCTGGCGGCAGCGGATCGCCGAGGCGCTCGGACGGGAGGTCAAGTGAGCCGTGAAGAAGGGGAGGTGCGGGCCGGGGGTGGCTATGCGCGCATAGAGGGCGACGCGGCCGTCGTCCACGTCCTCGGGGGCCGGCATACGGAGCGCGTCCCGCTCCACCACCGGCCAGCGGCTCAGCACGGCGTTGCCGATCTCGACGCCCGGCTCGCCGATGCGCCGCTGCCAGCGGTCGGAGGCGGGTGAGGGGGCCCAGGTCCAGTGCATGCCGAGTTCGTCGGCGAGCCATCCGGCGAGGTTGTCGTCACCGACGGCCCACACCTCCTGCAGGCCCACGACGTCGGGGCACAGGTCGCGCAGGACGGTCAGGATGGCCTTCTGCCGCTCGGCCCAGGGTCCGAAGCGCCACCACAGGTTCCAGGTCACGATGCGCATGGGGGGCCACCGTCTCTCGTAGCGGACCTGTTCGGGGGTCCGGCGGCTGTTCGAGTTCGAGTGAGAGACATTGAAGAGCATCGGCAGCACGACGAGACGGAGATCCGCGCACATGACCCGTGACCACGAGACCAAGTACCGGCGTGCCACCGCGTTCCAGCGCCGCCTCAATCCGATCATGCGCCGTCTGCCGCTCCAGACGCTACTCGAGACGACCGGTCGCACCTCCGGTCTCCCCCGCCGCACCCCCGTGGGCGGCCGGCGGGTCGGGGACGCGTTCTGGATCGTGTCGGAGTTCGGGGAGCGCGCTCAGTACATCCGCAACATCAAGGCCGATCCGAGGGTGCGCGTCCGCATCCGGGGCCGCTGGCACACCGGCACGGCCCACCTCCTCCCCGACGACGACCCCGTAGCCCGCCTGCGCACCCTCCGCTCCCTGAACAGCGTGGCGGTACGGGCGATCGGGGCGGGGTTGCTGACGGTGCGGGTTGATCTGGACCGGGAATGACCGCATCGCCCTGGAGGGCCACCTACGTGAACTCGAAGAACAACACTCGAGCCGACGCGGCTCGCATCGTGCGCCGACAGCATCTCGCCCAGGAACTGAAGCGGTCAGCGCGACTGCGCGAAGAAGCCGGGATCACGACAACGGCCGGCGACGCGGACGAGAGCGAGGAGAAGGTTCTGGAGCGCTGGAGCCGAGTGGCGCGCCGGTGAAGCACCGGGACCGCTCCCTGGCGCAAGGAGGTCGCCGCCGTCGTGGCGATCGACGTCCTGCGGAAGTACCAGCAGTGGGATGAGCGCGAGATCAATCGCATGATCGAGGAGCGCATGGCGAATGCCTCGCCCGGCATCCCGATCGAGGACGTCCTGCGGGAGACGTTGGCACGGGATGACGGAGCACGGTTGAGTGAGCACCAAACCGTCTGTGACACCTGAGCCGAGCTCGGCTCACCCCGGCCAGACGATCGACTGCACCTCCCCGTACGCGTGCAGGGCGTACGAGCCCACGTCGCGGCCGACCCCGCTTCTCTTGAAGCCGCCGAACGGGGCCTCCATGTTGCGGCCGACCGTGTTGACGCCCACTCCCCCCGCCCGCAGCCGCCGAGCCACCCGGAACGCCCTCGCCACGTCTCCCGACCAGACGTAGTCGATGAGCCCGTAGTCGCTGTCGTTGGCCAGGGCGACGCCCTCGTCCTCCTCGTCGAAGGGGATGACGACGACCACCGGGCCGAAGACCTCCTCCCGGGCCACCCGCATGTCGTTCGTGCAGTCGGCGAGGAGGGTCGGGGAGACGTGGAAACCGCGGTCCAGCGGCGGGCGTTCGCCTCCCGCCACCACCACCGCGCCCTCCTTGCGGCCCAGTTCGACGTACGACTCCACCCGGTCCCGGTGGGCCGCGGTGATCACAGGGCCGACCACCGTGTCCGGCTCCCTCGGGTCGCCCACCTTCAACCGGCCCGCGTAAGTCGCCAGTTGGTCCACGAGACGGTCGTACACCCCGCGCTGCGCCAGCACCCGCGTCGGTGCCGTGCAGATCTGGCCGCTGTAGAAGGAGAAGGTCGTGCCGATCCCGGCGACCGCCGAGGCGACGTCCGCGTCGTCGAAGACGACCGCCGCGCCCTTCCCGCCCAGCTCCATCAGCTGCCGTTTCATGTCCCGCCCGCACACCTCCGCGATGCGCTGCCCGACGGCCGTGGACCCGGTGAAGCTCACCATGTCCACGTCGGGGGAGGCGACGGCCTCCTCACCGACGGACGCCGACCGCCCGGAGACGACGTTGACCACACCCGCCGGCGCGCCCGCCGCCTCCAGCGCCTCCGCCATCCGGTACACCGACAGGGGGTCCTGCGGGGCGGGCTTCACCACCACCGTGTTGCCCATGGCCAGGGCGGGCGCGACCTTCCCGGCCGGGTTGGCCCACGGGTTGTTGTACGACGTGATGCAGGTGACCACCCCCACCGGCTGCCGCACGGCCAGCGCACCGAACACACCCGCGCGCCCCATCGGCCCGGCCTCGTTGATCTGCGGCGGGATCGCCCACTCGGCCGGCTCCACGCGCGCGTACCGCCGGAACCGGGCCATGCCCACCCCGACCTGCATCGCCCGGGCCGTCCCGGTGGTCGCCCCGGTCTCCGCCTGCGCCAGTTCGGCGTACGGCACGAAGCGGCTGCCGATGATGTCCGCGGCCCGGCCGAGGATCGCCGCGCGTTCCTCCGGCGAGGTCCTCGACCACGGCCCGAAGGCCTCGCGGGCCGCGGCGCAGGCCGCGTGCACCTGATCCCGCGAGGCCTCCGGAGCCCACCCGACGGTCTCCTCCGTCGCCGGGTCGACGACGGCGTAGTACCCGCCGTCCGGCTCGACCCAGCGTCCCCCGACGAACAGCCGCTGTTCACCGCCGTTCAACGGGTGCTCACCGTCCTCGTGTCCCGCCCGGAGCGCAGCACCTTCCCCGGTACGGCACCGCTCACCACGTCGTCCCGGATCGCCTCGACCCCGTTGACCCACACGGCCCGCACCCCGAGGGCCTTGGCGTCGAGCCGCGGACTGTCACCCGGCAGGTCGTGCACCAGGGTGGCCGAGGCCGCGCCGATCCGTTCCGGGTCGAAGAGCACGAGGTCCGCATGGAAGCCCTCCGCCACCCGGCCCCGCTCGCGCAGGCCGAAGAGCCGCGCCGGGTCGTCCGTCAGCATCTTCACCGCCTGTTCAAGACCCACCAGCTTGCGCCCGCGCAGACAGTCGCCGAGGAAGCGAGTGGTGTACGGCGCCCCGCACATCCGGTCCAGATGCGCCCCGGCGTCGGACCCGCCCAGCATCACGTCCTCGTGCTGCCAGGTCTCGGCGCGCAGGGCCCAGGACGCCGGGTCGTTGTCGGTCGGCATGGGCCACAGGACCGTACGCAGCTCGTCGGCCGCGCAGATCTCCACCAGGCACTGGAACGGGTCCTGCCCCCGCTCCGCCGCGATGTCCCGCACCACCCGGCCGGTCAGCCCGCGGTTCGCCTCGCTGTAGGTGTCGCCGATGACGTACCGCCCGAAGTCCGCGAGCCGCCGGAAGACGCCCGCCTCCTTGGACTCGGCGCGCCGCAGCATCTCGGCACGCACGGCCGGGTCCTTCAGCCGCGCGATGCGCTCCGGCACCGGCAGCCCAAGGATCGGGCCCCACCCCGGTATCAGGTTCAGCGCGCAGAAGGTGCCCAGCGACATGTTCATGGGCGTGAGGATCGGCATGGTCAGCGCGACGACCCGGCCGCCGGCCTTCCGCGCCTGCTCGCTCGCCTGCAGCTGCCGGGGCACGCGCTCGGGGACGGACGCGTCGATGGTCAGCACGTTCCAGTTCAGCGGCCGCCCGGCCGCGGCGCTCATCTCCGCGAACAGTTCGATCTCGGCGTCGCTGAACTGGTCCAGGCACCCGGCGACGATCGCCTCGATCTGCGTCCCCTCGTGCTCCCCCACGGCCCGCGACAGCGCCAGCAGCTCCGCCGGCTTCGCGTGCCGGGAGGCCACGGGCTTTCCGTCCCCGTCGGAGTGGGTCGAGGACTGTGTGGTGGAGAACCCCCAGGCCCCCGCGTCCATGGCCTCGTGCAACAGCCGCACGATCTCACCCAGTTGCTCCTCACTGGGCTGCCCCCCGATGGCGTCCGGCCCCATGACATGCCGCCGCAGGGCGCAATGCCCCACCATGAACCCGGCGTTGACGGCGATCCGCCCTTCGAGGGCGTCCAGGTAGTCACCGAAGGAGCTCCAGTTCCACGGCGCCCCTTCCTCCAAGGCCACCAGCGACATCCCCTCGACCTTGGACATCATCCGCCGCGTGTAGTCGGCGTCGTCGGGCCGGGCGGGATTCAGGGGCGCCAGGGTGAAGCCGCAGTTCCCGGCGGCGACAGTGGTGACACCGTGATTGAGCGAGGGCGTCGCGTACGGATCCCAGAACAGCTGGGCGTCGTAGTGGGTGTGCGGATCGACGAACCCGGGCGCGAGCACCAGCCCGGATGCGTCCTCGGTGGTCCGTGCCTCCTCGGTGACCTCACCGATGACAGCGACACGCCCGTCCCGTACACCGACGTCGGCCCTGAAACCGGGCGCACCCGTCCCGTCCACGACGGTCGCACCCTTGATGACGTGATCAAGCATGGGGGCTCCCTTTTCACTTGCGGGGACATGTCCGACCTAAAGGGGCGCGGGGCTGTATCGATTTGCGGCTCCGCCGCGCGAGCGCGACCAGCCCCCACACACCCGCAGCCGCCGTACAACCTCAGACAGCCCCCCGGAACCGCGTCGTCCGATGAACAGGATCCGTGTCGATCTTCGGAATCACGTGCTCCCCGATCAACCGAATCGTCTGCAACGTCTCCTCCTTCGGCACCCCCACCGGCAGCCCGAAGCTCAACTGGTCCGCCCCCGCCTGCTCCCACCGCTTGCACTGCGTGAGCACCTCGTCCGGGTCGCCGCAGATCAGCAGCTCCTCCTCGATCAGCAGCTCCACGAACTCCGGCGTGTACTCCGGCAGCGTCTCCGGCCACACCGGGAATCCTTCGGGACGGGGGAACGTGTCGTGGTACCGGAACACCAGCGAGGGCAGATAGTGCAGCCCCCCGTGCACCGCGATGTCGATCGCCTCCGCGTGCGTCGGCGCGCAGATCGCCGTCGTCGTCACCATCACGTTGTCGTTGACGAAGTCCCCGACCGGCTCCGCGTTCACGATCGCCGTCTTGTACTGCTCCAGCACCCACTCCATGTCGGACACCTTCTGGATGCTGAACCCCAGCACCCCGAGCCCCTTCTTCGCGGCCATCGCGTACGACGGCGGCGACCCGGCCGCGTACCACATCGCCGGGTGGGACTTGCCGTACGGCTTCGGCAGGACCTTGCGCGGCGGCAGCTGCCAGAACTTGCCCTGGAAGCCGACGTACTCGTCCTGCAGCCACATCTTGGGGAACTCGGCGATGGTCTCTTCCCAGATCTCCTTGGTGTAGTTCATGTCGGTCACCCCGGGGATGAACCCGAGGATCTCGTGCGAGCCGGCCCCGCGGCCGGACCCGAACTCGAAGCGGCCCTCGCTGAGGTGGTCCATCATGGCGACCTTCTCGGCCACCTTCACCGGGTGGTTGACCTGCGCCAGCGGGTTGAAGATGCCGGATCCCAGATGGATGCGTTCCGTCGCGTGCGCCAGGTAGCCCAGGAACACGTCGTTGGCGGAGAGGTGCGAGTACTCCTCCAGGAAGTGGTGTTCCGACGCCCACGCGTACTTGAAGCCCGACTTGTCCGCCTGGATGACGTACTCGGTCTCCTCCATCAGCGCCTTGTGCTCGGCGAGCGGATCGGTCTCGGCGCGTTTACCCACGTATCCCTGTACAAAGAGGCCGAATTCCACGGCGGTTCACCGTCCCAAGTCAGGTGAGTCTGCTGAGTCCTACGACTTTCTGACGTACCGTCAGAAAGGTCAATAGTTGACGGCTCGTCAGATGATGCTGACCCCCGCCAGCCAGCCGCCGTCGATGACGAAGGGCTGACCCGTGATGTACGAGGAGTCGTCCGACGTCAGGAACAGCGCCAGCCGCGCCACCTCGTCCGGCTTCCCGATCCGCCCGAGGGGCACGAGCTTGCGGTACAGCTCGTCCAGGGCCCGGCTCGTCTCCTCCGCGTCCGCCTCCGGGTCCAGCTGGGCCGGATTCGACATCGCGGTGTCGATCGCGCCGGGGCACATCGCGTTGACGCGGATGCGGCGGTCGGCGAGTTCCAGGGCGGCGACGCGGGTGAGGCCGAGGATGGCGTGCTTGGTGGCGGCGTACGTGCCGACGGCCGCCATGCCCGTCACGGCCGTGTAGGAGGCGGTGTTGACGATCGTGCCGCCGTCCTCCATGACCGGCGCCATGTTCTTGATCCCCAGGAAGCAGCCGACCTGGTTGACCCGCACGACCTGCATGAACTCCTCCAGCGGCGTGTCGACCAGGGAGTTGAAGCGCAGGATGCCGGCGTTGTTGACCAGCCCGTCCACCCGGCCGTACGTCTCCTTGGCGGTCCGGGCCGCCGCCCGCCAGTCCGCCTCCTCGCCCACGTCGAGGTGGACGTACCGGGCGCCGATCTCCCGTGCCAGCGCCTCGCCCTGCTCGTCGAGGACGTCGGCGACGACCACCTCCGCGCCCTCCGCCCGGAACAGCCGGGCCTCCTGCTCCCCCTGTCCCCGCGCCGCCCCGGTGACGACGACGACACGTCCGTCCAGCTTGCCCATGCGGTAACTCCCTAGAGGTGTGGGGCCACGTCGGCGCCGAAGGCCGCCATCTGGTCGGTGAGTTCGGTGCGGCTCCGGCAGCGGAACCGGACCTGGATCTGGTGCACGCCCATCGCGCGGTAGGCGCGCAGGGACTCGGCGAGAGCGTCCGGGGGGCCGGTCAGGGTGCGGCGGCCGACTTCCCAGGCGGGCGCGCCGACGTACAGGGGCTCGGTGATGGCTCCGATGGTCAACGCACCCGCGATTCCCGCCTCTTCGCGCAGTCGCCGCAGCCGGGCGATCTGCTCGGGGAGGCGGTCACGCGGGTCGCCCTGCGGGAGCCAGCCGTCGCCCTTGAGCGCGGCCCTGCGGACGGCGGCGGGGGACGATCCGCCGACCCAGATCGGCACGTGCTCCTGCGCCGGCCGGGGCTTCTGCCCCAGTCCCTCGAAGTCGTAGAGCTTGCCGTGGTGTTCGGGGAACTCCTCGGGGCCGAGGGCCGCGCGCAGGGCGTCGATCGACTCGTCGAGCACGGCCCCGCGGTGCTCGAAGTCGACGCCCAGCGCCGCGAACTCCTCCGGGACGTGCCCGGCCCCGACCCCGAGGATCAGGCGCCCCCCGCCGAGGTGGTCGAGCGTGGCGTACTGCTTGGCGGTCAGGAGGGGGTGCCGCAGGCCCACGATCGCCACATGGCTGAGCAGGCGGACGCGTTCCGTCGCGCCCGCCAGGAAGGCGAGGGTGGCGACGGGGTCGTACCAGACCGTGCTCATCGCGGAGGCGAGACGGCGCGGGATGGCCACGTGGTCGCAGCTCGCGATGTAGGCGAAGCCCGCCCGCTCGGCCGCGCGGGCGATGGCGATCAGATCGGCGGGGCCGGCCGTGGCCTCCCAGGGCTCGGCGTAGATCGTGCTCTGGGACTGGACGGGCAGTTGGATCCCGTACGCCAGGGCGCTCATGGCCGCCAGAGCCCTTCGGGGGTCAGCCCCAGCAGGTCGATGGCGTTGCCTCGGACGATCCGCTCCACCACGTCCGGGTCCAGGTGGCCCATCTGCGCCTCGCCGACCTCGCGGGACTTGGGCCAGGTGGAGTCGGAGTGCGGGTAGTCGGTCTCGTACAGGACGTTGCCGAGGCCGATCGAGTCGAGGTTCTTGAGGCCGAAGGCGTCGTCGAAGAAGCAGCCGTAGACGTGCTCGGCGAACAGCTCGGACGGCGGCCGGTGCACCTTGTCGGCGACCCCGCCCCAGCCGCGGTTCTCCTCCCAGACCACGTCCGCGCGCTCCAGGATGTACGGGATCCAGCCGATCTGGCCCTCGGCGTACATGACCTTGAGGTTCGGGAAGCGCTCGAACTTGCCGCTCATCAGCCAGTCGACCATCGAGAAGCAGCAGTTGGCGAAGGTGATCGTCGAACCGACGGCCGGCGGGGCGTCCTTGGAGGTGGAGGGCATACGGCTGCTGGAGCCGATGTGCATGGCGACGACCGTGCCGGTCTCGTCGCAGGCGGCGAGGAAGGGGTCCCAGTCGTCGGAGTGGACGGAGGGCAGTCCGAGGTGCGGGGGTATCTCGGAGAAGGCGACCGCGCGGACCCCGCGGGCCGCGTTGCGGCGGACCTCGGCGGCGGCGAGCTCGGCGTCCCAGAGGGGGATGAGGGTCAGCGGTATGAGGCGGCCCCGGGCCTTGGGCCCGCACCACTCCTCCACCATCCAGTCGTTGTACGCGCGCACGCACAGCAGCCCCAGCTCGTGGTCCGCGGCCTCGGTGAAGGTCTGGCCGCAAAAACGCGGGAAGGTCGGGAAGCAGACGGCGGACTGGACGTGGTTGACGTCCATGTCGGCCAGCCGCTGGGGGACGTCGTACGACCCCGGGCGCATCTGCTCGTACGTGATGACCTCGAGCTTGATCTCGTCCCTGCTGTAGCCGACGGCGGTGTCCAGGCGGGTCAGCGGGCGCTGGAGGTCCTCGTACAGCCACCAGTCGCCGATCGGGCCGTCGTCGCCGGGGGCGCCCATCACGGGCTTGAAGCGGCCGCCGAGGAAGCTGATCTCCTTCAGCGGGGCGCGCACGATGCGGGGGCCGACGTCCAGGTACTTCTTCGGGAGCCGGTCCTGCCAGACGTCCGGCGGTTCCACGGTGTGGTCGTCGACGGAGATGATCTGAGGGAGCGTCAGTTCGGAGTCCATGGCGCTCACGGTAGCGCCGATCTGACGACCCGTCAGCTCCCTGTGCCGGAGGTCGCCGGGTGGGGAGAAGAGGTGAGGGCTTGGTGAGATCCCGCGTGCCGGGCTGTGACGGAGCTCTCCACAGCTGACGCATCCGCCGGGAACAAGGCAAACTGACGGGGTTGCTCACAGGGGTCTAGGGGGACACGGCGATGGACGATGTACCGCGGGTGCCGGAGCAGAGGCGCCCCGGCCCGGCTGAGCCGACGGCACTGCGCTTCGGCGTGCTCGGCCCGGTGCGTGCCCGGCGCGGCGACGAGGCCCTGAACACCGGCTCACCGCAACAGCGCGCCCTGCTGGCCGCCCTGCTGCTGCGCGAGGGCCGTACGGCCACCGCCGCCGAGCTGATCGACGCCCTGTGGGGCGAGGAGCCGCCCTCCCAGGCGCTGGCGGCGCTGCGCACGTACGCCTCCCGGCTGCGCAAGGTGCTGGATGCGGGGGTCCTGGTCAGCGAGTCGGGCGGGTACGCGGTGCGCGGGCTCGGCGAGGGCGCGCTGGACCTGGCCGTCGCCCAGGACCTGGCGGCCGAGGCGGAGAAGGCGCGGGCCGCCGGGGATCTGTGCCACGCGCGCGAGGTGCTGAGCCGGGCGCTCGCCCTGTGGGACGGGGAGACGCTGGCGGGGGTGCCGGGGCCGTACGCCGAGGCGCAGCGCGTGCGCCTGGAGGAGTGGCGGCTGCAACTGCTGGAATCCCGGCTGGACATGGACCTGGAGCAGGGCTGCCACGCGGAGGCGGTCTCCGAGCTGACGGCGCTGACGGCGGCGCATCCGCTCCGGGAGCGCCCGCGGGAGCTGCTGATGCTCGCCCTGTACCGCAGCGGACGGCAGGCGGAGGCGCTCGCCGTGTACGCCGACACCCGCCGGCTGCTCGCCGAGGAACTGGGCGTCGACCCCCGCCCGGGCCTCAGCGAACTCCAGCAGCGGATCCTGCGGGCGGACCCGGGGCTCGCGGAGCCCTCCGCCCCGCAGGCCGAGCCCGCCGCCGTCCCCGTACGCCCCGCCCAACTCCCGGCCACCGTCCCGGACTTCACCGGCCGTGCGGCCTTCGTGACGGAGCTCGGCGAGGTGCTGGCCTCGGCGGAGGGCCGCGTGATGGCGGTCTCGGCGCTGGCCGGCATCGGAGGTGTCGGCAAGACGACCCTCGCCGTGCACGTGGCCCACCAGGCGCGGGCCGCCTTCCCGGACGGACAGCTGTACGTCGACCTGCAGGGCGCCGGCCCCCGGTCGGCCGAACCGGAGACGGTCCTCGGATCCTTCCTGCGCGCGCTCGGCACGGCGGACTCGGCG
Organism: Streptomyces sp. NPDC002144; assembly: GCF_053593695.1. Taxonomy (NCBI): domain Bacteria; kingdom Bacillati; phylum Actinomycetota; class Actinomycetes; order Kitasatosporales; family Streptomycetaceae; genus Streptomyces; species Streptomyces sp. NPDC002144. The sequence continues at coordinate 122,667 of NZ_JBSFDB010000007.1, forward strand.
ATCCCGGACTCCCTGGACGAGCGCGCGGCGCTGTACCGGTCGGTGCTGGACGGGCGCCGGGTGCTGGTCCTGCTGGACAACGCCCGGGACGCCGCGCAGGTGCGGCCGCTGCTGCCGGGCACCGAGGGCTGCGCGGCCCTGGTGACCTCCCGGGTGCGGATGGTCGACCTCGCCGGCGCCCATCTCGTCGACCTGGACGTGATGTCCCCCGAGGAGGCGCTGGCGCTCTTCACGAAGATCGTCGGCGCGGAGCGGGTGGCCGCGGAGCGCGAGGCCGCGCTGGACGTGGTGGCCGCGTGCGGGTTCCTGCCGCTGGCGATCCGGATCGCGGCCTCCCGGCTGGCGGCCCGCCGCACCTGGACCGTCTCGGTACTGGCCGCCAAGCTGGGCGACGAGCGCCGGCGCCTGGACGAGCTGCAGGCCGGCGACCTCGCGGTCAAGGCCACCTTCGAGCTGGGCTACGGCCAGCTCGAGCCGGCCCAGCAGCGGGCGTTTAGGCTGCTGGGCCTCGCGGACGGCCCGGACATCTCGCTCGCCGCGGCGGCGGCGGTGCTGGACCTCCCGGTCGAGGAGACCGAGGACCTTCTGGAGTCCCTGGTCGACACTTCGCTGCTGGAGTCGGCGGCGCCCGGCCGCTACCGGTACCACGATCTCGTACGGCTCTACGCGCGTGCGTGCGCCGAGCGGGACGAGTGGCCGCCGAGCGAGCGGGCGGCGGCGCTGTCGCGGCTGCTGGACTTCTACCTGGCCACCGTCGGCGGGGTCTATCTCATCGAACGGCCCGGGGACCGCCTGGTCGACCACCTCGCGACACCGGAGTACCCGGGGCTGACCTTCTCCGACCGGCACGCGGCGCAGGACTGGCTGTACGCGGAGGCGGTCTCCCTGCTGGCCTGTGTACGGCAGTCCGCGCACCCGGGGATGATCGGGCACGCCGTCGACGTGCTGTGGGCGGCGGTCGACCTGGCCGAGTCGGGGACCAACTCCAAGGAGTACGAGGCGGTCGCGTCGGCGCTGCGCGAGGCGGCGCGGGAGGCCGGGGACCCGCGCGCGGAGGCCCGGGCGCTGATCTCGCTGGCCTACGCGCACAGCATCACCGGCCGGTTCGACCTGGCCGACGAGGAGGCCGGCCGGGCCCGGGAGCTGACCGGGGGCGGGACCGGTGATCCGCTGGCCGGCTGCTGGTCGTACAACATCCTCGGCGCGATCGCGTTGTACCAGAGCCGGCACGACGACGGCGAGCGGTACTTCAGGCGGGCGATCGAGGATTTCCGCTCGGTGGGCGACCGTTCGGGCGAGGCTAGCGCCCTGTGCAACCTCTCGCGGACCTATCTGGCCACCGGCCGCACGGACGAGGCCGTGGCGCTGGCCCGGCAGGGCACCGCGATGTACGACGGCATGGGCCACGCGCTGAAGGGGGCCAACGGGCGGTACGCGCTGGGGCTCGCGCTGACCCGGAGCGGGAAGCTGGCGGAGGCGACCCGGTGCCTGCAGCTGGCGCTGGAGGTGTTCCGGGAGAGCAGGCAGCGGCTGTGGGAGGGGATGACCCTCTTCCGGCTCGCCGAGCTGGACCTCGCGGCCCGGCGGCCCGCGCAGGCGGCGGCGGACGCGGAGACCGCGCTGACGCTGCTGCGGGGCATCGGCGGGGAGTGGCGGCGGGGCAACGTCCTGACGGTGCTGGGGCGCGCCCTCAACGGGGTCGGTCAGCTGGACCGGGCGCAGGTGTGCTGGCGGGAGGCGCTGGAGATCTTCGAGGCGCTGGGGGCGCCGGAGGCGGACGAGGTCCGGGCCCTGCTGACGCCGGCGTCGGTCGCCTGAGCGGGCGTTCATCGTTCGTTTATCGCCCTCGTGCAGTCTTGCTCGTGCCGGGCCGTCGCGTCGGGGGGCAGACGGAACGGCACGGGGGCGGGCCTTCAGGGCCTGTCCGGCAATTCCCGTCGTCCGCCCGGAGGGCGGGCCGCGCGGTGTCACGGGGGAGGCGCCACGTGGGCGGTTCGGCAACGCGGCGAGCGAGCGTGCCAGGCACCGCGCGGCAGACGGGAATGCCGGACAGGCCTAAGGTGAACCGGCCTCAGGATCCGTCCGGCGGCCCTCGGGGGAGCTGCCGGGCGGATCTCGTCCATCCACCGCACGAGCCTTTTTCAGGGGAGCACCAGATGAGCGACGAGAACACCACCGACAACATCCACGTCACCGACGAGCCGGCCGGCGCCGAGGTGACCCCGGCCAACATCCACGTCACGGACGAGCCGCTCACGGCGGCCACCGCGAAGGACTCGGGCACGGTCAAGCCGGACAACATCCACGTCACCGACGAGAAGGCCTGACGACCACCACCCCGACGGGGAACGGCCGCGGCAGCCCGGAGGGGAGCTGCCGCGGCCGAGTCGTTCCCGTCGTCACACGGTCCACTCCTTGAGGACGGCCGCCACACTGCGCACCGTGCTCTCCTGCCGCTTGAGCTCCCGAGTCAGCGCGGAAACCCGCTGCTGATCGAGCTTGACCGGGACCCCGGCGGCGGTCAGATACGCATGAGCGACGGCAACGGCCACCCGCAGGTTCGAACGCTCCAGCCAGCGCATACGCCCCAGCGAATGCACCAGGGCCGCCGCCTTCGCATGCACCCCCTGGTAGACCTCCTGCCCGACCAGCACCGCCCGATGACGCTCGACCGCGGCCACGGGAACGCCGTAGTCGTCGATGGCAGGGTCCTCCTGACCCGCCCGCTGCGCGACCTCCAGGATCCAGGCGAGGTCCACGTTGAGATTCACAGCCCGGTTTCCCCCTCGATCTCATCGATGAGATCGCCGTACTCGTCGAGCACTTCCTGCGCGGCGGCCATGAACACGGCGCGCAGGTGCTCGTTGTCGTCCCGGATGAGCTGCTCGACATACTCGTTGACGGGTATCCGCCTCGTGGCTGCGGCCTGTCGGGCCATCTCCGCCGTCTCGTCGTCCATGCGGATGTTGATCTGTGTCTTGGCCATGCCGGGATGGTATCAACAGATACCAACCCGCGCTATCCGGTGATACCAGCCCTGCGCAACTTCCCCTTCACCACCTTCCCGCTCGCGTTCCGCGGCAGCTCCCCCACGAACTCCACCGCCCTCGGCACCTTGTAGTTCGCCATCTCGCGCCGGGCCCAGGCGATCAGGTCGTCGGCGGTGAGGACGGACCCCGGGCGGCGGACCACGTACGCCTTGCCGACCTCGCCCAGCCTCGGGTCCGGGACGCCGATGACGGCCACGTCCGCCACGTCGGGGTGCAGGCCGAGCAGTTGCTCTATCTCCGCCGGGTACGCGTTGAAGCCGCCGACGATGAACATGTCCTTGATGCGGTCGGTGATACGGAGGTTGCCGGCCGGGTCGAGCACGCCGACGTCACCGGTGCGCAGCCAGCCGTCCTCCGTCAGGACCTCCGCGGTCGCGGCCTCGTCCTCGTAGTAGCCGCGCATCACGTTGAAGCCCCGGACCAGGACCTCCCCGGGCTCCCCGACCGGCGCCTCGACCCGCACCTCCGTCCCTGGTATCGCCCGACCCGACGTCGACGCGATCACCGTCGGCTCGTCGCCCCGGCGGCACATCGTGACGATGCCGCTCGCCTCGGACAGACCGTAGGCGGTCAGGACGGTGCCGACGCCGAGTTCGCCGCGCAGGCGCTCCACCAGCCGCAGCGGCACGACCGCCGCGCCCGTCACCACCAGCCGCAGGGCGGACAGGTCGTGGGCGTCCCGGGCGGGGTGGTCCAGGAGCGACTGGTGCAGGGTCGGCGGGCCCGGCAGGACCGAGACGCGTTCCGCCGCGATGTTGGCGAGGGCCGTGTCCACGTTGAACACCGGCTGCGGGATCATCGTCGCGCCCCGCATCAGGCACGCGATCACCCCCGCCTTGTAGCCGAAGGTGTGGAAGAAGGGGTTCACGATGAGGTAGCGGTCGCCCCGCTCCAGCCCCGCGAGGTCGCTCCAGATCTCGTAGCCCCGCAGCGTCTGCGCGTGGGTGATGACCGCGCCCTTGGGGCGGCCCGTCGTCCCGGACGTGAAGATGATGTCGGAGGGCATGGACGGGGACAGCAGCGCGGAGCGTGCCCGTACCTCCGGCTCTCCCACGCCCTCCCCGCTAGCCAGGAAGTCCTTCCAGGTGCGGAAGTCGGCCGGGGCGTCCTCCGAGAGCACCACGACCTGTTCCAGGTCGGGGAGTCCGGGCAGCGGGCCTGACCCCGGCCCCTCTCCCGCCGCGCGGCGCAGCGAGGCCACGTACGACGTGCCCAGGAACGTCCCGGTCACGAACAGCAGCCGCGCCCCGCTGCGCCGCAGCACGTCCGCCGCCTCGCCGCCCTTGAACCGGGTGTTCAGCGGCACCAGCACCGCGCCCGCCGACACCGCGCCCAGCGCGGCGACCATCCAGTCCAGGGAGTTGGGCGCCCAGATCCCCACCCGGTCGCCGACCGCGATCCCGTTCGCCATGCAGGCGGCGGCCGCCCGCTCCACGCGGGCGCCCAACTCCGCGTACGACACCCGGACCCGCCCGTCCACCACCGCCTCGACGTCCGCGTACCGCTCGGCGGCCGAGCGGACCAGGCCCGGGATCGTCCCCCACTCCACGTCACCGCGCACAACAGCCCCCTACCAGTAGCTGACTGACCGTCAGATTAGCTGTAACCTGACGCCCTGTCAGCTCAGGGGACAGCAGGCGGAGGTGCACCAGCATGGGCGGAGTCAAGGACGCCACCGCGATCGTCGGCATAGGACAGACACCGTTCGCCAAGCATCTCGAGGACGACGAGAGAACCCTCGCCTGCCGTGCCGTCCTCGCCGCCCTCGACGACGCCGGGATCGCGCCCGGCGAGGTCGACGCGCTCGCCTCGTACACCATGGAGGAGACGGACGAGGTGGAGCTGGCCAAGGCCGTCGGCCTCGGGGACCTGACCTTCTTCAGCAAGGTGGGCTACGGGGGCGGTGGTTCGTGCGCCACCGTCGCGCATCTCGCCGCGGCCATCGCCTCCGGCCAGGCGACCGTCGGGGTCGCCTGGCGCTCCCGCAAGCGCGGCTCCGGCCCTCGCCCCTGGACCAACACCACCGTCCAGCTGCCCACCCCGGCCCAGTGGACCCGCCCCTTCGGCCTGCTCCGGCCCGCCGACGAGATAGCCATGCTCACCCGCCGCTACATGCACGAGTACGGCGCCACCCGGGACCATCTGTTCAACGTCGCGCTCGCCTGCCGCAACCGGGCGAACCAGAATCCCGCCGCCGTGATGTACGAACGGCCCCTGACCCGCGAGATGTACATGACCGCCCGCTGGATCAGCGAGCCCCTGTGCCTCTTCGACAACTGCCTGGAGACGGACGGGGCGTTGGCCTGCGTGGTCGTCAGCGCCGAACGCGCCCGGGACTGCCGGCAGACCCCCGTGTACGTCCACTCCGCCGCGCAGGGGCTGCCCGCCCAGCACCACGGCATGGTCAACTACTGGAACGACGACCCGCTCACCGGCCCCGCCTGGGCCGCCGCCCGACACCTGTGGAAACACGCCGACTTCACCCCGCAGGACGTCGACGTCGCCCAGATCTACGACGCGTTCACCGCGCTGATCCCGCTGTCTCTGGAGGGCTACGGCTTCTGCGGGCGCGGCGAGGGCGGGGCGTTCACCGAGCAGGGCGCCCTGGAGATCGGCGGGCGCCTCCCGCTCAACACGAGCGGCGGCGGGCTCAGCGAGGCCTACGTCCACGGCTTCAACCTCATCAACGAGGGCGTACGGCAGCTGCGCGGCACCAGCACCGCCCAGGTCCCGGACGCCGCCACCTGCCTGGTCACCGCCGGTGAGGGAGTCCCGACGTCCGCACTGCTGCTGAGGAGTTGAGATGCTGACCCCCGTCACCGACGCCGACGGCGCCCCCTTCTGGGGCTACGCCCGCCAGGGCGAACTGCGCGTCCAGGCCTGCGCCGACTGCGGCGAGCCGCGCTTCCCGCCCCGGCCCTGCTGCCCGCACTGCCAGTCCTTCGCCGCCGAGTGGCACCGGATGGAGGGCCACGGCCGCATCTGGTCCTACGTCCTCCCGCACCCGCCGCTCCTGCCCGACTACGCCGAGCAGGCCCCGTACAACGTGGTCGTCGTCGAACTCGCCGACGCCCCGCGCATCCGGCTGGTCGGCAACGTGGTCGCCGAGGCCGGCGCGCGCCTGGACTCGGTGGCGCCGGAGCGCATCCGGATCGGGGCGAGGGTGCAGGTCGTCTTCACCGACGACGGTCTGCCGCAGTGGGTCCTGGAGCGGCCATGACGACGACCCGGGCCATCACCGTCGCCGTCGACAAGGACACCGGCGTCGCGACCGTCACCCTCGACCGGCCCGACCGCCTCAACGCCATCGATCTGACCATGCGCGACGAACTCCGGCAGACCTGGAGGGAGTTGCGGTTCGACGACGCCGTACGCGCGGTCGTCCTCACGGGGGCGGGCGAGCGGGCCTTCTGCACCGGCCTGGACCGCGACGCCGTCGTCCCGCAGCCCGGCTCGCCCTTCATGGCGGACGATCCGCTGCTGCGGGTGGGTCCCAAGTCGAACGACCTGTGGAAACCGGTCGTCGCCGCCGTACGCGGCATGGCCTGCGGGGGCGCCTTCTACCTGCTCGGCGAGGCGGACTTCGTCGTCGCCGACCCCACGGCCGCCTTCTTCGACCCGCACACCACCTACGGCATGGTCAGCGCCTACGAGTCGGTGCTGCTGGCCCAGCGGATGCCGTACGGGGAGGTCGCGCGGATGATGCTGATGGGCACGGCGGAACGGATCTCGGCGAGGCGCGCCCATGAGATCGGCCTGGTCTCCGAACTCACCGAGCCCGGCGGGGCGTTGGCGGCGGCCACTCAGTGCGCGGCCGTCATCGCCGGGTATCCGCCGGAGGGCGTCCAGGGCACCGTGCGGGCGCTGTGGGCGGCCCGGGAGGGCGCCGTGGCCGCCGGGTTCGCGCAGGCCGCCCATCTGGTCGCGCTCGGGAATCTGCCGGGCGAACGCCAGGCGGAGCTGTTCGCGCGGCGGGGCGGCACCCACCGGACCCGTTGAGCCGATCGGGTCACCGCATGGCGGTCACCGCTCAGCGGGCGTAGCGTCGGCACGGACGGCCGCCGTCCACACCCTTCCGTGCAGCTGGTACGACGGCCGTCCCCCCGCTCGGTCTCAGGTGGTGCGTGCGGTGCCGGTGCCCTTCTCGGCGTCCAGGGCGTACACGCAGCGGTCCTTGCTGCACGCGTACACGACCCCGTCCCTGACCACCGGCGCCCCGGTGATCTCGCCGCCGGTCGCCAGCTTCCAGCGCAGCCGCCCGTCGTCGGCCTTCAGGGTGTACAGGAGGTGGTCGGTGGAGCCGAAGTGGATACGGCCCTCCGCCACGGCCGGCGCCCCCACGATGTCGCCGCCCGCCTGGAAGCGCCACTTGGGCGTGCCCGTGACCGCGTCCAGGGTGTAGAGACCCTTGCCGCTGCCGACGTGGACATGGCCCGCGGCCACCAGGACCGGGTCGACGGACGCCCGGGACTCGGTGGCGATGCGCCAGCGGTCGCGGCCGTCGGTGGCGTCGAGGGCGTAGACCGTGCCGAGGTAGTCGGCGAGGTAGATGCCGCCGCCGGTGACGGCCGGGCCCGGCGCGAAGGTGGGCGGGGAGAGGAACACCGCCGGTGCCTCGAAGTGCCACCTGACGTGGCCGCCGGCGACGTCGAGGGCCAGCACCCGGGTGCCGGCGGAGACGTAGACGTAGCCGTCCGGGGCGTGCGTCAGCCGGATCGGCACACCGCCGCAGGAGGCGGCGTCGCCGATCGGGTAGGACCAGCGCTCGTCACCCGTACGGGCGTCCAGGGCGCGCAGCCGGGCGTCCTGCCAGACGTACACCGTGCCCTCGTGCACGGCGGGCCCGGCCTCCGGCGACTCGAAGTCGGTCTGGGCGCCGGTGAGCTCCCACAGCTTCCGCCCGTTCGCGGCCTCCCAGGCCTGGACGCCGCCGCCGCGGGTGCCGGTGACGACCGTGCCCCGGTCGGCGTGCAGGGAGTACACCCAGGAGTCGGTGTTCAGCCGCCACAGGTCGGCGCCCTCACGGCAGTCCAGGGCGAACAGCGTGGGCCCGTCGGAGGCGTGGATACGGCCGTCGGCGACCGCCATGGACCAGGCCACGTCCCGGGTCTTGAAGCGCCGCCGCCCGGTGGCCACGTCCAGGGCGTGCACCTCGAAGGAGGTCACGTAGACGAGGTCGCCGAAGACGGAGGGGGTGCCCCACACGTCGTTGGACATGCGGAAGCGCCACGGGCGCCAGCCGGCGGCCTCCGGCGCGGGCGCGGGGGGCGCCGGCATGGCAGGGTCTGCGCCGTTGACGCCGGGGCGGGGCTTGGCCCAGGAGGCGGCCAGGGCGGCCTCCGGCGGGGGCGCCTTCACGGCGGCGGCGCGCACGTCGGCGACCCGGGGGCCGGGGCCGATGGGCACCTGGGCGCCGGCGAGGCGGACCGGGCCGGTGTCGGGGGCCCCGACGGGCACCGGGGGCGCCGTGGGCATCACGGGGTCGTGCGAGGGCGGGGGCGGCAGGGGCGGGCGGCCCCCTCCGCTGCGGGCGCCGCCCTGCTGGCCGGGCTTGGCCGCCGGACGGCCGTTGCGGCGCGCCTCGATCAGGCTCACCGCCCGCTCGGGCAGCCACGCCGAGGCCGTACCGCTGTCGTCGGAGCCGGAGCCGAAGAGGTGGGGGGCCAGGTTGGCCTGGAGGTCGGCCGGGTTGGGGCGGGCCGTGGCCTCCATCTGCATGCAGGACTCGATCAGCGGGCGCAGCTCGTCCGGCAGGCCCTCCAGGTCCGGGCCCTCCCGGAGCAGCATGAAGACCGTCTCGACCGGGTTGGCGCCGTGGAAGGGCGGGTGGCCGGTGGCGGCGAAGACCAGCATCGAGCCGAGCGAGAAGACGTCGCTCGCGCCCGTGACCGACCGCGAGTCCTTGGCCTGCTCGGGGGACATGTAGGCGGGGGTGCCGACGGCCACGTTCGTCATGGTCAGACGGGTGTTCGAGACGCCGGAGGCGATACCGAAGTCGATCACCCGGGGGCCGTCCTCGACCACGAGCACGTTCGAGGGCTTGAGGTCGCGGTGGACCAGCCCGGCGCCGTGGATCGACTGCAGCGCCTCCGCCACGCCCGCCGCGAGCCAGCGCACGGCCTGGGCCGGGAGCGGCCCGCACTCGTTCACTATCTCCTCGAGCGAGGGCGCGGGCACGTACGCGGTGGCCAGCCACGGCACCGCCGCACGCGGGTCGGCGTCGACGACGGCCGCCGTGTAGAAGCCGGAGACGGCCCGGGCCGCCTCCACCTCGCGGGTGAAACGGACGCGGAAGAGCTGGTCCTCGGCCAGTTCGGTCCGGACCGTCTTGATCGCCACGCGCCGGCCGGACGCCGAGCGCGCGAGATAGACCAGCCCCATGCCGCCGGCACCCAGCCGTCCCAGCACCTCGAACGGCCCGATCCGCCGCGGATCGTGCTGCGTCAGCTGATCCACCACTTGCCTGCCACCTCCCCGTACAAGCCGCGCCACCCACATATGTACGCGACCGAAGTGCAGCGTCTCACCACCGCACCGCCATGGCGGCACGCACCCCGATTCTTCCTGGCCGGAGCACCGGTTGCGAACCCGGGCCCGAATCGGGGTGTCTCCCCGCAAACCGGGGCGTTTCACCGCATGACTCAGGGCTCGGGCCGCTCCAGTACGGCGAACGACGCCCCTTGATTGTCTGTGACGACCGCCACCTTTCCGTACGACGTCTCGAATGGTGGTGCCTGAATACGGCCATCGAGCCGGCTCACCGTCCCGAGGACCGCCTCGCAGTCCTCGACGGCGAAGTGGACGAGGAAATGGGGCGGCATCTCGGCCGGAAAGACCTCGGAGACCGGCGCGCGGCCGAAGTCGGGCCTGGCGTCCGGTCCGAACAGGGCGTCGTGGAAGAGCTCGCCGTAGAAGGTGTTGGCGGCCTCGGTGTCACGGGCGTACAGCTCGGCCCAGCCGAAGGTGCCCGGCTCGTGCCGCTTGCCGAAGCCGGGGTGGGAGCCGGGCTCCCACAGGCCGAAAACGGCTCCCTCGGTGTCGGTGACCAGTGCGGTCGTCCCCAGGTCGCCGAGCGGAACGGGCGCGGTGACGACCTGTCCGCCGGCCGCCCAGACCCGGTCGGCCAGGGACTCCGCGTCCGGGGTGGCGAAGTAGACGGTCCACACGGTGGGCAGCCGCCCGTCCGTCTTGCGGGCGAGCGCGGCGACCGGCTCGCCGTCCTTGCGCGCCCAGACGGATCCCCCGTACGCGTCCTCGAAGTCCCACCCGAAGAGCTCACCGTAGAACCGCTTGCCCGCCTCGACGTCGGGAAGCTGCGCGTCCACCCAGCAGGGGACGCCCTCTCCGTACGCGGATGCCCTGTTTTCGGCCATACCGCCAAACTAACGGCGCCTCGCGCACCCCGCAGGACCAGGCACACCTGTCCCCGCACCCCCATGCACCCCATTTGCAGTCGGCCGAATCGCGCTCCGATCACCCCTCGGTAAGCTGACGGCATGACAGGACAAGTGCGTACCGTCGACGGCCGTGTGGCGGGTCGGCGTGGGCAGGCGACCCGGCAGAAGCTGCTCGACTGCCTCAGCGAGATGCTCAGCTCCTCCCCGTACCGGGACGTCAAAGTCATCGATGTCGCCCGGAAGGCGGGCACTTCGCCCGCCACCTTCTACCAGTACTTCCCGGACGTCGAGGGCGCCGTCCTGGAGATCGCCGAGCAAATGGCCACCGAGGGCGGGCAGTTGACCGCGCTGCTCGAGGGCCGTTCATGGGTCGGCAAGGCCGGCTGGCAGACCGCGCAGGAACTCGTGGACGGGTTCCTGGAGTTCTGGCGGAAGAACGACGCGATCCTGCGCGTGGTCGATCTCGGGGCCGCCGAGGGCGACAAACGCTTCTACAAGATCCGCATGAAGATCCTGAACTCGGTCAACAACTCCCTGGCGGACTCCGTCGCCGAGTTGCAGTCCAAGGGCAGGGTCGACAAGGACGTGAACCCGGCCGCGGTCGCCGGTTCGCTGGTCGCGATGCTCGCGGCGGTGGCCTCGCACCAGAAGGGCTTCCAGACCTGGGGCGTCAAACAGGCCGAACTCAAGCCGAACCTCGCGCTGTTGGTGCACCTGGGCGTGACGGGCAGGAAACCGACGAAGTAACCCGCACCCCCTTACCAGGCCCCCCAAGTCCTGTCTGGCAGGCGGTGGTTCACGGAAAACTCCCGTGAACCACCGCCTGCTCCGCTGTCCGGGCGCCGCCCGGCTCCTGAGCTCGTACCCGGTGAACATCGCCCGGCCGGATTACGTACATACAGGGAGGTACTCCGCGAAAGGGGACGTGATCATGAATCTCCTCAAGCGAGCGGTCGTCGTCGTGGCCTCGGTCGCCCTGGTCACCGGCGTCGCGGGGATCGCCGCCGGGCCCGCCTTCGCGACGGGTCAGCCCAACCAGTCCTGCCAGGCCGAGCCCGCGAGCCCCGGCCACGCATCGAGCGCCCCCGGTTCCGCGTTCAACGAGGACCCGGGTGGTGTCGCCGGTGGCAAGTACGCCGGTTCCCAGCCCCAGAACTCCAAGAACCCGACCTCGGTCTCCCAGTACGACGTGGCCTGCACCCAGGTCTCGAATCACTGATCACGACGGGTGATCCGAAAGACCCGGATCTCCCTCTCGACCCGCGCCTGGTAGGTGGCGTACGGCGGCCAGAAGGCCAGCAGTGTCTTCCAGGCCGCCGTCCGCTCCTCGCCCTCCAGCAGATGGGCCCGGACGGGGATGTCCGCGCCCTTCCAGCTGACCTCGGCGTCCGGGTGGGCGAGCAGGTTGTGGGTCCAGGCCGGGTGGTCCGTGCGGCCGAAGTTCGAGCCGATCAGAAGCCAGCTGCGGCCGCCCTCCTCCGGCATGCACGCGAGCGGCGTACGGCGCCGCTGCCCGCTCCTCGCCCCGGTCGACGTCAGGATCACCCCCGGCAGCATCTGCGCGCTCAGCAGCACCTTCCCCCGGGTGAGCCGGTGGACGGCGCGGTCAAGCGCCGGAATCACATGCGGGGCGACCTTCGCGAAACCCCGCGTCGACGACACCCGCTGCACGACACGTTCGCCGATCACACCGCCACCTCCCGGCCCTCGAAGAGCCGCGCCGTCTGTGCGGCACGCGCCCGCAACCGATGCACCGGCCCGAAGAGCAGTTCGTCGCCCGATGCGCGCTTGAAGTACAGATGCGCCTGGTGTTCCCAGGTGAAACCGATGCCCCCGTGCAGCTGGATACCCTCGGCGGACGCCACCCGCAGGGCCTCCAGGGCCTGCGCGAGCGCCAGCCCGCCGGCCCGCTCCCCCTTCGCGGTCGCCCAGGCCGCGTAGTAGGCCGCCGACCGCGCCGCCTGCACCTGCACGTACACGTCCGCCAGCCGGTGCTTGACCGCCTGGAAGGAGCCGATCGCCCGCCCGAACTGCTCCCGCTGTCCGACGTACTCCACCGTCAGCTCCAGCGCCCGGTCCGCGGCCCCGACGGCCTCGCAGGCCAGCACGGCGGCGACGGTGTCCCCGAGCGCGGCGAGGGCGCCCAGTACGTCGGCGCCTTCCTCCCCCAGCAACTCGGCCTCGACCTCCCGCAGCTGGACGCGAGCCTGCGGCCGGGTGCCGTCCAGCGCGGTCTGCCGCACCCGCACCACCCCCTGCGCCTCCCCCGGCACCAGGAAGAGCAGCGTCCGGGAGCGGGCGTACCCCCCGGTGTGCGCGGCGACGAGCAGCACCCCCGCGCTGTGCCCGTCGAGCACCTGTTCGGCCTGCCCGTACAGCCGCCACCCCTCACCCGCCCGTCTGGCCTGCACTCCCCCGGCCCGTCCGCCGCCGGCCCACTCCCCGCCGTTGTCGCCGGTCAGGGCGAGGGCGGTGGCGAGGGCGGTGCCGGGCACGGCGAGGGCGGCGGTGAGGGCGCCGGAGGCCAGACGGGGCAGCAGCGAGGCGCGCTGGGCGTCCGAACCCAGGGCGAGGATCAGCGGCACGGCGAGGACGGCGGTGGCGAGCAGCGGCGAGGGGGCCAGGGCCCGTCCCGTCTCCTCGCAGGCCAGGGCAAGCTCGGTCGCCGAACAGCCGACACCGCCGTACGCCTCGGGCAGGGCGAGCCCCGGCAGGCCGAGCTGGTCGGCGAGCGCGGTCCACAGGACGGGGTCGTGCCCTTCGGGGGTGTCGAGGGCGGCCCGCAGCTCCCGCGGGCCGCAGCGCTTGGTGAGCAGTTCGCGCAGGGTACGGCGGATCTCGTCCTGTTCGGCGGTGAAGCGGGCGTCCATGGCTCTTCCCTCCGGATCTGACGGGCCGTCATATTAGGAGTCCGGGAACGATATGCCCAGGGGAAGGTGGCCTCTCATGACGCGCGGGAGCCGGAAAGTGGCCGTGGTCGGGGTGTCCCTCTCCGACTGCGGCCGCGTCGACGACGCGACCCCGTACGCCCTGCACGCGCAGGCGGCCCGCCGCGCCCTCGCGGACGCGGGCCTCGGCCGCGAGGCCGTCGACGGCTTCGCCTCGGCCGGTCTCGGCACGCTCGCCCCCGTCGAGGTCGCCGAGTACCTCGGCCTGCGCCCCACCTGGGTCGACTCCACCTCGGTCGGCGGCTCCACCTGGGAGGTCATGGCCGCCCACGCGGCGGACGCGATAGCGGCCGGCCACGCGAACGCGGTGCTCCTGGTCTACGGCTCCACGGCCCGCGCCGACATCAGGGCCGGCCGGCGCACCGGCGACCTCTCCTTCGGCGCGCGCGGCCCGCTGCAGTTCGAGGTGCCCTACGGCCACACCCTGATCGCCAAGTACGCGATGGCGGCCCGCCGTCACATGATCGAACACGGCACGACCATCGAGCAGTTGGCGGAGGTGGCGGTGCAGGCACGGGCGAACGCCGCCCTGAACCCGGACGCGATGTTCCGCGACCCGGTCACGGTGGACGACGTCCTGTCCGGTCCGATGATCGCCGACCCGTTCACCAAGCTGCACTGCTGCATCCGCTCCGACGGCGGCGCGGCGGTGCTGCTGGCCGCCGAGGAGTACGTACGGGACTGCCGTACCGCCCCCGTCTGGGTGCTCGGCACCGGGGAGCACGTCTCGCACGCGGCGATGTCCGAGTGGCCGGACTTCACGGTGTCCCCGGCCGCGGTGAGCGGGCGGCTGGCCTTCGAACGGGCCGGGGTGCGGCCGGCGGAGATGGACTTCGCGCAGATCTACGACGCGTTCACGTACATGACGCTGGTGACCCTGGAGGACCTCGGGTTCTGCGGGAAGGGCGAGGGCGGGGCGTTCGTGGAGAAGGGGCGGCTGCGGGTCGAGGGCGGGGAGCTGCCGGTGAACACGGACGGGGGCGGGCTGTCGGCCCAACACCCCGGGATGCGAGGGCTGTTCCTGCTGGTGGAGGCGGTACGGCAGCTGCGCGGGGAGGCGGGCGCCCGGCAAGTGCGCGCGAGAGACGGTGGGTTGCCGCGGCTGGGGGTGGCGTCCGGGACCGGCGGGTGGTTCTGCTCCTCCGGGACGGTGGTGCTCGGGCGGGAGTGAACCGCGGTCACTTCGCGACCGCGGTCGTACGCTGCAACGGGAGCCCCTTCCCGGCCCGCAGCGTACCGCCCAGTCACCGGAGGAGACCCGTATGGCCCTGACCCGTGAAGAGCGCGCACAGTTCCTGGCCGAGCCCCACATCGCCGCCCTCGCGGTGGACGCGGGCGAGGGACGCGCGCCGCTCACGCTGCCGATCTGGTACCAGTACGACGAAGCCGACGGGACCGTGTGGATCCTGACCGGGCTCACCTCCCGCAAGAACGAGCTGATCCAGGCCGCGGGCCGGTTCTCCCTGATGATCGACCGGCTGGAGCCCACCATCAGGTACGTGTCGGTGGAGGGCCCGGTGATCGAGACCGCGCCCGGCACGATCGAGCGGCTGCGGGAGATGAGCGCGCGGTATCTGCCGGCCGAGAAGGTGGACGAGTACGTCGACTTCGCCTGGAAGAACCACGGCGAGCAGGTGTTCCTGCGGATGCGGCCCGAACGGTGGCTGTCCTCGGACCTCGGTACCGTCTGAGGCATGGGAACGGATCTTCACGAGATGCTGAGGTCGCTGCGGGTGTGGGACCCGGCGGTCACCGAACTGCGCCCCTTCGACCCCGCGGCCGCCCCCGCCGACCCGCTCGACCTGTTCACCGCGTGGTTCGCGGAGGCGGTCGCGGCCGGGCAGCGCGAGCCGCACACCATGTCCCTCGCGACGGCCGACGCGGACGGGCGGCCCGACGTACGGATCGTGATGCTGCACGGCGCGGACGCCGGGGGCTGGACCTTCGCGACGCATGCGAGCAGCCGCAAGGGCCGGCAGCTGGCACAGCGCCCGCAGGCGGCCCTCTGCTTCTACTGGGCCGCCCTCGGCCGCCAGGTGCGGCTGCGCGGGACCGTCACCGCCGCGCCGGCCGCCGCGTCCCAGGGCGATCTGCACGCCCGCTCCACCGGCGCCCTCGCCGCCGCGCTCACCGGCCGGCAGAGCGAGGTCCTGGGCTCCCTCGAGGAGTTGGCGCAGGTCTCCCAGGCCGCCTGGGAACGGGCCCAGCGGGAACCGGACGCACCCGTACCGACCTGGACGCTGTACCGACTGCGCCCCGAAGAGGCGGAGTTCTTCCAGGGCGACGGACAACGCCGGCATGTACGGCTGAACTACCGCCGGGAGGACGCGGGTTGGAAGCGCGAGCTGCTCTGGCCGTGACACCACGTCCTCAGCGCGCGACACCACGCCCTCAGGCCGTGACGTCGTGCCCGTCGAAGTCGTACAGGTCGAAATCGGCCACCGGCCGGTAACCGATGCGCTGGTAAAGGGCGTTGCTGGTCGGGTTGGCCAGGTCCGTGAAGAGCAGGACCTCGTCGGCGCCCGACGCACGCGCCGCCCGGCTGACCTCGGCGGTGACCGCGCCCGCGTAGCCCCGGCCGCGCAGGTCCGCCGGTGTGTAGACGGGCGCCACCCGCACCTGCCCGGCGACCATCGGGGTGGCGCCGGCCATGGAGAGCGGGGTGCCGTCGGCGTCCTCCCAGAACGTGACGCCGCCGTAGGAGATGCGCGCGTCGGCCCAGCCCTCAGCGCGCTGCCCGGCGCCCTCGCCGACTGCCGCCGTGAACTCGCCGTACCAGCGCACCAGTTCCTCCCGGTCCGCCTCCCCCGCGACCCGCGCCCGGCCCTTCGGCACCGGGCCCGGCGCGGTCAGGGCGTCGAGCCGGTACAGCCGCTGGCGCTGACGCACCGCCGCCCTCGCGCCCGTGCGCCGCTCCCAGGCCCGCGCCAGCTCGGCGACGGAGGCCCGCTCGCCGGAGACGCCGGGCAGCGGACGGCCGTCGGCGGCCAGGTGGGCGGCGAGGGTGCCGGCCTCCTCGGGGGTGAGGGAGGTGACGTTGAGGCGGTGAGGAGGCGTACGGAAGTACGCCGCCCGGACCGTCCCCTGCCGCTCCAGCACTCCGAAGTACGGCGCCTCGTCCCCGTAGACCCCCGTCCCCCGGGTCCGCAGCTGCTCGGTCACGGTCAGCGCAAGGGTGTGCGGGGCGGGCCGGGAGCGCAGGAAGTCCCCGGCACGGGAGAGGAAGACGCCCAGGTCGTCGATGCGGTACCAGTCATCGGATCCCATACCTCATGCTGCCGCGCGCTCCCCCTGGGACGCCTCCGAATTACGGGGCGTCGCGCTCACACGGCGACGATGAGCACTGACGCCTCCAGCCCCTTGAAGTCCCGCGCGTTCCGCGTGTAGAGCGGCAGCCCTCTCGCCGAGGCGATGGCTGCGATCATCAGGTCCATACGGTGTGGGCGGGGATCCCTGTCGGCCGCGATGGTCAGCGCGACCAACGTTCCGTACCGTGCCGCCGCCTCACCGTCGAAGGGCAGAGGGTCGAAATCAGCAACCGCAGCTCCCAGCTTCTCCATTCGAGCTGCCCGAGAGGCCGGATCCCTGGCCATCGCCACACCCTGCTGCAGTTCGGCGAACGTCACCGCCGTCAGTTCGGGAATCGTGGGAAGGCTCTCCGGACCGAGCAGACCCAGATCGATGTAGGCGCACGTGTCGAGGACCCCGCGGGACGGACGATCAGCCACGCTCGCGCTCCCACGGGTCGGCGTCCGCCCTTTCCTCGTCCCCGAAGAACTCGTCCACCTCCGCGCGCATCTCCGCATGGTCCACGCGAGGAAGCAACCGGTGCCGCGCCACCAGCTCTTCGGCGGTCAGCCTGCGCCGCCGTGCCAGTGGACGCAATTCGGCGACCTCTATGCCGTTCCGAGTGATGTGGTAGGTCTCGCCGGCCTCCACCGCGTCCATGACAGCGGCGGAGTTGTTCCGGAGTTCGCGCTGCGTGATGGTCTTCATACTCAAATGTAGCCCAGCGTGTCCCAGTGTGCTACGCACACCGAAATGCTCAGACCTCCAACCACGGCTCCGGATCCGTGGCCAGGCGGGCGTGCAGGTGGGCGTCTCGGAAGGCGTCCTGGCGGTCTGCTTCGAACATCTGGCCGCGCATGGTGCCCTCGTAGCGGAAGCCGCAGCGTTCGGCGACCTTGCAGGAGATCTCGTGGCCGACGGCGTGGCCCAGTTCCAGGCGGTGCAGCCGGAGGTCGGTGTGGGCCCAGTGCGCGGCGAGGGCGAGGGCGCGGGTGGCGACGCCCCGGCCGCGGGCCTCGGGGAGGACCCAGTAGCCGATGCGGGCGTGGCTGAGGAGGGTGTGGATGTCGTTGACGCTGATGTGGCCCAGCCTCGTACCGTCTCCCGCGTCCTCGACGCAGAACGCCACTCCCGTCCCCGTCCGCGCGTCCTCCGTCCTCGCTGCGATCGAGGCGCGGGCGACGGCGAGGTCGGCGACCGGCGTGAGCGGTGTGTTCCAGCGCAGGAACTCCGGGTCCGCGCAGCCCCGGAAGAAGGTCTCGACGTCGGCGTCGGAGTCCGCGTCCCACGGGCGCAGGCGCAGTCCCTGTCCGAGCACTTCGATGGATTCGAGGGCGAGGGTGGGTTCGTGTATGCCGGTCATGCGCCCATTCAAACGCGCCCGCCTCAGCCACGCGGCCGGAATACCGGCACCCCCTCCCGGAACACGGCCTCCAGCTCCATCCCGGCCCGCAGCCGCTCCGCCGCGCACTCCACGACCTCCGTCATCATCCGCGGCCCCTCCGCGAGGTCGACGACGGCGGCGACGTACGGGGTGCGCTCACCGAAGGGCGGCAGGTCGTTGCGGTGGACCACGGACCAGGTGTAGAGCGCGGCCCGGCCGCTCGCCGGCTCCCAGGTCACGTCCTCGCTCCAGCAGTGCGGGCAGAACTCCCGCGGGTAGTGGTGCGCCCGCCCGCACGCCCCGCACCGCCGGACCAGCAGCCGCCCCTCGGCCGCCGCGTCCCAGTACGTCCGCGTGAAGGCGTCGGCCTCCGGGAGATCGTGACGCGTCATGTATCTGACGGTACGTCAGGTGTGGCGATCCCGGAACCCGGGATCGCACGGTTGCCGGCCGGGGGCCGGGCCGATCGCCGTACGACCACAACCAGGTGTCCTACGCCACAAGCCCCACCCACTCCTCCTACAGGCGTGATCAATCCGCAACCAATTCCGGTCTTGACCGAGACCCATCAAGCTGGTGCGTGATTACGCTCGCGCTCATGGCCGACTCCACACCCTCCCCGAGCCCTTCGGACCGTCCCGTCTACGTCGTCGGCGGTGGACCCGCGGGGCTCTCCGTCGCGTACGCGCTGCGGGCCAAGGGGATCCGTGCGGTGGTGCTGGAGAAGTCGGACCAGGTGGGCGCGGCCTGGCGGCGCCACTACGACCGGCTGCACCTGCACACCACCCGCCGGCTGTCCGCCCTTCCCGGACTGCCGATACCGCGCCGTTTCGGCCGCTGGGTCGCCCGGGACGACGTCGTGCGCTACCTGGAGAAGTACGCCGAGGTGCACGAGCTGGAGATCGTCACCGGTGTCGAGGTGTCCCGGGTCGAGCCCACCCCCGACGGCACGGGCTGGCTGCTGCACGCCACCGGCGGCCGCGAGCTGACCGGCGCCGCCGTGGTCGTGGCGACCGGGTACAACCACACGCCGTACGTGCCCGAGTGGCCCGGACTCGGCCAGTACACCGGCGACTTCGTGCACGCCGGCGACTACCGCAACCCCGAGCCGTACGCCGGCCGGGACGTCCTGGTGGTGGGCGTCGGCAACACCGGCGCGGAGATCGCCGTGGACCTGGTCGAGGGCGGCGCCTCGCGGGTGCGGCTGTCCGTGCGCACGACCCCGCACATCGTCCGCCGCTCCACCGCGGGCTGGGCCGCCCAGTACACGGGCGTCCTGGTGCGGCGGCTGCCGGTCGGGCTCGTGGACCGGCTGGCCCGGCCGATGGCGAGGCTCAGCGTGCCGGACCTGTCCGCGCAGGGGCTGCCCCGCCCGGACACCGGGCTCTACAGCCGCGCCAAGGAGGGCGCCATCCCCGTGCAGGACGTCGGTCTGATCGACGCCGTGCGCAAGGGGAAGGTCGAGGTCGTGGCCGCCGTCGACGGCTTCGAGGGCGGCAAGGTGGTCCTCGCCGACGGCACCCTCGTCTCCCCGGAGGCCGTGGTCGCCGCCACGGGGTACGTCCGCGCGCTGGAGGACCTGGTCGGTCACCTCGGCGTACTGGACGAGCGGGGCAGACCGGTGGCGCACGGCGCCCGCGCCCCGCAGCAGGCGCCCGGCCTGCACTTCACCGGGTTCACCACACCCATCAGCGGCACCCTGCGCGAGGTGGCGATGGACGCCGAGAAGATCGCGAAGGCGATCGTGCGGGCCGGCGGGGACTCGTTGTCCCGGCTGCCCGGCTGATGCCCTCCTGACCTGCACAACCCTCAACTTCCCTCATCCATATACGCGTTACTCGTGCGTCAGATGTGGCGGAAGCGTTGAAGCGTGCCGTCTCCAGGGGCCAGAATGTGAACACTGCTCAGCTTTCGGCTCCACATTCTCTCCCCACTCTCTCCATACGGAGGATGCACGTGGCACGCGAAAGACAGCCCCACCCCCGCGCCCTGACGCGGCGCTCCCTGCTCGGCGGTGCCGCCGCGGCGGCGGGCGCCGTCACCCTCACCGGCACCGCCGCCACAACCGCGTCGGCGGCGACCAGCCGTGACGTCGACGTGGCGATCGTCGGCGGCGGCCTCGCCGGACTGACCGCGGCCCGTGACCTGGTGGCAGGAGGCAAGACGGTCGCCGTCCTGGAGGCCCGGGACCGCGTCGGCGGCCGGGTCGTCAACCTCAAGCTCGCCAATGGCGGGTTCACCGAGGGCGGCGGCGAGTTCATCGGCCCCACCCAGAACCGCATCAAGGCCCTCGCCGACTCCCTGGGCGTGGCGACCTTCACGACCTACAACACCGGCAAGAACCTCCTCTACAAGGACGGCACCCGGACCCCGTACGCCACCGACGGCCTTCTCGGCTCGGTCCCGCCGATCGACGTGGCCGGGCTCGCCAACGCGGCGATCGTGCAGGCCTCGCTGGACGACATGGCCAAGAAGGTGCCGGTGGACGCGCCCTGGACGGCCGCCAAGGCGGCCGAGTGGGACAAGCAGACCTTCGAGACCTGGCTGAACGCCAACGCGGTCATCCCCTCGGCCAAGTTCCTGCTGGACGTGGCCTGTACGTCGATCTTCTCGGCGCAGCCGAGCGAACTCTCCCTGCTCTACGTGCTGTTCTACATCGCCGCCGCCGGCGACGAGAACAACGCCGGCACCCTGGAACGCCTCACCGACACCGCGAACGGCGCCCAGGAGTCCCGCTTCGTCGGCGGCTCCCAGCAGGTCCCGATCAAGCTGGCCGCGACCCTCGGCGACCGGGTGGTGCTGAGCGCTCCGGTGCGCTCGATCGCGCAGTCCGGCGCCAAGTACGTCGTCACGGCCGACGGGATCACGGTGACGGCGAAGAAGGTCGTCGTCGCCGTACCGCCCCCGCTGGCGGCCCGCATCACCTACGACCCCCTGCTCCCCGCCGCCCGGGACCAGCTCAGCCAGCGGCTGCCGATGGGCTCGATCGGCAAGGCGATCGCGGTCTACGACACCCCCTTCTGGCGCGCGGACGGCCTCAACGGCCAGGTCGTCAGCGACTCCGGCGTGGTCCGCTCGACCTTCGACAACTCCCCGCCGGACGCCTCCTACGGCGCCCTGATGGGCTTCATCGAGGCCGACGAGATGCGGGCGTACGACGCCTCGAGCGTCGACGAGGTCAAGGCGGCCGTCCTGAAGGACTACGTCAACTACTTCGGCGACAAGGCCAAGTCGCCGACCTCCTTCGTCCTGCAGCGGTGGAACAACGAGGGCTTCTCCCGCGGCGGCCCGGTCGCCTACGCCCCGCCCGGTGTCCTGACCGACTACGGCACCTCCCTGCGCAAGCCGGTCGGCGGCATCCACTGGGCGGGCACGGAGACGTCCACGTACTGGAACGGCTACATGGACGGAGCCGTGCGGTCGGGCGAGCGGGTGGCCAAGGAGGTGCTGGCGGAGCTCTGAGCCGGTTGATCGGTGCGGGTTCACCCGCTGTTGATCGGTTGCTGGTTCACCAACTTTGGGTGCACGCCCATTCCTGACACTGCGTCAGTTCAGTAATCTGACAGAGCGTCAGTTATTTGGCTGTCTCAGAGGAGCGGGCGGACCGATGCTTGGATCAACCCACGGCACCCTCACCACCGACTCCCGCCGGGCCCGGGTCATCGCCTGCGGCGAGCAACCCGGGCCCGCCGTCCACGGCAGGCCCGCCGAGGTCGACGAGCTGGACGTCGGCGGGCGACCGCTGTACGCCGGCGTCCCCGACCTGGACCGGTTCTTCCGCCCCGAGTCCGTCGCCGTCATCGGCGCCTCGGACACCGAGGGGCGGCCCAACACCGGCATCACCCGGCAACTGGTGGCCTGGGCCGAGCGGGTCGGCGCCCGGCTGCACCCGGTCCACCCGAACCGCGAGTCCGTCTTCGGCATACCCTGCTCCCCGTCCGTGGCCGACCTGCCCGAACAGGTCGACCTGGCGGTGCTACTGGTCGCCGACCCGCTTCCGGTGGTCGAGGAACTCGCCGAGGCGAAAGTGAAGTTCGCGGTGGTCTTCGCCTCGGGGTTCGCCGAGACGGGCAGCGAGGGCGCGGCCGCGCAGGAGCGCCTGGCGCTCGCCGTGCGGCGCTCGGGGATGCGGCTGCTCGGGCCCAACACCAACCTCAACGCCTTCGAGCGGTTCCGCGACGACCTCGACGGACCGGCGATCGCCCTGATCACCCAGTCGGGACACCAGGGCCGACCCGTCTTCTCCCTCCAGGAGCTCGGCATCCGGCTCTCCCACTGGGCGCCCACCGGCAACGAGGCCGACCTGGAGACCGCCGACTTCCTCTCCTACTTCGCCGAGCGGCCCGAGGTCGGCGCCATCGCCTGCTACGTCGAGGGCCTCAAGGACGGCCGTTCCTTCCTGCTCGCCGCCGACCGCGCCGCCCGGCGCAAGGTACCGGTCGTCGCGGTGAAGGTGGGCCGCACCGAGACCGGCGCCCGTACGGCCGCCTCGCACACCGGCAAGCTGACCGGCGCGGACACGGTGGTGGACGCGGCGATGCGGCAGTTCGGCGTGATCCGGGTGGACGGCCTGGACGAACTCCAGGACACCGCCGCCCTGCTGGCCCGGGCGAAGCCGCCGCGGGCGGACGGGGTCGTCGTCTACTCCATCTCGGGCGGCACCGGAGCGCACTTCGCAGACCTGGCGACGGAGGCGGGGCTGTCGCTGCCGGAGCTGTCCGCGGCCAAACAGACCGAGCTGCACCAGTGGATACCCGAGTACCTCAGCGTGGCCAACCCCGTCGACAACGGCGGGCACCCGGTCGGCGACGAACGCGGCCGGAAGATCATCGACGCGATCCTCGACGACCCGGCGGTCGGCGTGCTGATCTGTCCCATCACGGGCCCCTTCCCGCCGCTCAGCGACAAGCTCGTCCAGGACCTGGTGGACGCGGCCGAGCGGACGGACAAGCTGGTGTGCGTGGTGTGGGGGTCCCCGGTCGGCACCGAACCGGCGTACCGCGAGGTCCTGCTCGGCTCCTCGCGCGTCGCGACCTTCCGCACGGTCGCCAACTGCATCACCGCCGTCCGCGCCTACCTCGACCACCACCGCTTCGTCGCCCACTACCGCTCCCCCTTCGACGAGGCCCCGCGCACCACCTCGCCCTCCTTCCGCAAGGCGCAGGCGCTGATGCGCCCCGGCCAGCAGCTCAGCGAGCACGCGGCGAAGCAGCTGCTGCGGGCGTACGGCATCCGTGTACCGCGCGAGCAGCTGGTGACCAGCGCGGCGGCGGCCGTCCGCGCGGCCGGGCTGGTGGGCTACCCCGTGGTGATGAAGGCGTCCGGCGCGCAGATCGCCCACAAGACCGAGCTGGGCCTGGTGAAGGTGGGCCTGACCTCCGCCAGCCAGGTCCGGGACGCCTACCGCGAGCTGACGGACATCGCCCGCTACGAGGGCGTCTCGCTGGACGGTGTCCTGGTCTGCCAGATGGTCGAGCGGGGCGTGGAGATGGTCGTCGGCGTCACCCACGACGAGCTCTTCGGACCGACCGTGACCGTCGGGCTCGGCGGGGTGCTGGTGGAGGTGCTGCACGACGTCGCCGTACGCGTGCCGCCCTTCGGTGAGGACCAGGCGCACGCCATGCTGGCCGACCTGCGGGGGCGGGCGCTGCTGGAGGGGGTCCGGGGGCGGCCGCCGGCGGACGTGGACGCGCTCGTGGAGGTCGTCCTGCGGGTGCAGCGCATGGCGATGGAGCTCGGGGACGAGCTGGCGGAGCTCGACATCAACCCGCTGATGGTGCTGCCCCGGGGGCAGGGCGCGGTGGCGCTGGACGCGCTGGCGGTGTGCCGGTGACCGGGATCCTGCACACGACCGACGGCCGGGTCACCCACCTCACCCTCAACCGGCCCGAGGCCCTCAACGCCCTCACCCCCGGCCAACGGGACCTGCTCATCCAGCTGTTGGCGGACGCGTCGGCCGATCCGGACGTCCGGGCGGTGGTGATCACCGGGACCGGGCGCGGCTTCTGCGCGGGCGCGGACCTGCGCGGTGGCGCTGCGGCCGGTGAGCGGGTGGCGGGGGACGTGGCCCGCGTCCTGCGCCTCGGCGCCCAGCGGCTGACCGCCGCCGTCCTCGACTGCGAGAAGCCGGTGATCGCGGCGGTGAACGGCACGGCGGCCGGCCTGGGCGCGCATCTCGCCCTCGCCTGCGACCTCGTACTGGCCGCGGAGTCGGCGAAGTTCATCGAGGTGTTCGTGCGCCGGGGCCTGGTCCCTGACGGCGGCGGGGCGTACCTCCTTCCCCGCCTGATCGGCCCGCAGCGCGCCAAGGAGCTGATGTTCTTCGGCGACGCGCTCTCCGCCACCGACGCCGAACGCCTGGGCCTGGTCAACCGGGTCGTCCCCGACGAGGAGTTGGAGAAGACGGCCCGCGCCTGGGCGGAACGCCTCGCCACCGGCCCCACCCGCGCCCTCGCCCTCACCAAACAGCTCGTCAACGCCTCCCTGGACACCGACCGCGCGACCGCCTTCGCCGCCGAGGCCGCCGCGCAGGAGATCAACATGACGACGCGGGACGCCCAGGAAGGCGTACGGGCCTTCGTGGAGCGCAGAAGCCCCGACTACCAGGGTCGTTGACCTTCCCATCTGACGAACCGTCAGCTTCAATGGAGGGGTGATGGGACACGCAGGAGCGGCCGCGGCCGCCGTCCGATACCTCAGGTCGACCGGGGCCACGATCCCCGTGGAGCCACTGCCGCGCCCTGAGCTGCGGTGCGTCGGCGAGGACGAGCGCGCCCCCGTCGACCAGACCGAGTTCCGCCGCGTTCTGGGCACCTTCGCGACGGGCGTCACCATCGTGACGGCGCCCCCGGAGGCCGGCTTCGCCTGCCAGTCCTTCTCCTCGCTCTCCCTCGACCCGCCCCTGGTCGCCTTCATGGTCGGCCGTACGTCGACGACCTGGCCGCGCATCGCCCACGCCGGCGTCTTCTGCGTCAACGTCCTCGCCGCCGATCAGGGCGACCTGTGCCGCGCCTTCGCGGTGCGCGGCGCCGACAAGTTCGCGGGCGTGCCCCACGACCCGGCCCCGGCCACCGGCTCACCCCGCCTGACCGGCGCGGTCGCATGGATCGACTGCACGATCCACGCGGTCCACACCGGGGGCGACCACCTGATCGTGGTGGGCCGGGTGGAGGCCCTGGGCACCTCCGACACCCAGGACACCCCCCTCCTCTTCCACCGGGGCCGCTTCGGGCGCCTGCAGGACTAAGGGGTCCTAAGCAGCGACCGTCGCGAGCTGCGGCGCCTTCGCCGTCGGCCTCCGCCTGATCACCAACGCCATCAGCGCCGCCGCCGCGCACAGGGCTCCCGAGGCGTACCAGACCATGTCGTAGGAGCCGAAGACGTCACGGGCCACGCCGCCCAGGAAGGCCACGAGGGCGGCGCCCACCTGGTGGGAGGCGAGGACCCAGCCGAAGACGATGGCGCTGTCGTCGCCGTAGTGCTCGCGGCACAGGGCGACGGTGGGCGGGACGGTGGCGACCCAGTCGAGGCCGTAGAAGACGATGAAGAACAGCATCGGGGGGTGGACCGAGGGCGCCAGGAGCATCGGCAGGAACAGGAGGCTGATGCCGCGCAGGGCGTAGTACACCGCGAGAAGGCGACGCGGCTCGAAGCGGTCGGTGAACCAGCCGGAGGCGATCGTGCCGACGACGTCGAACACCCCGATCACCGCGAGCAGCGAGGCCGCCGCCGTCACCGGCATGCCGTGGTCGTGCGCGGCGGGCACGAAGTGGGTCTGGATCAGACCGTTGGTGGAGGCGCCGCAGATCGCGAAGGTGCCGGCCAGCAGCCAGAAGGGGCCGGTGCGGACGGCCGAGGCCAGCACCCGCACCGTGCGGCGGGCGGCGCCCTGCGCGGGCGGCGGCTTCGCCACGAACTCCTTCGCGCCGTACGGCTTCACCCCCACGTCCGCCGGATGGTCCCGCAGCAGCAGCCAGACGAAGGGCACGACCGCCAGGGCCGCGAGGGCGACCGTGACCGCCGCCGGACGCCAGCTGTGGTGCTCGACGATCCACGACAGCACCGGCAGGAAGATCAGCTGGCCGGAGGCGGACGCGGCCGTCAGGATGCCCGTCACCAGGCCCCGCCGCTCGGTGAACCAGCGGTTGGTGACCGTGGCCGCGAAGGCCAGCGCCATCGAGCCCGAGCCCAGGCCGACCAGCAGGCCCCAGCACAGAAGCAGCTGCCAGGCCGAGTTCATCCACACCGTCAGACCCGAACCGAGGGCAATGACCGTCAGGGCCACCGCGACGACCTTGCGGATGCCGAAGCGGTCCATCAGCGCCGCCGCGAAGGGCGCGGTCAGGCCATACAGCGCGAGGTTGATCGATACGGCCGCGCCGATCGTGCCGCGCGACCAGCCGAACTCCTGGTGCAGCGGGTCGATCAGCAGCCCGGGCAGGGAGCGGAAGGCGGCCGCGCCGATGATCGTCACGAAAGTGACGGCGGCGACGAACCAGGCGCGGTGGATGCGGTGGGTCTTTCCGGCGGACGGGGTTTCCTCTACGGCGGCTGCCGCCTCGGTTGTCTGGGTCACGACATACAGCATCCCGGCCGGAACCGGTCGCAACCACTGGCCCAAAGGACAGCATTCGTTAGAATCGGGCCATGGAGTTCCGCCCGCACCGTGTCGTCGTCCTCGCCATGGACGGCCTGCTCCCCTTCGAGCTGGGCATCCCGCACCGCATCTTCGGCCGTCCCAAGGACGCCCTGGGCCGCCACCTCTACGAGGTCCTCACCTGCTCGGTCCGGCCACCCGGCCCGGTGCGCACGGACGCCGACTTCTCGATCCACGTCGAGCACGGCCCGGAGCTGCTCGCCACCGCCGACACGGTGATCGTCCCGGCGTCGTACGAACTCGGCCCGGTCTTCGAGGAGGGCGTCCTCACCGACGAGTTGGCCGCCGCCCTCGCCCACATCCGCCCCGGCACCCGGCTCGCCTCGATCTGCACGGGCGTCTTCGTGCTCGCCGCCGCCGGCTACCTCGACGGCCGCCCCGCGACCACGCACTGGGCGGAGACCGACCAGCTCCAGCGCCTCTTCCCGAAGGTCGACGTCGACCCGAACGTGCTGTTCATCGATGACGGCGACGTCCTGACCTCGGCCGGGGTGGCGGCCGGCATCGACCTGTGCCTGCACATGGTCCGCCGCGACCACGGCACGGCGGTCGCCAACGAGGTGGCCCGCCGCACGGTCGTACCGCCGCACCGCGACGGCGGACAGGCGCAGTACATCCACCGCCCGGTCCCCGAGCCCCAGGTGGCGACCACGACCGGCGCCCGCGCCTGGGCGCTGGGCAGGCTGCACGAGCCGATCCAGCTGCGCGACATGGCCGCCCAGGAAGCGATGTCGGTACGGACCTTCACGCGCCGCTTCCGCGAGGAGGTCGGCGTCAGTCCCGGCCAGTGGCTCACCCAGCAGCGCGTGGAGCGGGCCCGGCAGCTGCTGGAGTCGAGCGATCTGTCGGTGGACCAGGTGGCGCAGGAGGCCGGCTTCGGCACCGCCCAGTCGATGCGCCAGCATCTGCAGGCGGCCCTGGGGGTGACCCCGACCGCGTACCGCCGGACCTTCCGCACCGGCGTCAGAACGTGAGCACCCCGCGCGGTCAGAACGTGAGCACCCCGCGCGCCACCCGCCCCGCCTCCGCGTCGGCCTTCGCCTTCTCGAAGTCCTCGACCGGGTAGGTCTCGGTCACCAGCTCGTCCAGCAGCAGCCGTCCCGCCCGGTACAGCTCGGCGTAGAGGGCGATGTCGCGCTGCGGGCGCGAGGAGCCGTAGCGGCAGCCCAGGATGGACTTGTCGAGGTACATGGCGGAGACGAGGAAGGACGCCTCCGCGGTGGCCGCCGGCACCCCCAGCAGCACCGCCTGCCCGTGCCGGTCGAGCAGGTCGATCGCCTGCCGGATCAGCTCGACCCGCCCCACGCACTCGAAGGCGTGGTCGGCCCCGTCCGGCAGGATCTCCTTCACCCCGTCGGTGGACGTCAGGAAGTCCGTGGCCCCGAACCGCCGTGCCACCTCCTCCTTCGCCGGATTGGCGTCGACGGCGACGATCCTGAGCGCCCCCGCGATCCGCGCCCCCTGGATGACGTTGAGCCCGATCCCGCCGGTCCCGATGACGAGCACCGAGTCCCCCCGGTCCACCCGCGCCCGGTTGAGCACGGCCCCGACCCCGGTCAGCACCCCGCACCCGATGAGCGCGGCGGACGGCAGCGGAATGTCCTTCGGGATCCGCACCGCCTGCACGGCCTTCACCACGGTCCGTTCCGCGAACGCGGAGTTGGAGGCGAACTGGTACAGCTCCCGCCCGCCCTGCGTGAAGGGCCGCCCCGGCCGCCCGATCGCCTTGCGGCACATGGTGGGCCGCCCACGGTCGCACTCGGCGCAGGCGCCGCAGTTGGCGAGCGTGGACAGCGAGACATGGTCCCCCGGCGCCACGTGCGTGACCCCGGCCCCCACGGCCTCCACGACCCCCGCCCCCTCATGCCCCAGCACCACGGGCACGGGGAAGGGGATGGTCCCGTCGACCACGGACAGATCGCTGTGACACAGCCCGGCGGCCGCGATCGCGACCAGCACCTCTCCGGGCCCCGGGTCCCGCACCTCCAGGTCGTCGACGACCTCGACCCGCTTACCGTCGAACACCACACCGCGCATCAGACGACCCCCTTGGGCTCCCTCGGCAGGCCGAGCACCCGCTCGGCGATGATGTTGCGCTGCACCTGGTCCGAGCCGCCGTAGACGGTGTCGGCCCGCGAGAACAGGAACAGGTGCTGATCCGGGTCGAGTCGGTAGGACGCGGAAGGCGACCAGTCCGAGGCGCTGACGGCCGCCCCGGCCCCCCGCACCAGTACCGCCAACTCCCCCAGCCGCTGATGCCAGTTCGCCCACAGCAGCTTCGCCACACTCGGCGCGCCCGCGTCACCGGACCCCCCCAGCGTGCGCAGGGCGTTCCACCGCATGACCCGCAACTCGGCCCACAGCCGCACGATCCGCTCCCGCACCACCGGATCCCCGGCCGCACCACTGCGCAGGGCGCCCCGCACGACCTCCGTCAACTCCTGGGCGAACCCGATCTGTTGGGCCAGGGTCGACACCCCGCGCTCGAACCCCAGCAGACTCATCGCCACCTGCCAGCCCCGCCCCTCACCCCCGACCAGATGCTCCGCCCGCGCGTGGGCCCCGTCGAAGAAGACCTCGTTGAAGTCACTGGTCCCGGTCATCTGCCGGATGGGCCGCACCTCGATCCGCCCCGGCTGGTCCATGGGCACGAGCAGAAAACTCAGCCCGTGATGCCGACGCGAGCCGACTTCCGTCCGGGCGAGCACGAAACACCAGTCCGCCTCATGGGCGAGCGAGGTCCAGATCTTCTGCCCACTGATCCGGAACTCCGCCCCTTCCCGCACGGCGGAGGTCCGCACCCCGGCCAGATCGGACCCGGCCCCGGGTTCGCTGTACCCCTGACACCACAGCTCCTCCCCGGCGGCGATGGGCGGCAGAAACCGTCCCTTCTGCTCCTCACTCCCATGCGCAATGAGGGTGGGCGCGAGCAACTTCTCCCCGATATGCCCGGACCGGGCGGGCGCCCCCGACCGCGCGTACTCCTCGGCCCAGACGACCTGCTGGGTGAGGGTGGCGGTCCGGTTCCCGTAGCCCCCTTCCGACCACCCCAGCCCGATCCAGCCGGCTTTGCCCAGGGTCTTCTCCCAGGTGCGGCGATCATGAGAGGGGTCACTGTG
This sequence comes from Streptomyces sp. NPDC002144, assembly GCF_053593695.1. Taxonomy (NCBI): domain Bacteria; kingdom Bacillati; phylum Actinomycetota; class Actinomycetes; order Kitasatosporales; family Streptomycetaceae; genus Streptomyces; species Streptomyces sp. NPDC002144. The sequence goes on from NZ_JBSFDB010000007.1 coordinate 152,509, forward strand.
TTCGACGAGCCAGGCCTTCGCTTCCGCCCGGAACGCCTCGTCCCCGGCGGTGAATCCAAAGTCCACGAGGGTCTCCTCTCGACGCCGCCGACTCGACCTACCCAGGGGCGCGGGGAACTGCGCGACAAGCCACCGACAACCCGCACCCGCCAACCCAGAACGCCCCCGAACTATCAGGCGTTCGGCCGAGCCCCATCCCGAGCAGCCCTCTCCATCTCCCGCAACCGCTCAAGCATCGGCATCGGATCCACCCCCACCGACCCCGGCAGAAACTCCGCAATCCGTTCCGGCGTCCAGCCGCCGGAGGCATACGCGGCGCGCAGCTCCCGCGGCTGCGCCCACACCGCGATCTTCGGCCCGGCGACCGTGTACACCTGCCCGGTCACCCCGGCCTCCCGAGCCCGCTCGGACAGCAGATACACGACCAGCGCGGCCACATCCTCCGGCTCCCCGATCTCAGAGAGCTCCATCGGCACATTGGCCGACATCCGCGTACGGGCAACGGGAGCGACCGCGTTCGCGGTCACCCCGTACTTGTTCAGGCCCAGCGCAGCGCTCCGCACCAGCGAGATGATCCCGCCCTTCGCCGCGCTGTAGTTCGCCTGCGAGACGGACCCCTGATGATTGCCGCTGGTGAACCCGATCAGCGTCCCGGCCCGCTGCTTCCGCATGACGGCGGACGCGGCGCGAAAAACGGTGAACGTGCCCTTCAGATGCGTGGCGACCACCGGATCCCACTCCTCCTCGGACATGTTGAACAGCATCCGCTCGCGCAGGATCCCGGCGACGCAGACCACCCCGTCCAGCCGTCCGTACGACGACAGCGCCACCTCCACGACCCGCGCGCCGCCGGCCATCGTGGACACGTCGTCGGCGACCGCGACCGCCTCCCCGCCGGCCGCCTCGATCTCCTTTACGACCGCTTCGGCGACCTCGCTCGTCGGTGACGCGCCGTCCACCGAGACGCCGTAGTCGTTGACCACGACCCGCGCTCCCTCGGCCGCCGCGGCCAGCGCCACCGCCCGGCCGATACCCCGCCCGGCACCGGTCACGGCGACGACCTTGCCTGCCAAGAAGTTCCCCACGCCCGGCCCCTTCCCGCGGTTTCTGACGGACCGTTAGATTTTATGGCGCGTCAGATACCTGGAGACAAGCCCCGGGGAGGGCCGATGTCGTTGCCCGCCGAGTTCCATGAGATCGCCAAGCGCGTGAACAACTGGGGGCGTTGGGGAGCCGACGACGAGTTGGGCACCCTCAACCTGATCACCGACGAGGTCGTCCGTGAGGCCGCCGCGACCGTCCACACCGGCCGCCGCGTCCCGCTCGCCCTGCCCCTGAAGCACGACGGCGTGCAGTCGGGGATGATCCCGGGCCGGGTCAATCCGCTGCACGCGATGGTGCAGATCAACCAGGAGCTGTTCGGCCCGGGCACGGTGGCATGCAGCGACGACACCGTGACGATGGGCCTGCAGGCGGGCACCCACTGGGACGCACTGGCCCATGCCTCGCACTCGGGGAAGCTCTACAACGGCCGCCCCGCCGACACCGTGACCGCGCACGGCGGCGCCGAGTTCGCCGGCATCGACAAGGCGCGGCACGTCGTGTCGCGGGGGGTGCTGCTGGACGTGGCCCGGGCGCGGGGCGTGGACCGGCTGGAGGGCGGGCACGCCGTCACGCCGGAGGACCTGGAGGCGGCCGAGGACCTCGCCGGTACGCGCGTGCGCGCCGGGGACGTCGTGCTCGTACGGACCGGGCAGATCCAGGTGTATCTCGCCGGGGACCGCGACGGGTACGGCTACCCGTCGCCGGGGCTGTCGGTGCGCGCGCCGGAGTGGTTCCACGCGCGCGATGTGGCCGCGGTCGCCAACGACACCCTCACGTTCGAGATCTTCCCGCCCGAGATCGAGGACCTCTGGCTGCCCGTGCACGCGCTCGACCTGGTGGAGATGGGGATGCTGCAGGGCCAGAACTGGAATCTCGAGGAGTTGTCCACAGCCTGTGGAGAAACCGGCCGGTACGCGTTCCTGCTGTCCGCGATGCCCGAGCCCTTCGTCGGCGCGACCGGAACCCCGGTGGCCCCCGTCGCCGTTCTCTAGCGCGGACACCCGCACCCGCACCGGACGGCGGCGCGCACTGCCCGCCCCGAGCACCGCACCGCGCACCGCCGACGCCGATCCACGACCCGCACTCGCCGAGGGCACCCGTGACCGGGGACCTCGCCGTCCCCTCGCGGCGAACCGATGCCCTCAAGCGTGATCAGGCGGACACTTTCCGTCAACAGCCCCAAGGAGATTTGCGCGTTATGCCCGGTTCACAGGTGCCGCGCACAGGGGCACACCCCGGCGCACGGTCGTCGCGGGACGGGGTACGGCGGCCTTCGCCGCACCCGTACACCGACCCCGTGCACCCGCACCCACGCACCGGACGTACCGGTCCGGTCACACCGCCTCGAACGCCAGCCCCTCATAGGCCGACGTACTCCCCGGGTACGCCACGGCGGCCCGCTGGGCCCCGTCGCACCGGTCCAGCTCGCACCAGATGCGCTTGCCCGCGCCGTCGGGGCTCCAGCCCCAGCGGTCGGCGAGCCCGTCGACGAGGGCGAGCCCTCGCCCACCGGTCGCGTCACCGTCCACACAGCGGGGCACCGGCGCCCGGGAACTGGCGTCGGCCACCTCGAGGCGGACGGTGGCCGAACCGGCCCCGCTGCCGGGCAGGGACAGCCGTAGCACGGCGGGCCGGCCGGTGTGCACGACGGCGTTGGTGACGAGTTCGGAGACGAGCAGGATCAGCGTCTCGGCAAGGGAGTCGTCGACCCCGACACCGGGCCCGGCGAGACGCGAACGCGCCCATTTCCGGGCCCGCCCCACCTCTGCGGGGTCGGGCCGGACTTCCATCTGCACCTGAAGCACCTGCACCGCTCACACCATCCGAACCGGCGGACACATGACCTCACGCCACGCACGCACCGCGACGAGGGCCACGATCGTAGCCATTTTCTGCATGGCCAGAACAACAGCCAGAGCAGAGCCCAAGGCAGGGGTCACGGAACGTGAATCCCTTGCACGACAGCATGGTTGACGTACAGTCACCCCAACAAGCGCTTCGGGCATATTCCAGCGGGAAGGAGTACCCGTACGGCATACTGTGCGACGCTCACCAGGAGCAGTCGAACAGGCCTGATCCGGCCTCGCCCCAGGGGCAACACCGGCGTGGCGCGTGCTCGGAACCACTCGCATCCCACAGAAGGTACCGGAGCGCGCAGCCGACTCCGGGCCGTGACGGGTCACGCATAGGACACAACCCGATATCAACGCTCCGTGATTTCGGTATGCCACGATCCGCGACACACATGCGCGTGTCGTCGACGACCCCCAGCCCAGCGCGTCTTTCACACCGTCAGCTCGTCAGCTCCGCCGCGAGCAGTTCCTCACTCTCCGTACCGCCACCCGCACGCTGCGCCCGCACCCAGGCCCGCTTCAGATGCAGATGAACCTCGCTCTCCCAGGTGAAGCCCATACCTCCGTGCACCTGGAGACAGTCCCGGGCGCCTTGTACGGCCGCCTCGTCGGCCAGCAGCCGCGCGGCGGCGATGTCGGCCGCGTCGCCCGTGACGGCGGCCGCGTAGACGGCGGCGCGGGCGACCTCGGCGCGCACCAGGATCTGCGCGCACAGATGCTTCACCGCCTGGAAGGCCCCGATCGGCTGCCCGAACTGCTCACGGGTCCGGGCGTGTTGCACGGCCAGCTCACACACGCGCGTGGCGGTACCCAACTGCTCGGCGGCCGTGAGCAGAACGGCGACAGGATCGGTACGCCCGGGCGCGGGCACCCGGTGCAAGGGCGTCAACGGATCCACGGACCGAAGAGGCACGGCCCCCTCGGCCCCCGCCCGCACGACGTCGGCCTCCTCCATCCACTCCACCAGCCGCCCGTCGACGGCCGCGACAACGGTCTCCCCGGTATCCGCACCGGGCACGACCCCGGCAGCAAGATGCGTGGCGACCAACGGCCCGGGCACGAGCCCCCGCCCGGCTTCCTCGAACGCCAACACGGCTTCAGGCAACCCGAGTCCGGCGCCCCCCTCGGCCTCGGACAACCGCAACGAAAAGAACCCCAGATCTCCAAGATCCCGCCACAACGCACGATCGAGACGGTGCTGGGTATCGCCGGGCCGGGTAGCGCCCCGAAGGGGGGCGGGGCTGTGTCGATTTGCGGCTCCGCCGCGGGGCGCGACCAGCCCCAACCCACCCGCAGACGACCACCGGCCCAGCACCCCCCTCACGGCCCCCCGCAACGCGACCTGCTCCGCGCTCAATTGAAACCGCACCGCTCACCTCCCCTTCGGCAGCCCCAATATCCGCTCGGCCACGATGTTCCGCTGAATCTGCGACGTACCGGCCGCGATCGTGTACGACAACGACGACAACCGATCCAGCACCCAGGGCCGGTCAAGATCCAGCGCCCCCTCCCCCAGCACCTCCGCCGCCGCGTCGTACAGCTCCTGCCGCGCGTGCGAGTACCGCAGCTTGAACACCGAACCCCCCACGCCCGGCACCCCGCCGGAGGCCTCCGCCTCGCTGACGTTCCACTGCGTGAGTCGCCACAGTGCCCGGAACTCCGCGTTCAGCCTCCCGAGCCGCCGTCGCACCACCGGGTCGTCCCAGTGCCCGTTGCGCCGGGCCTCGCCGGCGAGTTCACCCAGCACCCGCCGGCAGGCGACGACCTCGCCCACGAACGCCGTGCCGCGCTCGAAGGACAGCGTGACCATCGTGACCCGCCATCCGTCGTTCTCGTCCCCCACCCGGTTCGCCGCGGGCACCCGCACGTCGTCGAGGAACACCTCGGCGAACTCGGCGGACCCGGCGAGGGTCCGCAGCGGCCGCACGGTGACCCCCGGCGCGTCCATCGGCATGGCCAGCCAGCTGATGCCCCGGTGTTTCGGCGCCTCCGCGTCCGTGCGCACCAACAGCTCGCACCAGTCGGCGACTTCGGCGTGGGACGTCCAGATCTTGGACCCGTTCACCACGTAGTCGTCGCCGTCCCTGCGCGCCCGCGTCCGCAGGGACGCGAGGTCGGAGCCGGCGTCCGGTTCGCTGAAGCCCTGGCACCAGACCTCCTCCCCGCGCAGGATCGGCGGCAGCCACCGCGCCCGCTGCTCGTCCGTGCCCTCGGCGGCGATGGTGGGCCCGGCGTGCAGCAGGCCCACGAAGTTCGCGCCGACGTAGGGCGCGCCGGCCCTCTCGGTCTCCTCCAGGAAGATGAGCCGGACCGTCGGCGAGGCGTCCCAGTGGACGTCGGCGTACCCGGCGTCGTACAGCATCCGCTGCCAGCCGAGGTCGTACGCCCGGCGTGCGGGCCAGTCGTCCGGGGACGGCTTCGCGGGCAGCGTGGGCAGCACCTTCGTGAGCCATTCGCGCAGCCGCGCCCGGAACTCCTCCTCCTCGGGGGTGTACGACAGGTCCATCAGCGGTCGAGGTCCAGGCCCAGCATGCGGATCGCGTTGCCCCGCATCAGCTTGTGGATCGTCTCGTCGTCGAGGCCCTTCACATGGTCGAGGGCGACCTCCTTGGTGTGCGGGAAGGTCGAGTCGACGTGCGGGTAGTCGGTCTCGAAGGTGGCGTTGTCGCGGCCCACCACGTCCAGCGAGGCGACCCCGTGCTTGTCGCGGAAGAAGCAGCAGTAGATCTGTCGGTAGTAGTACGTCGACGGCGGCTCGGGGATGGTGTCGCGCACCCCGCCCCACGCGCGGTGTTCCTCCCAGACGTCGTCGGCGCGTTCCAGGGCGTACGGGATCCAGCCCATCTGCCCTTCGGAGTAGGCGAGTTTGAGCGTCGGGAACTTCACCAGGACGCCGCTGAAGAGGTAGTCCATCATCGAGGCCATCGCGTTGTTGAAGCTCAGCGCGGCCTGCACGGCGGGCGGGGCGTCGGGGGAGGCGGCCGGCATCTGCGAGGACGAGCCGATGTGCATGTTGACGACCGTCCCCGTCTCCTGGCAGACCGCGAAGAACGGGTCCCAGTAGCCGGAGTGGATGGACGGCAGCCCGAGGTAGGTGGGGATCTCGGAGAAGGTCACCGCGCGCACCCCGCGCGCGGCGTTGCGCCGGATCTCCGCGACCGCCAGGTCGACGTCCCACAGGGGGATCAGACACAGCGGGATGAGCCGGCCGCCGCTGTCGCCGCACCACTCCTCGACCATCCAGTCGTTGTAGGCGCGCACGCAGGCCAGCGCGACCTCCTTGTCGTGCGCCTCGGCGAAGGTCTGCCCGCAGAAGCGCGGGAAGGACGGGAAGCAGAGGCTGGCCTCGACGTGGTTGAGGTCCATGTCCGCGAGGCGCGCCTTCGGGTCCCAGCAGCCGCGCCGCATCTGTTCCCGGGTGATGCCCTCCAGGGTCATCTCGTCGCGGTCGAAGCCGACGGCGGCGATGTTGCGCTTGTACGGGAACTTCAGGTCCTCGTAGATCCACCAGTCCGTCGGCGGTCCCTCGGGGTCCATCGTGATCTGGTACTTGCCGCCCACGTAGGCGAGTTCACCGATCCCCGCGGTCAGCGGCTGCGGCCCCCGGTCCCGGTACTTGGCCGGCAGCCACGTGTCGAAGAGGTGCGCGGGCTCGATCACATGGTCGTCGACGCTGATGATGCGGGGCAGTTCGGTCATGGTTCCCCTCCGCCGGACGGTACGTATCTGATGATCCGTCAGATAGCATGTCACCTGACGAGTCGTCAGCCAAGGCAGGGGGCAGACATGACGGAGACCCCGCACACCCTGAGTTCCTCCCGGACCCTGTGGGAGCTGGTGGAGCGCCGCGCCCGGCTCACCCCCGAGCGTCCCGTGCTCCTCCAGGACGACCGCACGCTGACCTTCGGCGATCTGCGCACCCGGGCCGAGCGCGTGGCGGCCGGTCTGTACGACATGGGTGTGCGCCCCGGCACGGTGGTCGCCTGGCAGCTGCCCACCCGGATCGAGACGGCCCTGCTCTCCTTCGCGCTGGCCCGCCTGGGCGCCGTGCAGACGCCGGTCATCCCCTTCTACCGGGACCGCGAAGTCGGCTTCGCGCTACGGGAGTCGAAGGCGGAGTTCTTCGCCGTGCCGGGCACCTGGCGCGGCTTCGACCACACCGAGATGGCCCGGCGGCTCGGCGCCAAGGGCGTCTTCGAGGCGTACGACGACCTGCCGGACGGCGACCCGGACGTACTGCCCCCGCCGCCCGCCGAGGGCACCTCCGTGCGCTGGATCTACTGGACCTCCGGCACCACCTCCGACCCCAAGGGCGTGCTGCACACGGACCGTTCACTGATCGCGGGCGGCTCGTGCCTGGCCCACGCCCTGCGCCTGTCGGCCGCCGACGTGGGCTCGATGGCCTTCCCCTACGCGCACATCGCCGGACCCGACTACACGGTGATGCTGCTGCTGTACGGCTTCCCCGCGGTGATGTTCGAGCAGTTCGCGCTGCCGGACGCGCTGGAGGGCTATCGCCGGCACGGGGTGACGGTGGCGGGCGGGTCCACGGCGTTCTACTCGATGTTCCTCGCCGAGCAGCGCAAACAGCCGGGGCGCAAGGTGATACCCACGCTGCGGCTGCTCGCGGGCGGCGGGGCGCCCAAGCCGCCGGAGGTGTACCACGCCGTCGTACGGGAGATGGGCGTGCAGCTCACCCACGGGTACGGCATGACCGAGGTGCCGATGATCACCATGGGGGCGCCGGACGACACCGTGGAGAACCTCGCGACCACCGAGGGACGGCCGCCGGAGGGGATGGAGATACGGATCGTCGACGGGGAGGTGCGGCTGCGCGGGGAGGCGGTGTGCCAGGGCTATCTGGACCCCGCGCAGACGGCGGAGGCCTTCGACGAGGACGGGTTCCTGCGCACCGGGGACCTGGGGTTCGTGAAGGACAGCGGGCATCTGGTGCTCACCGGGCGGCTGAAGGACGTGATCATCCGCAAGGGCGAGAACATCTCCGCGAAGGAGATCGAGGACCTGCTGGCCGCGCATCCGGCGGTCGGGGACGTCGCCGTGATCGGGCTGCCCGACGCCGAGCGCGGCGAGCGGGTGTGCGCGGTCGTGGAACAGGCGCCCGGCGCCGAGGAGTTGACCCTGGCCGCCATGACGTCATACCTGCGCGCGGAAGGGCTGTCCGTGCACAAGCTGCCAGAGCAGCTGGAAGTGGTGGACGCCCTCCCGCGCAACGAGACGCTGCGGAAGGTGCTCAAGTACAAGCTGCGCGAGCGCTACTCGGGGACGGCGGTCGTCGGGAGCGCTACTCGGGCACCGTGAAGTAGCGGGCGAACGCCGGGACGATCTCGGCCTCTCCCACCTTGCCGTCGCTGTCGGCGTCGAGGCCCGCGGCGGCCGCCTCGGCGACGGCCTGGTCGGCCCCGAGGACCCGCAGCACGCGCGCGGTGTCGGCGACGGTGGCGGCTCCGTCGCCGTCCGTGTCGGCCACGGCGATCGCCGCGTGCAGGAAGGGGCGGGCGATCTCGGCGAACCGCTCCGGGTTGTCCCGCAGCCGCTTCACCGCGCCGGTGACGAACTCCTCGCGCGTGATGCGCTGGTCGCCGTCCCGGTCCGCTATCCCGGCCATGCCCTGCCAGAACGCCTCCGCGCCGGCGTACAGCGCCTGCCCCTTGTCGGAGCGCGCCGCGACGGCGAACTCGGCGAGCAGCGCCTTGGCCGCCGTGCCGAAGTCCTCGCGGTCGATGTAGCCGTTGCCGTCCTGGTCGAAGGTGGCGAACCGGGCGGCGATCCTGCGCTCGTACTCGCTGCTGACCATGTCTCCTCAGGCCGCCTTACTCGCGTCGGGTGCATATATCTGGACGGAGCGTACGACGAGCGGGCCCGCCGGGGCGCGGTGGAGCGGCACTTGTGCCAGGACCGGGTGAATTCCGGGACAACCGTGTGGCAATGACCCGGCGGCATCCCCACGACCCGGTGACATGCCGTGACACCTCGTGACATCCCGTGGCGGCTACGCCGAGAGCGGGCCGGCCTCCTCGGTGACGGCCTCGTCCAGACCGGCGTACACGTCGAACAGGCGACGCACTCCGAGGGCACCCAGGACCCGGTTGACGTGGGAGCCGTCGACCGCGCCCTGCGCCGGGAGTATGAGGCGCAGGTTGCCGTGGCAGGAGCGGAAGAGTCGGCGGGCGGCGATCAGTACTCCGACGCCGCTGGAGTCGCAGAAGAACACCTCGGAGAGGTCCAGGACGAGACTGTGGCGGCCCTCGGCCACCGCGTCGTGCACCCGCTGCCGCAGCACCGGGGACGACACCAGGTCCAGCTCGCCCGACACACGCAGCACGGCCCAGTCGCCCTGCTCGTCGCCGGTCACATGAAACGTCACCACCATGCCCTTCGCTCGCCGGCCCCCCGCAAACGGAAGCCGTTCCTACGCTTCCTTGCAGCGCGGCTGCCCAGCGGCCTTGCCCGCAAACTCCGCAACGGAAACGGAAAGCGATCGAAAGAGGCTTGTTTTAGTCGCCTTCGATCCTGTTCGATCAGTTCTGCACCGGGTAGGCGAACGCCCACTATCACCTGCGGCTCTCTCGGGGGCGCGCATTGCGACAAAGGGGCGTGCGCCGACATGGGTGCCGACTACATTCGAGAAGACGGTGGGCGCACGCTGGGCACAGGCGAGAACACGGGTGAGGGGGGCCGCATGGCGAAGAAGGACGCACCGCCCCGCTGGGACCGCAAGATGCAGCAGCGACTGGCACGCGGTGAGGCGGCCGCGCTCGGCGAGCTCTACGACCGGTTCGCCTCGCTCGTGCACGGCCTCGCCCACCGCGTCCTCGGTGACGAGAGCGCCGCCGACGGCATCACGCGTGACGTCTTCGTCCATGTCTGGGAGCACCCAGAGCGCTACGACCCCAAGGAGGGACCGCTGCGCACCTGGGTCGCCACGCTGACCCACCGCCTCGCCGTGCAGCGGCTGCGCGCCACGGAGACCGCCGCGCTGGCCCAGGGCGCCGGCGGCTCGCCCGAGGAACTGGAACGCAGGGTCCGCCGCGCCTCGGTCGCCGCCCGTGCCGACTACATCGTCACCTCCATGCCCTCTCCGCTGCGCGCCGCGCTGGACCTTGCCTACTTCCAGCGCCGTGACTACCGCCAGACCGCCACCGACCTCGGCGTCACCGAGGACGAGGCCCGCCGCCGCCTCCGCCTGGGCCTCCAACTCCTGTCCACGGCCCACGACACCGGCACCCCGCCCGATTCGGGGGGTGCGGTGTGAGCGACTTCGAGGAGTACGACGACAACGGCGACCCCGAACACCGGAAGCTTTCCGGAAACGGGGAGGAGAAGCAGGAGCAGCAGCAGCCGGGCGACGGGAGCGGCCCTGAGGCGAAACCTGAACCGGGAAGCGGCGGAGCCGCGGAGGGTGCCGCTGCGCCGCGGATACCCATGCCTCGTGCCTCCGTCGAGGACGGGGAGCTGCCGTTGCCCGCGTCGGTCGCGGTGCCGGTCGTGCTGGAGCATCCGGTGTTGAAGTCGCTGCTCGGCGCCTGGGCGCTGGCCGCGTGCTCGGCGGAGGAGACGGCGGCCGTCGAGGAACACCTGGGCGGCTGCGGCACCTGCGCGGACGAGGCACGGCGGCTGCGCGAGGCCGTGGGCCTGCTGCACCCGCCGGAGAGCCTCGACCTGGACCCCGCGCTGCGCACCCGCGTCCTGGCGGGCTGCCTCGGCCGGCGCCCTCCGCGCATCCCGGTGCCCGAGTGGGCGGCGCCGTACGACGCGGAGACGGCCCGGCTCGACGCCCTGCTGCAGGACATAGGCGACGCCGAGTGGCACGCCCCCGTACGGCTGCGGTGGTTCGAGGGCGACGGGGCGGAGAGCCGCCGTACGACGGTCGCCGGGGTCATCGCCCATCTCCTCTCCGTCGACGGGCTCGTCGCGGTCGCGCTCGGCCTGGAGGACCCCCTCGGCGAGATCGTCGCCGAGGGCCCTACCCCGGCGGCGCGCACCGAGGCGTACTGGCGCACCTCGCACTTCCCGCCGACCCGGGGCATCAGGGCGCCGTGGCGCGAGCAGACCCACGACCTCGTCCGCACCGTCTCCTTCACCGGCGGCTCGGGCCCCGCCCGGCTGGCCGTCTCGTACGGCGACTTCGAACTGCCGCTGCACGACGCGATGCTGGACCGCGCGTTCGAGTGCTGGGTGCACGCGGAGGACATCGCCGAGGCGGTCGACTACCCGTACGAGCCGCCGTCCCCGCGTCATCTGCACCGCATGATCGACCTGGCGGCCCGCATGCTGCCCGCGGTGCTGGCGGAACGCCGGCGGTCGGGGCTGGCCGCGGCCGCGGAGGGCCGCCATCTCGGGGTCGCCGGGTCACCCGGCCGCAGCCTGCGCCTGGAGATCGAGGGGTCGGGCGGCGGCGAGTGGCTGATCCCCCTGGACTCCCCGGCGGCGGTCGGCTCGGAGGAGTTCGAGGTCGCGCATGTGGCCCTGGACGGCGTGGAGTTCTGCCGGTTGGCCGCGGGCCATGTGCCTCCGGCGGAGGCGGCGGCGGGTCAGGTGGGTGACCGTCAGGCCATCCGGGACGTTCTGTTCGCGGCGGCGTCGATGAGCCGGATGTAGGGGCTGGTTGCGGGTTCGTCGGCGGCTGCGAGTTCAGCTGAGCTCTTTTAGGGGCGCGGGGAACTGCGCGATCAGCCACGAATCACCCGCAGCCGCCGACGCGACCGAACCCCCCGAACTACTAGGCGAACACAACCGTCCGTCGCCCATTGAGCAGAATCCGCCGCTCCGCATGCCACTTCACGGCCCGCGCCAGCGCCTGGCACTCCACGTCGCGTCCGATCGCCACCAGCTGGTCCGGGGTGACGTCGTGACCCACCCGCTCGACCTCCTGCTCGATGATCGGCCCCTCGTCCAGGTCGGCGGTCACATAGTGCGCCGTCGCCCCGATCAGCTTCACACCCCGCGCATGAGCCTGGTGGTACGGCTTCGCACCCTTGAAGCTCGGCAGGAAGGAGTGATGGATGTTGATGATCCGCCCGCTGAGCTGCTTGCACAGGTCGTCCGACAGCACCTGCATGTAGCGGGCCAGAACCACCAGCTCCACGTCGTTCTCGCGGACGAGCTCCAGCAGCCGCGCCTCCGCGTCCACCTTCGTCTCCCTCGTCACCGGAATGTGGTGGAAGGGAATGTCGTACGACCCCACCAGCTCGGCGAAGTCCGTGTGGTTCGACACCACCGCCGCGATCTCCACCGGCAGCGCCCCGATCCGCGCCCGGAACAGCAGGTCGTTCAGGCAGTGCCCGAACTTGCTGACCATGAGCACGATCCGCATCTTCTCGTCGGCCTCGTTGATCTGCCAGTCCATGTGGAAGGAGTCACCGATCGCCGCGAAGCTCGCCCGCAGCTTGTCCACCGTGACCGGGGCGTCCGCCGAGAAGTGGACGCGCATGAAGAACAGACCCGTGTCGTGGTCGCCGAACTGCTGGCTGTCCTCGATGTTGCAGCCGGTCATGAAGAGATAGCTCGACACGGCGTGCACGATGCCCTTCTTGTCAGGGCAGGAGAGCGTGAGGACGTACTGGTCGGCGGGGGTCGCCTCGGTTCGGGTGGACTGCTCGTTCATGCCCGCCATGGTCCCACGAGCGGGCCGCCGGGCGGACCCGCGTCCGTCACGCGGACCGTGTCATGATCCGCAGCAGCTCCAGGGTGCGCGGCGGCGTGTCCGGGTCCTCCCCGTCGGCCATCGCCATCCGCACGTGCGCGTCCCGCGCCGCCCGCACCGCGTCCGGCCACCCGGCGTTCTCCATGTACACGGAGACCGGGGCGTCCGGGCCGACCTGGTGCATGATCCGCAGCACCCGCAGCACCGCGGTGTCGACGAGGGCCGCCTCCTGCGAGTCGCGGAAGATCGTGCCGACGTATTTCTCGGCGGACCAGTTGTCCAGCCAGGTGTCCTCGACCAGCCGGTACACGGCGTCGGTGACGTCCCCGTACCCGTCGACCCCGGCCAGCCAGACGTTCTGCTGGAACACCGGGTCGGAGAGCATGTGCAGCGCGGAGCGCACATTGCTGCGCCAGCGCCACCACGGCATGTCGTTCAGTGGCATGCCGCCCATGGTGGATGAGCGACGCCCGCGTCGGGAAGGGTTCTCCGTACCTTGCACGGTCACTGATCGTACGTTCTTCTCATCGGGCCCTTCTCCGGCCCCCGTAATTCACCTTCGCGTCACCACTCGATAACCGAGGGTCACCCCCGGGTTACGGATGTGGCGGAAGCGTGTGTGCCCATGACCGGCAGGCGACGCACCCGCAGCACCTTCCTCCCCACACTCAACCGGCCCGTCAGAGCAACCGTCCGCATGGCGGGGGCCCTGGCCATGTGCGCCTCCCTCGCCGCAGGATGCGGGGTCATCCCCGGTGCCACGGGGGGCAGCGAGGGTGACCCGATCACCGTCATGACCTGGGCCCCGCAGGACACCAGCGCCACCAACAAGCCCGGCATGCCCGCCTTCGCCCAGGCCTACGCCCGCTGGATCAACGCCAAGGGCGGTATCAACGGCCGCAAGCTGAAGGTCCTGACCTGCAACGACCGCAACGACAGCGTGGCCGCCGCCAAGTGCGCCCGCGAAGCCGTGAAGTCCGGGGTCGTCGCCGTCGTCGGTTCCTACAGCCAGTTCGGCGACTCCTACCTGCCCGACCTGGAGGGCGCCGGCATCCCGTACATAGGCGGATACGGCGTCACCACCGCCGAGTTCACCAGTCCGCTGTCCTACCCGGTCAACGGCGGCCAGCCCACGCTGCTGGCCGGCCTCGGCAAGGAGCTCGCCACGACCTGCGGCCCCGTGGCGCTGGTACGCGCCGACACCATCGCGGGCGACGAGCTGCCGCCCATGCTCGACGCGGGACTCGCGGCGGGCGGGCACAAGCCGGCCATCGACCAGCGGGCGGCGGAGGACACCACCGAGTACACGCAGCCGGCGGCCGACGCGCTGGACGCCACGACCGGCGGCGCCACGAAGAAGGGGTGCGTCATCCCCTCGCTCGGGGACGGCACCAGCACCTTCATGGACTCCTTCCAGCGGGCCCGCCAGGGCCGTCCCGCGGTGCGCACCGCGGCCACCCTGGACAGCGTCGACCAGACGGCCATCAACGAGTCCGGCGCGCAGAGGGGCCCGTACGAGGGGGCGTACATCACCGGCTGGTACCCGCCGGCCGGCGACCCGCGCTGGGACGCGATGAAGAAGGTGATCAGCGAGCAGGCCTTCGGGGACAACCGGATCGACGCCGCGGACGCCGGGGTGCAGACGACGTGGATCGCCTACACCGTGCTCACCAAGGTCGTCCAGTCACTCGGCGGCGGCGACGTGAGCTCCGACGCGATCCGCCGGGCCCTGGACGACGGGCTGAAGGTCTCCACCGGCGATCTCACGCCGACCCTGCGGTGGGGCACCCAGGGTCCCCTGGCGAGCATCGGTTTCTCCCGTGTCGTCAACACCGACGTCACCCTCCAGGTGGTCAGGCAGGGTCAGCTGGTGGCGGCGCGCAAGGGCTTCCTGGACACGACGAGGGCGCTGCAGGACGCGCAGGTCGACTGACCCGCGCGCCGCTCGCTCACAGCTGGGTCGGCCGCCGCTGGGTCAGGCCGTAGGTCTTCGCGATCGCGTTCCACAGGTCGGCCGCCTCGGCCTTCTGCTGGCTGGCGGTGCCGCTCGCGCGGTTGCCGGCCGCGGTCTGGCCCGTGGTGCGGGCCTGGCCCTTCTTGCAGCCCTTCTTGTTGCCGCCGACCTGGTCGGCCCAGGCCGCGTAGTGGTTGTCGGCCGCCGCGGATGCCTGCCAGGCCCGGGTGAGGGCGGCGGTCAGGTCGGCGTGGTCCGGCAGCTTGTCGACGGACAGGCCGGAGAGGCTGGTGACCAGCTGGGTGCGCTGCTTGGCGGCGTCGCGCAGGTCCGAGGCCGCTCCGTCCAGGTTCCGGCACGCCTTCACGTCGGCGACCGCGCTGATCACCGAGGCCCGGCTGTTGCCGCTGTCGGACAGCAGCTTGTCCAGGGCGACGGCCTGCTGCTTGGCGGGGTCCGCCGCGGACGCCGAGGAGGATCCGCCGGACGCGGGCGCGGTGGCGGAGACGGTCTGGTTCTTGTCCTTGCCGCCGCCACCTCCGCCGAGCATCGCGCCGGCCCCTACGCCGATCACCACGATGCCGATGCCGACGGCCGCGATCAGCGGCACCTTGGACCGGCCACCGCCCCCGCGCGTCTCCTGCGGCGGCGGGTAGGAGGCGGGGGGCTGCTGGCCGTACGACGGCTGGGGCGCCTGCCGGCCGTACGAGGACGCCGGCTGCTGCCCGTACGGCGGCTGGGCGGCGGGGGGCTGCTCGTAGCGGGGCAGGTGCTGGGTGGCCCCGGCGGGGCCGTCACCGCCCGGGCCGCTGCGGAACAGGTTGTCGAACTCGGCGGGCGGCTGCCGGTCCCCGCCGGGCTGGGCACCGTAGGGGGCCTGATCGGTCACGGGCGGCAGATACTGCGTGGGCTGCGCGTCCGGACCGGCGGCGGGCATGGGGCCGGCCCCCGCGGGCGGGAGATACTGCGTGGCCTGCGCGTCCGGACCGGCGGCCGCGTGCGGGGCGTGCCCAGCGAATCCAGCCGCGCCCGTCCCTGCCTGCGGGTCGTACGCCTGCGCGCCGTGCCCCGCGAACCCGGCCGCACCGGCTCCCGTCTGCGGGGCGTGCCCCGGGAACCCGGTCGTCCCGGCTCCCGTCGGCCCACCGACCTCGGGCGGCAGCGCGCCCGGGCCGACCGGCGGGAGGTACTGGGTCGCGGCCTCGTCGCCGCTCGTGGGGACGGGCGGCAGGAACTGGGTGGCGCCCTCGCTGCCGGGCACGGGCGCACCGGCGGGCATGCCGGAACCGGTGACCGGCGGTATGTACTGGGTCGCCCCTTCGTCGGCCGCGGGGGGCAGGGGGGCGCTGAAGCCGCCGGAGCCGGCGGGGGTGCCGTAGCCGTCGTCGGCCGGCGGCAGGGGCTGGGAGGCGGAGGTGGAGGCTGAGGTGGAGGTGGTCCACAGGTCGGGGGCCGCCCAGGAGTCGTCCGGCGGGCTCGGCCAGGACTGGGCCGGGGGCGGCGCCGGGGTCTCGTGCTGGTCGGGGCCCCAGGGCGTGCCCCAGGACTGGCCGCCGGGCGGGGCCGCGGCCGGGGTCTGCGGGGCGGCCGGCTGCGGGGCGGAGGAGCCGCCGTAGGAACCGGTGTGACCGCCCGGTGCCGCGGGCTGGGCGTTCAGCATGCCCGGGAGCAAAGGTTCGCCGCCGTCGGAGGGCAGCACGATGCCTTCGCGCGCTTCGCGCGGCGAGGGCGTCTCGCCCTGTCCACTCTGCGTCACCGGGACTCCTACAAATGGGGGACCTTGTGAATCGTCGGCTCACGCTACCGGGTCCCCCGAGCCGGGTGCCACGCAGCTCAGGCCTCAACCTCCTTACCTGTGACAGCGGTAACAGAATCGCTCTACAGCACGCTCCTTATGTCCACCGCGCACGCGAACCCGCACGGCAACCGGCCGTTTCCCGCAGCTTCACGCACCGGGAACCGGCCGGTCGCCCGCCCTCACGCCGCCGCCTGCAACTCCATCCGCGCCCCGAACTCCCGCACCACCGGCTCCTCCCGGTACGGCTCGAGCCGCTGCTGGAAGTCCTCCAGGTACTCGGCGCCCCGGTTGGAGCGCAGGGTCTCCAGCAACTGGACCGCTTTGAGGCCGGTGTTGCAGGCCTGCTCGATCTCGCGCTGCTGCACCTGCGCGGTGGCCAGCAGCACGTATCCGATGGCCCGCCTGCGCGCCTTCGTCTCCGGCAGCCCGGCCAGCGACTCCTCCGCGCGCCGCGCGGCCGCCTCGGCCTGTCCGAGGTCACGGTGGCAGTGCGCCAACTCGTCGGCCAGATAGGCCTCGTCGAAGTGCGTGATCCACGCCGGGTCGTCCCCGGACTCGGGGTCGGCCGCCTCCAGCGCGCCCACCGCCCGCCCGGACGCCAGCTGGGCCGCCCGCGCGTCGCCCATCAGGGCGTGCCCGCGTGCCTCGGCCGCGTAGAACATCGCCTCCGCGCGCGGGGTCACGCGCCCTCGCGCCCCTTCTTGCGCCGCCCGCGCCAACTGCGAGATCTCCCGCGGGTTTCCGAGCTGCGCGGCGAGATGGCTCATGGAGGCGGCCAGCACATAGCCGCCGTACCCCCGGTCGCCCGCCGCCTGCGCGAGCCGCAGCGCCTGGATGTAGTACCGCTGGGCCAGGCCCGGTTGGCCGGTGTCGACGGCCATGTACCCGGCGAGCTCGGTGAGTCGGGCGACCGCGGCGAACAGGTCACGGCCCACCGCCTCCCGGTACGACCCCGCCAGCAGCCCGGAGACGACGCTGTTGAGGTAGTGCACGACGACCGGGCGCACATGCCCGCTGCCGTACTGGTGGTCCAGGTCCACGAGGGCCTGGGTCATCGCCCGCACGGCCGCCACGTCGGACTGTCCGACGCGCGGGCCCGCCGAGCGCGCCACCTGCGCGTCCGGTGAGGAGATCAGCCAGTCCCGGCTCGGCTCCACCAGCGCGGACGCGGCGACGGACGAGCCGGACAGGAAGTCCCGCCGCCCGACGTCACTGCGCCACAGCTCGCAGACCTGCTCGATGGCTCCCAGTACCGTCGGCGAGAACTGGAGCCCGACGCCCGAGGCGAGGTTCTTGCCGTTGGCCATGCCGATCTCGTCGATCGTGACCGTACGGCCGAGTTTGCGGCCCAGCGCCTCCGCGATGATCGCGGGCGCCCGGCCCCGCGGCTGCTGTCCGCGCAGCCAACGGGCCACGGACGTCTTGTCGTAGCGCAGGTCGAGGCCGTGCTCGGCGCCGCACATGTTGACCCGGCGGGCGAGCCCGGCGTTCGAGCACCCCGCCTCCTGGATGAGCGCCTGCAGCCGTTCGTTCGGCTGCCGCGCGACGAGAGGCCTTGCGGCCATTGGCACTACCCCCTGTGGCTGCGGTGCCTGCCCACGCACCGAGTTGGCGTGTCCTTCCCTACCGGGTCCCTCGCCGTGGGGGGCGAAAAGATCCGGCCGGGAAGATCAATGCCCCGCGGACATACCGAAAATGCGAGGCATGCGAGGATTGCCGGGGTAAAAGCGGATGCCGACCCCGCTACTGGCTACCCAGCTCACACCGGAGTTCCTCCTCTGCGCCCCCACGCGTGCACCCATGCGCCCCGATGCGGAATCGTTGCCCCTCCCCCGCGCATGTGGCATGCGTAACCCCCGGTGATCACTAGAGTTGTGTTCATCGTGGACGAGACCATCGCGGGGCCCGAAGCAGCCCGAATCCCGAAGCAGCGCGGAGAATCGCTGCTGGAGACCGCCGTTCGCTACGCCGAGGAGCGTCACTGGGACGTCTTCCCCGGTACCTGGCTGGAAGCCGTCGACGGGGTGCAGCACTGCTCCTGCGGCGAGGCCGGGTGCGATGCGCCGGGGGCGCATCCCGCACGGGAGGACTGGGCGACGCAGGCGACGGGCAGCGCGACCGTCGCCCGCCGGATGTGGCAGAAGCAGCCGACGGCGTCGATCCTGCTGCCGACGGGGCGGACGTTCGACGCGATCTCCGTCCCGGAGACCGCCGGGTTCCTGGCGCTGGCCCGCATGGAGCGCATGGAGTTGACGCTGGGGCCGGTGACGTTGACGCCGGACCGCCGGATGCACTTCTTCGTGCTGCCGGGTGCGTCGGCGAAGGTTCCCGACCTGGTACGCAAGCTGGGCTGGTCCCCGTCGTCCCTTGATCTGGTGGCGCTGGGCGAGGGGGCGTACGTGGCCGCGCCTCCCACCCGATACGGGTCCCGGGGCGCCGTGCAGTGGGCGTGCCGGCCCACCCCCGCCAACCGGTGGCTGCCGGACGCGGAGGAGCTGATCTCCCCGCTTGCCTATGCGTGCGGTCGGGACCGGTGACCTGACCGTAGGGTTCATGCATGACGTCAGCCGCCGTACGCGTACAGGGTCTCTGGAAACGGTTCGGGCAGCAGGTTGCCGTTGCCGGGATCGATCTTGAGCTGCCCGCGGGGAAGTTCATCGGACTGGTGGGGCCGAACGGGGCCGGCAAGACGACCACCCTCTCCATGGTGACCGGGCTTCTCCGGCCCGATCAGGGGAGTGTCGAGGTCGTCGGGCATGACGTGTGGCGCGATCCGGTGGCCGTCAAGGCGCGGATCGGGGTGCTGCCGGAAGGACTGCGGCTCTTCGAGCGGCTGTCCGGCAGGGAACTGCTCGCCTATTCCGGCCGGTTGCGCGGACTGCCCGGCGCCGAGGTCGACAAGCGGGCCACCCAACTGCTCGACGTGCTCGACCTGGCGGGCGCCCAGCACAAGCTCGTCGTCGACTACTCGACCGGCATGCGCAAGAAGATCGGACTCGCCGCCGCGCTGTTGCACAATCCCGAAGTGCTCTTCCTCGACGAGCCGTTCGAGGGCGTCGACCCGGTGTCCGCGCAGATCATCCGGGGCGTACTGGAGCGGTACACGGCCTCCGGTGCCACCGTCGTCTTCTCCTCCCACGTCATGGAACTCGTCGAGTCCCTGTGCGACTGGGTCGCCGTGATGGCCGCCGGCCGTATCCGCGCCCACGGCCCCCTCGCCGAGGTCCGCGGCGACGCCCCCTCGCTGCAGCAGGCGTTCCTCCAGCTCGTCGGTGCGGGCGGCCGCGACGCCGGTACCGATCTGGACTGGCTGGGCGGCGGCGCGCGATGACGGGCGACATCACCAGGACCGTCGTTCGGCTGAAGCTGTCGCTGCTCAAGAACGGGCTCAGGCAGTCCGGGGGCCGGCGGGCCGCGTACGTCGCGTCCGCCGTCGTCGTGCTGCTGTTCGGGGCGCTGCAGCTGCTCGGGCTGATCGCGCTGCGCGGGCACGCGCACATCGACGCCGTGGTCGTGCTGCTGACGGCCGTGCTGGCGCTGGGCTGGGCGGTGATGCCGCTGTTCTTCCCCGGCGGCGACGAGACGCTCGACCCCACCCGGCTGGTGATGCTGCCGCTGCGGCCCCGGCCGCTGGTGCGGGCGCTGCTCGCGGCCTCGCTGGTCGGCATCGGACCGCTGTTCACGCTGCTCCTGCTGACCGGTTCGACGGTCGCGGTCGCGCACGGAGGTGCGGCCTACGCGGTCGGGGTCGTCGCCGTCGTCCTCGCGCTGCTGGTGTGCGTGGCCCTCGCGCGGGCCGTCGCCGCCGCCAACATCCGCCTGCTGACCAGCCGTAGGGGCCGTGACCTCGCGGTGCTCAGTGGGCTGGTCATCGCGATCGGGGCGCAGCTGGTCAACTTCGGTGCGCAGCGCCTGGGTTCGAGCGGGCTGGCGCAGCTCGCGCCGGTCGGGGACGTGGTGCGGTGGCTGCCGCCCGCGTCGGCGATCGGTGCGGTGCACTCGGTGAGCGAGGGGTCGTACGGCATCGCCGCCGCTCAACTCGCGCTCAGCGTAGGGGCGTTGGTTGCGCTGATCGCCGTGTGGGCGGGGCATCTGACCCGGTTGATGACCTCGCCGGACGGCTCCACCCTGCAGACCGACACCGAGCCCGGCCCGCGGGAGCGGACGTCCGGGGGGCCGGCGCGGCTGCTGCCCGCCGGGCGGACCGGGACGGTCATGGAGCGCAGCCTGCGGTACGTCTGGCGGGACCCCAAGACCAAGGCCGCCTGGGTGACGTCGCTCGCCATCGGCCTCATCGTGCCGGTGTTCAACGCCCTGCAGGGCACCGGCTCCGTCTACTTCGCGTGTTTCGCCGCCGGGATGCTCGGCATCCAGATGTACAACCAGTTCGGGCAGGACACGTCCGCGTTCTGGATGGTGGCGACCACGATCTCCTCCGCGCACGACGCCTACGTCGAGCTGCGCGGGCGGGCGCTGGCGCTGCTGGTGATCACCCTGCCGTACGCCACGCTGGTCACGGTCCTCACGACCGCGATGCTCGACGACTGGCCGCGCCTGCCCGAGGTGCTCGGTCTGTCCTTCGCCCTGCTCGGGGCGATGCTGGCCACCGGCGCGTGGACCTCGGCCCGCTTCCCGTACTCCATCCCGCAGGAGGGGTACAAGAACGTCGCCCCCGGCCAGACCGGCCTCGCCTGGATCTCCATCTTCGGCGGCATGGTCTCGGCGGCCCTGCTGTCCTCCCCGGTCATCGCCGTGACGATCTGGGTCAACGTCGTGGAGGGCGGCGACAGCTGGAGCTGGGTCCTGCTGCCCCTGGGCGCGGCCTACGGGGCGGCGATCACCTGGGCGGGCCTGCGTCTGGCGGCACCGCGCACGGCGGCCCGGCTCCCGGAGATCCTGACGGCGGTGAGCAAGGGGTGAGGATCAGGCGCCGCTGAGCACTCGTGCGGCGGATCAGGGAGTGCTGAGCACGGAGTCCAGGAACGGCTCGATGGCGGCCCGCCAGGCCTCCGGCTGGTCGTAGTGGACCAGGTGGCCGGCGTCGGCGACCTCCGCGTACTCCCCGCGGGGCAGCACCCGCACCATCTCCTGCGCCTCCGCCCGCCCCAGCTCCCCGTCGAGCCCCCGCACCACCAGCGCCGGGCAGCGCACCTGGGTGAGCTCCTCCCAGTGCGCGTCGTACACCCAGGTCTCCCGGGACTTCAGCATCTGCTCGGGTTCGAAGACCGGCCGCCAGCCGTCGGCGGACTCGTGCATCACCTCGGCGTAGAACTCCCCGCGCGCCGGATTCGGCCGCTCCACCCAGGGATCGTCCTCACCGAACCACTTGCGTACGTCCGCCAGTGTGGCGAAGGGGACGGGCCATGCCCGGAACCAGTCCGCCCATTCCCGCTGCGAGGCGGCCCCGAGGGCGGAGGCCCGCATGTCGCAGATGACCAGGCCCCGCACCAGCTCGGGACGCTTCGCCGCGAGCTGCCAGGCCGTCAGCGCGCCCATGGCGTGGCCGATGAGGACGGCGGGGACGAGGCCGAGCTGTTCGAGGGCGGCCTCCGCGTCCTCGACGTATGCCTCACGGGTGAACGCGGCCTGTGGGGGCTTGTCGCTCTGGCCGTGTCCCCGCTGGTCGAGCGCGACGGCCCGGTGCCGCTCGGAGAGCCAGCGGGCGGTGGACGCCCAGTGCGAGGCGCGGCCCATCAGGCCGTGCAGTAACAGCACCCCGGGCGCGCGCTCCTGGTCGGCGGGCGGCGCCGCCCGGTCCGGCGGTCCCGGCTGTCCGGGTACGAGGCCGGGCGGGTCGGTCCCGGCCGGGTCCGTCTTGGGCGGGTCACCGAACTCCCATGCCGCGAGGCGTACGCCGCCCGCCCCGGTCACGTCGATGCGTCGCGCCATGGTCCTGGCACCCCCCTAGCTCCGCTCGGACCGCTCCCGCTCGAGCCGGCCGGTCCTGTGAACCGTGTCCTGCCGTTGCCGTGCACTCACTCCTGAAGCGCAGATTCCGCGTCCCCCGTCACCCGCAGACTATCGAATGCGTATTCGAAAATGCCGTCTCGCCGGACAACACCCCTCGTTCGAGTGACCACCCTCAAGGAATGATCGCCGCCGCCGCGGGGAGATCTTCAGCGGGAGGCGGACCGCTCGGGGAAACCGGTCCGAGGGGAATGACCCTGAGAGCTCGGGGCTCCGGGTCAGCACAGGGGAGGACAGGCCCCGGCGCCACAAGGCGCCGGGGCCATCCACACGTCCGCGGCACATCCCTTTCCCCCCTCGGTCATATGCCTCACGCGACAGCCTGGCACGCGATCCGGCCGAGCGCTCCGATTTCGGCGCACAGATTCCGGGCCGTGACCTCACCCCGCGCTGACCGGCACGACGCCCCTTCCGTCACACCGGTACCGGAAGTCGTCAGCGGCCGCACGCCGTCAGCGGCCAGACACCGTCAGCGGCGTGACGCCGTCAGCGCTTGGCGACGAAGACATGGGAGGCGACGTCCGCCTCCAGCTCCGCGGCCTCGCCGCCGCTGCCCACCAGCACACCGCCCGCCGACTCCGTCACGCTGACCACCGAGCCGGGCTGCACACCCGCGCGCCGCAGCGTGTACATCAGCTGCGCGTCCGTCTGGATCGGCTCGCCGATACGGCGCACCACGACCGTCTTCCCGTCCGACCCCGGGTCCAGGTCCGCCAGCGACACCATGCCCTCGTCCAGGAACGGGTCCGCGCCGTCCTTCTCGCCCAGCTCCTCCAGGCCCGGGATCGGGTTCCCGTACGGCGACTCCGTCGGGTGCCGCAGGAGCTCCAGCACGCGCCGCTCGACGGCCTCGCTCATCACGTGCTCCCAGCGGCACGCCTCCGCGTGCACCTGCTCCCACTCCAGGCCGATCACATCGACCAGCAGACACTCCGCGAGCCGGTGCTTGCGCATCACGCGCGTGGCGAGGCGACGGCCCTCGTCCGTCAGCTCCAGATGCCGGTCGGCTGCCACGGCGACCAGGCCGTCCCGCTCCATCCGCGCCACCGTCTGGCTCACGGTCGGCCCGCTCTGGTCGAGCCGCTCGGCGATCCGGGCACGCATGGGGACCACACCTTCCTCCTCCAGCTCGAGGATGGTGCGGAGATACATCTCCGTGGTGTCGATCAGTCCGGACATACGTGCCCCTCGATGAGATCTGCCGGAAGCACGAGCAGCTTCCCGGCGCGTGCGCTGGCCCTGGAGTCAATTCTGACGCATACCACTGACAACCGTGCCGTGCCGAGGAAACGCGGGCCCCCACGCCCTCGGCCAAGGGTCCTGCGCCATCGTATTGACATGGCAGTGGTCCAGACCGCACGGTGATCCGCGACACAGCCGCCCCCACCCGCCCCGAAAGGGACCCGCATGAGCGACGCCACACTGGCCGACCAGTTCTTCGACGCCGCGATCGAGCTTCTGCGACGGGTCCGGGACGAGGAGGCGGAGGCCGTCACGGCGGCGGGCACACTGCTCGCCGACACCGTCGCCGACGGGGGCCGCCTCTTCGCCTTCGGCGCAGGCCACTCCTCGCTGCCCGCCCAGGACGTCGTCTACCGCGCCGGCGGACTCGCCCTGATGAACCTGCTCGCCGTGCCCGGCGTCGTCGGCGTCGACGTCATGCCGGCCACGCTCGGCTCCGCCCTGGAGCGCGTCGACGGACTCGCGAGCGCCGTCCTGGACACCTCCCCGCTCCGCGCGGGCGACGCGCTGGTCATCATCTCCCTCTCCGGCCGCAACGCACTCCCCGTGGAGATGGCCATGAAAGCCCGCGCCCTGGGGGTGAAGGTCATCGGCCTCACGTCCGTGGCGTACACGACGGAGACGCGCTCCCGCCACGCCTCGGGCACCTACCTCAAGGACCACTGCGACATCGTCCTCGACTCCAAGATCGCCATCGGGGACGCGACCCTCACCCTGGACACCGTCCCGGCCCCCTTCGCCCCCGCCTCCACGGTCGTCACCAGCGCGATCATGCAGGCCGTGATGGCGACGGCAGCGGGACGTCTGGCCGAACGGGGCATCGAGCCCCCGCTGCTGAGGTCGGGCAACGTGGACGGCGGCCACGACTGGAACGGCAGGGTGATGACCGAGTACGCGGACCGCATCTTCTACCGGCGCTAGAGCCGCTTGGTCGTTCGGAGCCGCCTGGTCGTTCGGAGCCGACTGGTCGTTTGGATCCGCCCAGCCCGTCGCCTAGCCCGCGTCCACAACCCCCGCCAGGTCCAGCGCGGCGGCGATCCGGACGGCCACGTCCTCCGCGTACACGGCGTCGGCCCGCTCGAACTGGCTCCGCCCACTCCCCCGCAGAAACGTCACCACTCCCAACGTCCGCCCCCGACTGCGCAACACCGCGCACAACGCGTGCACCACATCCGCGGGCCACTGCCGGGCCACGGCCCACTCCCGCGCCTGCTCACCGCCGGCCGCTCCCACGCTCGCCCGCACCGACCCGGCCCGCTCCACGCACTGCAACGCCGGATGCCCCTGCCCGTACCGCACCGGCAGCCCCGCCTTGCCGGTGAGCAGACTCGGCCCCGGCCCACCGGACGGCGTGGCGGCGACCCGTACCAGCCGGACCGGTCCCTCCGCCGCCGCGTCGGCCACCGCGCCCCCGGCCACCCGGTCGATCAGCGCGTGATCGGCGAACCCGGCGAGCGCGAAGTCCAGATGGACCGTCGCCGCCTCCCGCGGATCCTCGCACTCGGCGGCCGCCCGCGCCGCACGGTGCAACTGGATGGACCTGAACCGCAGCAGCGCCGCCTCCTGCTCGCCCTGCTTGCCCTCGGTCACGTCCTGGAAGAGCCATCCCACCCCGAGCGGCACCGGCTCCTCGGCGAGCGGTGAGGCCAGCCGTACGAACCCGCACCGCCAGCACCGCCGCTGCTCACCCTCCGCCGTGCGCACGCTCACCCAGATCTCGGCGGGCGCGGGCGGCGCGCCCTCCGCCAGGACGTGCGTGAACGCGCTCTCCAGCTCCTCGACACCCTGCGCGAGCAGCTCCCCGAGCGGCCGCCCCAGAGCGGACGTACGCCCGATGCCCAGCGCCCGCGCCGCATGGGCGTTGACCACCGCCGGCCGCAGATCCGCGTCGACGAGCACGACACCCCAGCTGGCGTCCTCGAACAGCGCCTCGCTCAGCGCGATCGACCGCTCCAGATCGATCTGCGTGTGCACCTCGCTGAAGGCGCAGTACACCCCCGCGGGCTTCCCGTCCGGCCCTCGTACGGCGGCCGACTGGGTCCGTACGAGCACCCGCCCGCCGTCCTTGGTCAGCAACGCGAACTCGTGCACCTGCCGCCCGGGGGCCTGCATGGCGGACATCAGCCGCCCCTCGACCTCCTCCGCGTCGGCCTCCCGCACGGCCCAGCCCGCGAATCCGTGCCGGCCCACCGCCTCGGCCGCGGTCCAGCCCAGGATCCGCTCGGCCTCGCGGTTCCAGTGGGTGACGACCCCGTCCGCGTCGAAGGCGCACAGCGCCGCGTCCATGCCGTCGAGCAGCGCGGCGAGCAGATCCGAGCCGTCCGGGCCCACGGGGCCGGCCCGCTCGGGCTCGTCCGGCCCGAGCTCATCGGTGGTCCCACTACGCCGGGAAGCACTCACCTGGACCCCCTGCCAGCTGCGTCCGCAGGTACGGCGCGTCGGTTCGCTCACTCGCAATCATCTAACTGGAACGTGACGCAGCACACACCGAGTTCCCCAAGATTGAGAGAATCGTTGCCCGCCACTCCCCTCCACCATCACCCCTGACCCAGCCGAAGATCAACCCAGAGCTCGCTCTCCCCGTCGAGCACATACCGCTCCACCTCGACGAACCCGCGCCGCTCGGCGAACCGCAGCCCGTCCTCATTGGCCGCCAGCACGCACGTCTCCACGCCTCGCGCGCCCAGCACACGCGCGTGCGTGAGCCCCCTCTCGTACAGCGCGGTCCCGAAGCCGCGCCCCCGGTACTCGGGCAGCACGCGCGCGATGACGGTCGCGACCGCGCCCTCCCCCTCCGGCGGCCGCACGGTGGAGCACCCCACGAGCACGTCCCCCAGATACGCGTTCTCCATCCGATACCGCCCGAGCCGCCCCCGCGCATCGTCCAGGGACATGACGGCGGGCGGCACGACGGTGTTGTGCACGTACCGCCACTCCTCCAGCATGTCCTCCCCGTGCACGGCCTCGATCCGCAGCGTCCTGCGCCGCGCGTACACCTCGACCTCGATCCGCATCCGGGGGTCGGCCAGCCCGCACACCATCATCGTCGCCGCCGGCCGCACCTGACCGAAGACCCGGCGCAGCACGGGCCAGCACGGCTCGAAGTCCTCCCGCTCCGGCAACAGATAACGCACCCGAACGACGTCCTCGAACCCACACCCGGCCCGCCCCAGCGCGTCCCCGATATTGCGCAGACACTGCTCGGCCTGCTCGACGACGTCCTCGGAGATCGTCATGGCCGCGTAGTCGAACCCGGTGGTCCCGGACACATGCACCCAGTCCCCGTCCACCACGGCCCGCGCATACCCGATCCGCTCCTCGAAGGCCGACCCACTGAGAATCGCGCGCCGCTCCGCCTGCTGCTCCGTCATGCGCCGAACGCTATGCGAGCCGCCCCGGATCCTTCTTCCAAAAAAACGGTTGATCGAGAGCCGAGCCGTTCTTAGGGTGTGGAGCACACGAGAAGGGAGGTGGTTCGGCAGATGTATGAATACCGGACGCGTGAGGTGACTGCGGGCTAGCGGCTCGCCACCACACCGAGTGCGGTGCCGGACCAGCACGTGAGCGAAACGTGCAGCCGGCCCAATCCCAAGCAGTCACCCGACCCGCGAGCTCGCCGGTACGTCCGGCCGGCTCCTTCGCTGAGGCGGAGGGACCAGAGCTCGCGGGTCGTCTGCGTTTCGCGGGTGCTGGGGACAGTCAGGGGCTGAGCCGTTCCACGCGCCAGCTTCCGTCCGGCTCCGCCACGTAGCGCAGCCGGTCGTGCAGGCGGTTCTCACGGCCCTGCCAGAACTCCACCGTCTCGGGGGCCACCCGGAAGCCACCCCAGTTCGGGGGCACGGGGACCTGTTCGCCCTCCGGGTAGCGGGCCGCGAGTTCGGTGTAGGAGGCGTCGAGTTCCGCGCGGGAGGGGATCACGCTGGACTGGGCGCTGGACCAGGCGCCGAGCTGGGAGCCGTGCGGGCGGCTGCGGAAGTAGGCGGCGGTCTCGTCGCGGCCGGTGCGGCGGGCGACGCCGCTGACGATGACCTGGCGGGCCATGGGGTGCCAGGGGAAGAGCAGCGAGACGTACGGGTTCTCGGCGAGGTCGCGGCCCTTGCGGGAGTCGTAGTTGGTGTAGAAGACGAAGCCCTTCTCGTCGAACCCCTTCAGCAGCACGGTCCGCGAGCTGGGGCGGCCCTGGGCGTTCGCCGTGGAGACGATCATGGCGTTCGGCTCGAAGAGATGGGCCTCGGTCGCGGCCTGCGCGAACCAGTGCGCGAACTGTTCCACGGGCGTGGCGGCCAGCTCGGACTCGGCGAGGCCCTCGGCCCGGTACTGCTTGCGCATCGCGGCGGGATCGAGGGGGACGGCGTCTCGGTCGGTCACGCGGTCATCTTGCCGTACGCACGAATGCCCCGACGAAGCGCCTCCGCGGCACCGAAGTCGAACCGGAATCGAAGCGAAGTGGCACCGAAGTGGCACTGAGGCGCTCAGCGACGTGGCACTGAGTGCCGTGAACCCTCCCCAAAAATGGCACTCGGAGATATCGTGCTGATGCCGTTCCGGTTGAACGACCAACCGCGCGGGGCATCACCAGGGTGGCCGCCAGGACCGCGAGTCGCACGAGCCGACCGGGGATCCGACGGGCCGGGCCGCCAGAGCCGCACACACACGAGGAGCCGCCTGATGTCCGACTTCGTACCCGGACTCGAGGGAGTCGTCGCGTTCGAGACGGAGATCGCCGAACCGGACAAGGAGGGCGGCGCCCTGCGGTACCGGGGCGTCGACATCGAGGACCTGGTCGGCCACGTCTCGTTCGGCAATGTCTGGGGGCTGCTGGTCGACGGCGCCTTCAATCCCGGTCTGCCGCCCGCCGAGCCGTTCCCGATCCCCGTGCACTCCGGTGACATCCGGGTGGACGTCCAGTCGGCGCTCGCCATGCTCGCGCCGGTGTGGGGCCTCAAACCCCTCCTCGACATCGACGCCGAGGACGCCCGCGAGGACCTGGCCCGGGCCGCCGTCATGGCGTTGTCGTACGTGGCCCAGTCGGCGCGCGGCCAGGGTCTGCCGATGGTGCCGCAGCGGGAGATCGACAAGGCGCAGTCCATCACTGAGCGGTTCATGATCCGCTGGCGGGGCGAGCCGGACCCGAAGCACGTCGCCGCCGTCGACGCCTACTGGACCTCCGCCGCCGAGCACGGCATGAACGCGTCCACGTTCACCGCCCGGGTGATCGCCTCCACCGGCGCCGACGTCGCGGCGGCCCTCTCGGGCGCCGTGGGGGCCATGTCGGGCCCGCTGCACGGTGGTGCGCCCTCCCGGGTGCTGCACATGATCGAGGAGATCGAGCGGACCGGGGACGCGGAGGCGTACGTCCGGCAGGCCCTCGACAACGGCGAGCGGCTCATGGGCTTCGGGCACCGCGTGTACCGCGCCGAGGACCCCCGCGCGCGCGTGCTGCGCCGTACCGCCCGCGAACTGGGCGCGCCGCGCTTCGAGATCGCCGAGGCCCTGGAGAAGGCGGCCCTCGCGGAGCTCCACGCCCGCCGGCCGGACCGGGTGCTGGCGACCAACGTCGAGTTCTGGGCGGCGATCGTCCTGGACTTCGCCGAGGTCCCGTCGCACATGTTCACGTCGATGTTCACGTGCGCGCGTACGGCCGGCTGGTCGGCGCACATCCTGGAGCAGAAGCGGACGGGCCGGCTGGTGCGGCCGTCGGCACGGTACGTGGGCCCGGCGGCCCGCGGACCGCGCGAGATCGAGGGCTACGACAGCATCGCCCACTGAGGGGTGTCCGAGGGGGCGCTGGGAACTCTCAGCCCAGCGCCTCGTCGAGCAGTACCGCCCACTGCCCCACCACCCGCTCCCGTCGCCCGGTGTCGTCCGTCAGGAGGTTGGCGAGGCCGAGGCCTCGGGCCATGTCCAGGAGGCCCTGGACGGTTTCGCGGACGCCGGGGCGGGATTCGTCGGCGTTCAGGAGGTCGATCGCGATGCGGTGGGTCTCGCGGCCGACGTGGGATTCCAGCTCGGTGACGCGGGGGCGGAGCTGGTCCTCGTTGGAGGCGGCGACCCAGAGGTGGAGGGCGGCGCGGAAGAGGGGGCCGGTGTAGAGGTCGACGAGGGCGGCCACGACGGCCCGGCGGTCCGCGGCGCCCTGGGGGAACAGGGCGCGCAGGGCGGTGGAGCGTTCCTCGGCGACGTACTCCACGGCCGCAGTGAACAGGTCCTCGCGGGTGGGGAAGTGGTGCTGGGCGGCGCCCCGGGAGACGCCGGCGCGTTCGGCGACGACGGTGACGGTGGAGCCGGCCCAGCCGTGTTCGGCGAGGCAGGCCACGGCGGCTTCCAGGAGCCGTTGCCGGGTGGCCCGGCTGCGGTCCTGCTTGGGCATGCGCTCGGCTCGTTCCTCGCGCTGGTCGGTGGTCACAGCGCCCATAGCGGATCCCGTCGTTCCAGAAAGGCCGTCATTCCCTCGCGGGCCTGCGGGGAGGCGAAGAGCCGGGCGGAGAGCGCGGTGAGGTCGGCCGTGTCCCGGTCGAAGGTCTCCAGGACCCTGGCCGTGAGCAGTGCCTTCGTCTCGGCCAGTCCTTGGGGCGCGGCCCGGCGCAGGCCGTCGAGGACGGGTTCGAGTACGGCGTCCACGTCGTCCCCGGCGGCCGTGAGCAGGCCGATGCGGGCGGCCTCGGCGGCGTCGAGGCGTTCGCCGGTGAGGTAGTAGCGGGCGATGGCGCGCGGGTCGGTGCGGGGCAGGACCGGCAGTGAGATGACGGCGGGGGCCACGCCGATGCGGACCTCGGTGAAGGCGAACGTGGAGTCGGTGGAGGCGGCCGCGATGTCGCAGGCGGCCAGCAGTCCGAGGCCGCCGGCGCGGACGTGTCCGGTGACCCGGGCGACGACCGGTCTGCGCAGTTCGACGATCTGCCGCAGCAGTCCGACGAGGGCGTCCGGGGGCGGCGGGTCGCGCAGGTCGGCGCCCGCGCAGAAGGTGTTGCCGGTGTGGGTGAGGACGACCGCGCGGACGTCGCTGTCCTTGGCGCAGTCGGTGAGCGCGCCGGCGAGTTCGCCGACCAGGACGGCGGAGAGCGCGTTGCGGTTGGCGGTGGAGTCGAGGCTGAGGGTCTCGACGCCCCGCGCGCGGGTACGTCCGATCAACGTCATGCGCGCTCCCTGGGTTCCCGCAGCTGCCGGCGGAGGATCTTGCCGCTGGCGGCCCGGGGGACGCCGTCGATGAAGGTGACCTGGCGGACGCGCTTGTAGGGGGCGACGCGTTCGGCGACGTACATCATCACCTCGCCCTCCGAGAGGCCGGTGGCGGTGGGCTGGCGGACCACGAAGGCGTGCGGGACCTCGTTGTTGTCGTCGTTGTAGACGCCGATGACGGCGGCGTCGGCGATGCCGGGGTGGGTGAGCAGCAGGGCCTCGAGTTCGGCGGGGGCCACCTGGAAGCCCTTGTACTTGATGAGTTCCTTGACCCGGTCCACGACGAACAGCCAGCCGTCGGCGTCCACATGGCCGACGTCGCCGGTGTGCAGCCAGCCGTCGGTGTCGATCATGGCGGCGGTGGCGTCGGGGCGGCCCAGGTAGCCCTTCATGACCTGGGGGCCTCGGATGAGGATCTCGCCGGACTCGCCGACGCCGAGGTCCTTGTCGGGGTCGTCGAGGGAGACGATCCGCATCTCGGTGCCGGCGATGAGCTTGCCGACGGTGCCGGGCGGGGCGTCCGGCATGGCCTCGCGGGGGACGACGTGGGTGCCGGGGGACAGTTCCGTCATGCCGTACGCCTGGCCGACGGGCGGCAGGCCGAGCCGTCGGGAGCAGGCCGCGGCGAGCTGGGCGTCCAGGGGGGCGGCGGCGCTGAGGATGTACTTCAACGACGACAGGTCGTACTGCTCGACCGCGGGGTGCTTGGCGAGGGCGAGGACGATCGGCGGGGCGACGTACAGGCCGGTGATGCGGTGGTTCTGGATGGCGGCGAGGAAGGTGTCGAGCTCGAAGCGGGGCAGGACGACGACGGTGGCGCCGAGCCGCAGGGGCGCGTTCATGAGGGCGGTCAGGCCGTAGATGTGGAAGAACGGCAGGACGGCGAGGATGCGCTCGCCGGGTCCGGTCGGCATGACGGACTCGAGCTGGGCGAGGTTGGTGGCGATCTGCCGGTGGGTGAGCATCACGCCCTTGGGGATGCCGGTCGTCCCGGAGGAGTAGGGCAGCGCGGCGACGTCCTCGGCGGGGTCGATGTCGACGGCCGGTTCGGGGGCGGCGGAGGCCAGCATGTCGATGAGGGAGCGGTGGCCGGGCGCGCTGTCGCAGACGAAGATCTCCCGTACGCCGCCCGCGAGTTCGGCCGCCCGGCGCGCGGCCTGGAGCAGCGGGGAGACGGTGACGATCCAGCGGGCCGCCGAGTCCCCCAGCTGCTTGGCGAACTCCTCGGGTGTGGCGAGCGGGTGCACGGTGGTGACGGAGGCGCCCGCGCGCGTGGCGGCGTAGAAGGCGGTCGGGAAGGCGATGGTGTTGGGGCTGTGCAGGGCGAGTACGTCGCCCTTGCGGACGCCGGCCTCGGCGAGTCCGGCCGCGACGCGACGGTGGAAGCGGTCGAGTTGTTCGTACGTGAGGGTGGTGCCGTCCGTCCCGTCGATCAGGGCGGGAGCGTCACCGTATTCGGCGGCGCGGCCCAGCACCGCGTCGTGGATGGGCAGGTCGACGGCCGCCACATCGGCGTACTCGCTCCGGAACACGGTTCCTCCTAGTACGACTTGGGCAGGCCCAGGGTCTGGTGGGAGACGTAGTTGAGAATCATCTCCCGGCTCACCGGAGCAATACGAGCCACGCGCGAGGCGGTTATCAACGAGGCGAGCCCGAATTCCCGGGTGAGGCCGTTGCCGCCGAGGGTGTGCACGGCCTGGTCGACCGCCCGCACGCACGCCTCCCCCGCCGCGTACTTCGCCATGTTCGCCGCCTCGCCCGCTCCGACGTCGTCCCCGGCGTCGTAGAGGTGGGCCGCTTTCTGCATCATCAGGCGGGCGAGTTCGAGGTCGATGTGCGCCTGGGCGAGAGGGTGGGCGATCGCCTGGTGGGCGCCGATGGGGGTGTTCCAGACGGCGCGGTCGCGCGCGTACTCGACGGCGCGCCCGAGGGCGTAACGGCCCATGCCGATCGCGAAGGCGGCCGTCATGATCCGCTCGGGGTTGAGGCCGGCGAACAGCTGCAGGAGGCCGGCGTCCTCGTCGCCGACCAGGGCGTCGGCGGGCAGCCGCACGTCGTCCAGGACGAGTTCGAACTGCTTCTCCGCGGCCTGGAGTTCCATGTCGATCTGGCGTCGGGTGAAGCCTTCGGCGTCGCGCGGGACGATGAAGAGGCAGGGCTTGAGGCGGCCGGTGCGGGAGTCCTCGGTGCGGCCGACGATGAGGGTCGCGTCGGCCAGGTCGACGCCGGAGATGAAGACCTTTCGGCCGGTGAGCAGCCAGTCGCCGGTGTCGGGGTCGCGGCGGGCGGTGGTGGTGATGCGGTGGGAGTTGGAGCCGGCGTCGGGTTCGGTGATGCCGAAGGCCATGGTGCGGGTGCCGTCGGCGAGGGCGGGGAGCCAGGCGCGTTTCTGGGCGTCCGTGCCGAAGCGGGCGATGACCGTGCCGCAGATCGCCGGGGAGACGACCATCATCAGCAACGGGCAGCCGGCTGCGCCGAGTTCTTCCAGGACGATGGAGAGTTCGGCGATCCCGCCGCCTCCGCCCCCGTACTCCTCGGGGAGGTTGACGCCGAGGTAGCCGAGTTTGGCCGCCTCGGACCAGAGGTCCTCGCGGACGTAGTCCCGCCCGTGACGCTTGCCGAGGGCGGCGACGGCGGCTCGCAGGGCCTTGTGTTCCTCGGTCTCGATCATGACGCTCACTGCTCCTCCTCCACGACGGCCAGCAGAGCGCCGACCTCCACCTGCCGGCCGGTGGTCACGTGGAGGGCGCTGAGCCTCCCCGTGACGGGTGCCGCGATCTTGTGCTGCATCTTCATCGCCTCCAGCCACAGAAGGGCCTCTCCGGCCCGTACGGCGGCTCCTACGGTCAGTCCCTCGGCCACCTTCACGACCGTTCCCGGCATGGGGGCCAGGAGGGAGCCGGGGGCGTGCTGGGCGGTGGGGTCGGCGAAGCGGGGCAGGGCCCTGAGCGCCGTGGCGTTCACGTACACCTCGTCGCCGTATCTCGACACCGCGAACCTGCGCTGTACGCCGTCCACTTCGAGTACGACCAGGTCGGGGGCGGCGTGCACGACCCGGACCCCGTCCGCCTCGAGGCCGCCCGCGCGCGTGTGACGGTAGTGGACCTCGCGCTCCTCGTCCCCCGCCGCGTACCGTTTGACCTGCGGCTGGGAGGGGACGTTGCGCCAGCCGCCGAAGCGGGAGCCGCCCGAGCGGGCGTCGGCGAGGGCGGCGGCCAGGGGGGCGTGCGGGTCGGGGGCCGGTTCGGTGAGGGCGGCCAGGTGGCGGTCGTAGAAGCCCGTGTTCATGCGGGCCGCCGTGAACTCCTCGTGGCGCAGGGAGCGGATCAGCAGGTCGCGGTTGGTGGTGGGGCCGTGGATCGTGGCGCGTTCCAGGGCGCCGGCGAGTCTGCGGACCGCCTCCGCGCGCGTGGGGGCGTGGGCGACGGCCTTCGCGAGCATCGCGTCGTAGTGGACGCCGATGGTGTCGCCGTCTTCGTAGCCCGTGTCCAGGCGGATGCCGGGGACGGTGAGGCGGTGCAGGGTGCCGGTCTGCGGGGACCAGTCGCGCGCGGGGTCCTCGGCGTAGAGGCGGGCCTCGACGGCGTGGCCACGCGCGCGTGGCGGGTCGCCGTCGAGGGCGTGTCCCTCGGCGACCCGGAGTTGCAGCGCCACCAGGTCGATGCCGAACACGGCCTCGGTGACCGGGTGTTCCACCTGGAGGCGGGTGTTCATCTCCAGGAAGTGGGCCTTGTCGTCGGCGACGAGGAACTCCACCGTGCCCGCGCCGACGTACGAGACGGCGTGCGCGGCGCGCACGGACAGCGCGCGCACCTCCTCTTCGAGCCCCTCGGAGAGCCCGGGCGCGGGCGCCTCCTCGATCACCTTCTGGTGGCGCCGCTGGAGGGAGCAGTCGCGCGTGCCCAGCGCCCACACCGTGCCGTGCGCGTCGGCGAGCACCTGCACCTCGACATGGCGGCCGTTCTCGACGTACGGCTCGACGAACACCTCGCCGTCCCCGAACGCGCTCGCGGCCTCGGCGCGCGCGCCCTCCAGCGCGGCGCCCAGCTCCTCAAGACGGCGCACGACCCGCATCCCACGCCCCCCGCCGCCCGCGGCCGCCTTCACCAGCACCGGCAGGTCGGCCTCGGTCACCTCGGTCAGGGGCGCGAGCCCCATCAGCTCCTTGGCGCGGGTCTTGGACGCCATGGCCTCGATGGCGGACGGGGGCGGCCCGATCCAGACCAGGCCGGCGTCGAGGACCGCCCGCGCGAAGTCGGCGTTCTCGCTCAGGAAGCCGTAACCGGGGTGCACGGCGTCCGCGCCCGCGGCGATCGCCGCCTTCACGATCAGGTCGCCGCGCAGATACGTCTCCGCGGGCGCCGCGCCCGGCAGCCGTACCGCCGTGTCGGCCACGCACGCGTGGAGCGCGTTCTCGTCGGGGTCGGAGTGCACCGCGACCGTCCGGATGCCCAGCTCGCGGCAGGTGCGGAAGATCCGGCAGGCGATCTCGCCCCGGTTGGCGACCAGAACGGAAGTGATCATGGAAGTCACTGGATCCTCACATCCGGAAGACGCCGAAGCCGCCGCGCGCACCCTCGTACGGCGCGGTGTGGATGGCCGACAGACACAGGCCGAGGACGGTGCGGGTGTCGCGCGGGTCGATGACGCCGTCGTCGTACAGCCGCCCCGACAGGAACATCGGCAGCGACTCGGACTCGATCTGCTGCTCCACCATGGCCCGCAGGGCGGCGTCGCCGTCCTCGTCGTACGGCTGCCCCTTCGCGGCCGCCGACTGCCGGGCGACGATCGACAGCACGCCGGCGAGCTGCTGCGGGCCCATGACGGCCGACTTGGCGCTGGGCCAGGCGAACAGGAAGCGGGGATCGTAGGCCCGCCCGCACATGCCGTAGTGCCCGGCGCCGTAGGAGGCGCCCATCAGCACCGACAGATGCGGGACCCGGCTGTTGCTCACCGCGTTGATCATCATCGCGCCGTGCTTGATGATCCCGCCCTGCTCGTACTCCTTGCCGACCATGTAGCCGGTGGTGTTGTGCAGGAACAGCAGCGGGATGTCACGCTGGTTGGCGAGCTGGATGAACTGGGCCGCCTTCTGGGACTCCTCGCTGAAGAGCACCCCCTGGGCGTTCGCCAGGATGCCGACCGGATAGCCGTGCAGGGTCGCCCACCCGGTCGCCAGGCTCGTCCCGTACAGCGGCTTGAACTCGTCGAAGTCGGAGGCGTCGACGATCCGGGCGATGACCTCGCGCGGGTCGAAGGGGGTCTTCAGGTCCCCCGGGACGATGCCCAGCAGCTCATCGGCGGAGTACTTGGGGGGCTCGGCCGGGCCCGGATCGGTGTGCGCCTTGCGGTGGTTGAGACGGGCCACCACCCGCCGTGCCTGCCGCAGCGCGTCGGGTTCGTCGACGGCGAAGTAGTCCGCGAGTCCCGACACGCGTGCGTGCATCTCGGCACCGCCGAGGGACTCGTCGTCGCTCTCCTCACCGGTGGCCATCTTCACCAGGGGCGGCCCGCCGAGGAAGACCTTGGCACGCTCCTTGACCATGATCACGTGGTCGGACATGCCGGGGATGTACGCGCCCCCCGCCGTCGAGTTGCCGAAGACGACCGCGACGGTCGGGATACCGGCCGCCGAAAGCCGCGTCAGATCCCGGAAGATGGCGCCCCCGGGGATGAAGATCTCCTTCTGGGACGGCAGATCGGCGCCGCCCGACTCCACCAGGCTGATGCAGGGCAGACGGTTGGCGAGGGCGATGTCGTTGGCCCGCAGCGCCTTCTTCAGCGACCAGGGATTGCTGGCACCGCCGCGCACGGTCGGGTCGTTGGCGGTGATCAGACACTCCACGCCCTCCACCACCCCGATGCCGGTGACGAGCGAGGCACCCACGGTGTACTCGCTGCCCCAGGCGGCCAGCGGCGACAGCTCCAGGAAGGGCGAGTCCGGGTCGAGCAGCAGCTCGATCCGCTCGCGCGCCAGCAACTTCCCCCGCTTGCGGTGCCGTTGGACGTACTTCTCACCGCCGCCCGCCAGCGCCTTCGCGTGCTCGGCCGTCAGGTCGGCCAGCTTGGCGAGCATGGCCTCGCGGTTGGCCCGGTAGTCCGGACCGGCGGTGTCCAGGCCGGATTCGATGACGGTCACAGCAGGACCTCCGGGATGTCCAGGTGGCGGGCGCGCAGCCATTCGCCGAGCGCCTTGGCCTGCGGGTCGAAGCGGTGCTGGGCGGCGACGCCCTCGCCGAGGATCCCCTCGACCACGAAGTTCAGTGCGCGCAGGTTCGGCAGGACGTGCCGGGTGACGGGCAGGTCGCCGGCTTCGGGGATCAGCTCCCGGAAGCGGTCCACCGTCAGCTCATGGACGAGCCACCGCCAGGCCTCGTCCGTCCGCACCCACACCCCCACGTTGGCGTTCCCGCCCTTGTCCCCACTGCGCGCCCCGGCGAGGAGCCCGAGCGGAGCACGGCGGAGGGGCCCGGCGGGAAGAGGTTCCGGCAGTTCCACGGCCGGTGGATCGTCGAGTACGAGGGTGTCGTGGGCCGGCGCCACCGGCTCCCGGCGCCCGTCGTGGAGGACGGCCACATGGTCGACGGCACCATGGGGGACGTACACATCCTCGAAGACCCCATAGGGCGCGCCCTTTCCGGGTGGCGCCAGCACATGGAACCCCGGGTAGCTGGCCAGCGCCAGCTCGACGGCGGCCCCGCTCAGCGCACGCCCCACCGCCTCCTGGTCCGGGTCCCGCACCACGAGCCGCAGCAGCGCGCTCGCCGTCCCCTCGGTGGACGCGTCGGGCCGGTCGGTACGCGCCAACTCCCAGCGGGCATCGGCGACCTTGCTCACCGCCGGCTCCATCTGCTCCCGTACCAGCGCGGCCTTGGCCTCGATGTCGAGGCCGGTCAGGACGAAGACGACCTCGTTGCGGAAACCGCCGAGCCGGTTGAGGCCGACCTTGAGGGTCGGGGGCGGCGCCTCACCGCGCACCCCGTCGATCCGCACCCGGTCCGGCCCGTCCTGGGTGAGCCGTACGGTGTCCAGCCGGGCGGTGACGTCCGGCCCCGCGTACCGGGCGCCCCCGGTCTCGTACAGCAGTTGCGCGGTGACGGTCCCCACGTCCACGAAGCCACCCGTGCCGGGATGCTTGGTGACGACGGAGCTGCCGTCCTCATGGATCTCGGCGAGGGGAAAACCGGGCCTGCGGACGTCACGACCCCTCTCCGCGAAGAAGGCGTAGTTGCCGCCGGTGGCCTGCGTCCCGCACTCCAGGACATGCCCGGCGACGACGGCCCCCGCGAGCCGGTCGTACTCGCTCTTCTTCCATCCGAAGTGGGCGGCGGCGGGCCCGGTGACCAGCGCGGCGTCCGTCACGCGCCCGGTGACGACGACGTCCGCGCCCTCCCGCAGACAGGCGGCGATCCCGAAACCGCCGAGGTAGGCGTGGGCGGCCAGGCTGCCCGGGTGGGTGGCGGTGAGGTCGTCGCCCTCGACATGGGCGACCCGCACGGGGATGCCGAGCCGGTCCGCCAACTGCCGTACCCGGTCAGCCAGTCCGGCGGGATTGAGCCCGCCCGCATTGGCGACGATTCTCACCCCGCGCGCGTGGGCGAGCCCCAGGCACTCCTCCAGCTGCCGCAGAAAGGTGCGGGCGTATCCGGCGCGGGGATCCTTCAGCCGGTCCCGCCCGAGGATCAGCATGGTCAGCTCGGCCAGATAATCCCCGGTCAGCACGTCCAGCTCGCCGCCCGTGAGCATCTCGCGCATGGCGTCGAAACGGTCGCCGTAGAAGCCGGAGGCGTTGCCGATGCGCAGGGCCGCCGTCATGCGCCCTCCCCCTTGCGCGGGCGCCCGGCACCCGGCGGTCCGGCGAAGGCCTGGGCGATGTCCAGCCAGCGGCCGGCGTCGGGGCCGACGGCTTCGAGGGCCAGGTCGGCGCGGTGGGCGCGCTGGGTGACGAGGAGGCAGAAGTCCAGGGCGGGTCCGGTGACGCGGTCGTCCGCGTCCTCTGGGCCGTAGAGCCACAACTCCCCCGACGGCGCGGTGAGTTCCACGCGGAACTCCTCGAACGGCACGGGCAGCCCGTGCACACCGAAGGCGAAGTCGCGGGTGCGGACGCCGAGGCGGACGATGTGCCGGAGCCGGTCGGTGGGGGTGCGCTTCACGCCGAGGGCGTCGGCCACGTCCATACCGTGGGCCCAGGTCTCCATGAGGCGGGCGGTGGCCATGGAGGCGATGGACATGGGCGGCCCGTACCAGGGGAAACGGGCGCCCTCGGGTGCGGAGCGCAGGGCCGCCTCCAGCGCCTCGCGCCCGGCCCGCCAGTCGGCGAGCAGCTGCTCTGGCGGCTTACCGGCTCCCTCCTCCGCGCCGTTGTCGACGAAGTCGCCGGGTGCGGCCAGTGCCTGCTCGACCTCGCGGGAGAAGGCCTCCCGATCGGTCACCGCCAGCACCGAGGAGTGGTCGGTCCAGGCGAGGTGGGCGATCTGGTGAGCGATGGTCCAGCCTGCTGCGGGAGTCGCGAGCGCCCATTGCTCCGGGCTCAACTCGGCCACGAGCCGGTCGAGTTCCTCGCTCTCCGCACGCAGATCGTCGATGACGGGCGTCGGGTCGGCCATGAGGCGAGCATGGCAGGGGCCCCAGAAACAAGCAAGCGTGCTTGCATTAATTCGCCGGACGGTTTTCCACAACTCCGGGACCTCTGCGCGGTCGTTCGACTACTCTGCGTGATGGAAGGTGGTGGCCGTGCATATCCGCGAACTTGATCCCAGCGCGTCACCCTTGGACTACTACGGCTACGAACTGCGCCGCGTTCGGGAGGCGGCAGGACTGACGCAGAAATCACTCGGGTCGATCGTGTTCTGCACGGGGTCGTTGATCGGCCAGATCGAGACGGCGGGGAAGGTACCGCAACGGGAGTTCTCGGAGCGGGTGGACGCGGCGCTGGGGACGGGCGGGACGTTCTCGAGGTTGGTGGGGCTGGTACTGCGGAGTCAGTTGCCGAGTTGGTTTCAGCCGTATGCGGAGATGGAGGCGAAGGCGGCGTACATCTCCGCGTTCCAGGCCCAGGTCGTCTACGGTCTGCTGCAGACACCGGCGTACGCGAGAGCACTGCTCGGGGTACGCGAGGACGGCGACCTCGATGCCAAGGTGGCAGCGAGACTGGACCGGCAGCGCATCCTGGACCGCGACGAACCCCGGGTGATGTGGGTGGTGTTGAGCGAGGCGGTGCTGCATCAGGAAGTCGGTGGGCGGGAGGTCATGCGGGAACAACTGGCGCATCTGCTGACCATGCAGCAGCGCAAGTGGCTGGACATCCAGGTGCTGCCGTTCGAGACAGGCGCGCACACGGGGCTGATGGGCTCGTTCAACCTCCTGCGCTTCGCGAACGACCCGGAGATCGTCTACACCGAGGACTTCGTCCAGGGGCACATGACGGCCAACCCCGAAGCCTTCAAGGAAGGTTCGGCCCGTTACGATCACCTTCAGGCCGCTGCTCTCTCCCCCAGGGACTCGGCTGCCCTGATCGCCCGCGTGATGGAGGAACGTTATGCGAACCAATCCGAACCCCACGGGCGCGATCTGGCGTAAGTCCTCCTACAGCGGCGACACCGGAGGGGACTGCGTGGAAGTGGCGGCCCTCACCCCCCACATAGCCGTCCGCGACTCCAAGAACCCCTCCGCGGGGGTGCTCACCCTCAGCCCGGCCGCCTTCTCCGCCTTCGTCCACGGGACCGCCGGCAGGCCTCGCGACTGAAGCGAAATTCGCGCGCGCCATCCACCGCCCCCGCAGTACCGTCCCCCGGTGATCGATGAGGACGGTTACTTCGGGGAGTCCGTCGCGGCGGGGTATGACGAGTCGTCGGCGGAGATGTTCGCGGCGGCGCGGCTGGATCCGGCCGTGGACCTGCTGGCGGAGCTTGCCGGGAGCGGGCGGGCGCTCGAACTCGGCATCGGCACGGGACGGGTCGCGCTGCCGCTCGCGCGGCGCGGTGTCGAGGTGCACGGCATCGACATGTCCCGGGCGATGGTGCAGCGGTTGCGGGCGAAGCCGGGGGGACACGCGATCGGCGTGACCATCGGGGACTTCGCGACAGCCAGGGTGGAGGGCAGTTTCTCGCTGGCGTACCTGGTCTTCAACACGATCATGAACCTCACCTCTCAGGACGCCCAGGTCGACTGTTTCCGCAACGTCGCCGAGCACCTGGAACGCGGCGGCCGTTTCGTCGTCGAGGTCGGCGTCCCCGATCTGCGCAGGCTGCCGCCCGGACAGAACGCCGTGCCGTTCCGTGTCGGGGACGGACGTCTCGGGTTCGATCTCTACGACGTCGCCACCCAGTCGATGAGCTCGCACCACGTACGGGTCGACGGGGAGGGCCACGGCTCGTATCTCACCGTCCCCTTCCGCTACGTCTGGCCCTCGGAGCTCGACCTGATGGCCCGGCTGGCCGGGATGCGGCTGCGCGACCGCTGGGAGGGCTGGACCCGCGAGCCCTTCACCAGCGACAGCAGGCAGCATGTGTCGGTCTGGGAGAAGGCCGGCTGACGCTCACACGGTGGCGGCCGCCGTCGCGGCGTGGATCGCGGTCAGCAGCGAGGCGCCCGCGATCATCGTCCATGTCCGGGTGGCGACCCCGATGACGGCATCGCCCACCTGCGCCGCGGCGGCCGCGCACAGGATGAGCGAGCCGGCGGGCCCCGGCCAGGCGAGCGGTGCGACGAGGGCCGCCACGCCCAGGGGCACGCCCCTGGTCGCGTACATCCAGCCGTAGAAGCGTTCGCCGACGGTCGGTGCACCGCTCTCGCTCAGCGCCGCCGGGCGTACCCCTCCCACCAGCGCGAAACCGATACTGGCGACCTCGGCGACCGTGTTGGCCCCGAGGAGAACATTCACGAGGCGTACTCGGTCGACGGTTCGGTGCCGTACCGCGTCCAGACCTCCGCGACGGCGTCGCGGGACAACGGCTGCCCGGACTCGACCATGGCCTTGAGGTCACGGAAGTGCGCGGACGTGGAACAGCTGGTCCGCGGGCTCGCCCCCGTGATCAGCGCCGAGTCGCTGTTCGCCCTGATCGACCTCTGCGGTCTGACCCCCGACGACGCGATCGCCAGCCTCGTGACCACCGCACGGCGGATGACCGCGGCGGCGGTCGCGGCCGTCCCCGCGCAACCCGCCGCCGACTGAGCCGCCGACGGCCGGTCTGGCCGAAGAGACGTCAGGAGACCGCCGCCTCCGGCAGGGAGGTCTTCCCCCGCCCCACCTGCGTCCGCACCGCCCCCATGCTCGCGCCGATGACCAGCGCAATCGCCGCCGCCTGAAGGAGGCTCAGGGTCTGGCCCAGGATGAGGAAACCGGCCGTCGCCGCCAGGGCCGGCTCCAGGCTCATGAGGATCGCGAAGGTGGGCGCGGGCAGGCGGCGCAGGGCCAGGAGCTCCAGGGTGTACGGCAGGACCGAGGACATGATCGCCACCGCGGAGCCCAGCCCGATCGTCACCGGGTCCGCCAGCTTCGTACCGGACTCGGCGATCCCCAGCGGCAGCATCAGCAGCGCCCCCACCCCCATCGCCAGCGCCAGCCCGTCCGCCTGCGGGAAGCGGCGGCCCGTGCGGGCGCTGAAGACGATGTACGCCGCCCACATGGCCCCCGCGCCCAGCGCGAAGGCGACGCCCGCCGGGTCGAGGGCGCCGAAGTCGCCGCCGCCGAGAAGGAACACGCCCGCGAGGGCGAGCGCGGCCCACACGGCGTTGATCAGGCGGCGGGAGGCGAGGACGGAGAGGGCGAGCGGGCCGAGGACCTCCAGGGTGACCGCCGCGCCGAGCGGGATGCGGTCGACGGCCTGGTAGAACAGGCCGTTCATGGCGCCCAGGGTGACACCGAAGGCGAGCACCGTGCCCCAGTCGGTGCGCGAGTGGCCGCGCAGCCGGGGACGGCAGACCAGCAGCAGGACGACGGCCGCGGCGAGCAGGCGGAGGGTCACCACACCCAGCGCGCCCGCCCTCGGCATCAGGTTCACCGCCAGCGCCGCGCCGAACTGCACGGAGATGCCGCCCGACAGCACCAGGCCGATCGGGCCGAGCGAACCCCGGCCGCGCGGGGCCGCGGAGGCGGACGTCGTCGGCGAGGAAGTCGTCGTGCTGGGCGTGGTCACGGGCGGTCCAGGTGATCGGCTCGGGTTCGTTCAGCGTGCTGCACTGCAAGGTCTACGGTAATAGACTCGGTCAGGCGTGTGAACCCGTTTTGCAACTGTCCCGCATGGTGGACTCAGAACCACTCGGTGTACTGGGCGTACTGCGCGTGATCGGCGTACTGGTCCTGGTACGGCGACGCCTGCCACGCCGGCTGCGGCGGGTACTGGGTGTGCTGGGCATACGCGGGCTGCTCGGCATGGCCGTGGTCCAGCGGCAGCCGCAGCTCACCCGTGTCCATCACGGCGTTGTTCTGCGAGCGGTGCAGGCGCGCGTATGCGCCGCCGCGCGCCAGCAGTTCCTCGTGCCGGCCGGTCTCCACGATCCGGCCGCGGTCGACGACCAGGATGCGGTCGGCGTCGGGGGCGAGGTTGAGGTCGTGGGTGATCATGATGGTCGTGCGGCCGGTCATCAGGCGGCGCAGCGGCTTGACCACCCGGCGGGCGGCCATCGCGTCGAGGCCGGTCGTCGGCTCGTCCAGGACGAGGACGGGGGAGTCGCGCAGGATGGCGCGGGCGATGGCGAGGCGC
This sequence comes from Streptomyces sp. NPDC002144, assembly GCF_053593695.1. NCBI lineage: Bacteria > Bacillati > Actinomycetota > Actinomycetes > Kitasatosporales > Streptomycetaceae > Streptomyces > Streptomyces sp. NPDC002144. The sequence goes on from NZ_JBSFDB010000007.1 coordinate 195,974, forward strand.
TGGAGCTGGCCGCCGGACAGGCGGGCGGAGTTGGGGTCGACCCGGGTGTCGTAGCCCTCGGGCAGCCGGACGATGAAGTCGTGCGCGTCCGCCGCCCGCGCCGCCTCCTCGATGGCCTGATCGCTGGCGCCGGGGCGGCCGCAGGCGATGTTGGCGCGGACGGTGTCGTGCAGCACGAGCGTCTCCTGCGGGAGCAGGGTGACGTACTCGCGCAGACGGGCGAGCGGGAAGTCGCGCAGGGGGACGCCGTCGAGGAGGAGATCGCCCGCGTCGGGGTCGTAGAAGCGCAGGAGGAGCTTGGAGACGGTGGACTTGCCGGCGCCGCTCGGGCCGGTGACGATCACGAGTTCGCCGGGATGCACCGTGAAGGAGAGGTCCGTGAGGGCCGCGGTGTCGGCGCCCGGGTAGCTGAAGGAGACGCCCCGGACCTCGACCGTGCCGTCCGGACGGCCGGGCTCGGCGTCCCGGCGGGGGTCGGTGACCGAGGGCTCGACGTCGAGGACCTCGATGAGCCGCTCGGCGCCCGCGGTCGCCGCGGTCACGGTGAGACCCAGCTGGGCGAGGCCGCGGACCGGCGGGTAGAGGTAGCCGAGGAAGGCGGCGAAGGCGAGGAGCTGGCCGAGGGTCATCCGGCCGGTGGAGATCTCCCAGGCGCCGATGCCGATCACCGCGAGCACGCACACCGTCTCGATGACGGCCACCAGCTGTTCGTACGCCTCGTTCAGGCGGGTGGAGCGGACCGAGGCGCGGAACCAGGCGTTTGCCTCCTCGCGCAGCCGCCGGCGTTCGGCGTCCCGGCGGTCGTAGGCCTGGGTGAGCACGATGTTGGACAGGGACTCCTCGACGACGGAGGTGATCGCGCCGTCGGCGACCCGGCCCGCGCGGGAGACGTCCTTGATGGAACCGGAGAAGCGGCGGGCCGCCAGCCAGAAGAGCGGGGCCAGCACGAAGGTCGCGGCGGCCAGGTCCCAGCGCAGCCAGAACGCGGCGGCCGCGTAGAAGAGGGCGGAGAAGACGGCGGAGGCGGCGCCGACCAGCCCTGACACGACCATCGTCTCGATCGCCTCGACATCGCTCGTCAGCCGGGACAACAGGTCGCCCTGCCGGTGCCGTTGGAAGAAGTGCGGGGGCAACTGCTGTACGTGGTCGAAGACATGCTCGCGCAGTCTCATCACGAAGCGTTCGGTGACCCAGGCGGCGAGGGAGTTGCCGGCGTACGCGACGACCGCGCCCAGCACCGCCACGCCGAGCCACTTCGCCGCGGGCTCCCAGAACGCGGCCGGCGACCCCTTCTGCAGCGCGTGGTCGGTGAGGTCGCTGAAGACCAGGATCGCCTCGGTCTCGGCGAGCGCGGCGAGCACCGTGCACACCCAGACGAGGACCAGCCAGCGGCGCAGCCCACGGGTCAGCGGCCAGAACCGGCGGAACGCGATGCGGGCCGGAATGGCGGGAGTGCCGTACTCGTACTCCCCGTCATCGCCATCCTCATCCATATCCATTTCACATTCCCTCCGCATTCGGCCGTACTCCGTGGCGAGGAATTTCTGAATTAATCAAGCAGAGAGGACCGACGGAATCCCGCCGGCCCTCTCAGACCTCACTCAGTTCTCGTCGCCGGGGATCGGCTTGGGAACCGGCGGCTTGGGGTGCTTCTTCTTGGGCTTCGGCGGGGGCGGCGGGGGAAGCTGCTTCGACTTGGGCTTCGGGGGCAGCGGGGCGAGCTTCTTGAGGCTCATTTACGACTCCTGGTGTTTCGCAGTTCAGGGATTCGGGAATTCCGCGTCCGGCTCCCGACACCGATGAACCTACACGCCACGCAACTCAAGGAACGGCAAATTCGGCGAGCTGACGGCAAGCAGGCGCTGTGAATACCTTGGAAATTCCTGAGAGCACCCGCCGAACCTGAGAGTTCGCTTATGAACCTGAGAGTGGGCTGATGAACCTGGCGATCACTCGTCGCCCAGCGCCTCCGCCAGCACCTCCGCCAGATGACGCCCCCGCACCCCCGCGAGCTGCTCCAGCTGGGTGCGGCAGGAGAAGCCGTCCGCGAGGACCACCGCCTCCTCGGATGCCTGCCGCACCGCGGGCAGCAACCGCTCCTCCGCACAGGCCGACGACACCTCGAAGTGCCCCTTCTCGAAGCCGAAGTTGCCGGCGAGACCGCAGCAGCCGCCGGTCAGCTCGCCGGTCAGGCCCGCCGCCGCGCGGAGCCGGCGGTCGGGACCGTCGCCGAGGACCGCGTGCTGGTGGCAGTGGGTCTGGCCGGTGACCGGGCGGTCCAGCCGGGGCGGGGTCCAGCCGGGGGCGTACTTCTCCAGGGCCTCCGCGAACGTCAGCACCGAGGCGGCGAGACGGGCGGCGCGCGGGTCGTCGTGCAGCAGCTCGGGCAGATCGGTGCGCAGGGCCGCGGCGCAGCTGGGTTCCAGGACGACGAACGGGATCCGCTCCCCCATACGGGGGTCCGGGAACGGGTCGAGCAGATCGAGGGTGCGGCGCAACACCTTGCGGGCGCGGTCGAGTTGGCCCGTCGAGAGATAGGTCAGCCCACAGCAGGGGCGCTCGCGGCGGACCGGCCGGAAGGCGAGGGTGTACGAGGTGGCGCCGTCCTCCTCCACCGTCTCCCTGACGTTCCTCGGCATCCTCGGGATCGGCACCGGCGTCAGCCCGGCCGCTTCCAGGACGCGCACGGCGGCCTTCCCCACGTCCGGCGACAGGTGCTCGGTGAAGGTGTCGGGCCACAGCAGCACGGGCTTGCCCCCGGACTCCTCCTCGTACTCCAGCCCCACGTCCCGGATCATGCGCCGCACCCGTGCCCTGGCCCGGCGTCCGTACCACCGGGTGAACGTCTCCGACGCGACCCGGGGCAGCTCCCGCTCGGGCGCGATCCCGCCCAGCCGCTTGGCAAGGGCGGCGAGCGGGCCCACAGCGGCCAGGGAGTTGACCAGCCACGCCACCCTTGCCCGCGTCACCCAGCGCAGCCACACCGGCAGCCACCCCATGCTGTAGTGCGCGGCCGGACGGCGTCGGCCCTCGTAGTGGTGGTGGAGGAACTCCGCCTTGTACGTGGCCATGTCGACCTCGACGGGGCAGTCGGAGCGGCAGCCCTTGCAGGACAGGCACAGGTCCAGCGCGTCCCGGACCTCGGTGGACCGCCAGCCGTCGGTGACCAGTTCACCGGCGAGCATCTCGTGCAGCAGCCGGGCACGACCGCGTGTGGAGTGCTCCTCCTCGCCGGTCGCCCGGAAGGACGGGCACATCACGGACGCGCCGGCCGCAGCGGTCGTACGGCACTTGGCGACCCCGACGCAGCGCCGTACCGCCGCCGAGAAGTCGCCGCCGTCCGCCGGGTAGCCGAAGGCCACGTCGACCGGCTCGCGAGGCAGGACGGAGAAGCGGAGGTCGGCGTCCAGGGGCGCGGGGCGGACCAGGACGCCGGGGTTGAGGAGGTCGTCCGGATCCCAGACGCCCTTCGCGCGCTCGAAGAGGCCGACCAGCTCGGGGCCGTACATCCTCGGCAGCAGTTCGGCCCGCGCCAGCCCGTCGCCGTGCTCCCCGGACAGCGAACCGCCGTGTGCCACCACCAGGTCGGCCAGTTCCTCCGAGAAGCGCCGGAAGCGGCCGACGCCCGCCTCGGTGAGCAGGTCGAAGTCGATGCGGACGTGGATGCAGCCGTCACCGAAGTGACCGTACGGAGTGCCGCGCAGCCCATGGGAGGACAGCAGGGAGCGGAAGTCCCGCAGATACGAGCCCAGTCGCGCGGGCGGCACCGCGCAGTCCTCCCACCCGGGCCAGGCCTCGCTGCCGTCCGGCATCCGCGTCGCCGTACCGCTCGCGTCCTCCCGGATCCGCCACAGCGCCCGCTGCTCCGCGAGCCCGACGACGACCAGCGAGTCCACGACGTCGGCGGCCCGCACGATCGCCTCCGCACGCGCGCGTGCCTCCGCCTCCGACTCCCCGCCCGTCTCCACGAACAGCCAGGCGCCGCCCCTCGGCAGACCGGCCGAGGCAGGCACCAGATCGGCCGCCATCCCCTCCACCGTGAGCGGCCCGTACGGCAACAGACCTGCCGCCGCCTCGGCCGCCGCGCTCTCGTCGCCGTACGCCAGCACGGCGAGCGCACGCGCGCGGGGTGCCTCGACCAGCCGTACGACCGCCTCCGTGAGCACCCCCAGGGTGCCCTCGCTGCCGCAGAACGAGCGGGCGACGTCGGCGCCTTTCTCCGGAAGCAGGGCGTCCAGCGCATACCCGGAGATACGGCGCGGCAGCTCCGGGAAGCCGGTCCGCAACCGCGCCAACTCCCCGTCCACCAGCGCCCGCAGCCCCTCCGGAGCCCCCGCCCAACCGGCCCCGAGCGTCAGCCGCTCCCCGCGCACAGTGATGACGTCCAACGCCCGCACACTGTCCGCCGTCGTCCCCCAGGCCACCGAGTGCGAGCCGCAGGAGTTGTTGCCGATCATCCCGCCGAGCGTGCACCGGCTGTGCGTCGACGGATCCGGCCCGAAGCGCAGCCCGTACGCGCCGGCGGCCTCCTGCAGACGGTCCAGCACGAGCCCCGGCTGCACGACGGCCGTACGCGCCTCGGGATCGATCGACACCAGCCGGTTCATGTGCCGGGTGAAGTCCAGCACCACACCCACACCCGTCGTCTGTCCCGCGATCGACGTGCCCCCACCGCGCGCCACGACCGGCACTCCGTGCTCCCGGCAGACCGCCAGCACCGCCGCCACGTCCTCGGCGTCCCGGGGCGCCACCACCCCGAGCGGCACCCGCCGGTAGTTGGACGCGTCCATGGTGACCAGCGCCCGGGACGTGACGTCGAAGCCGACCTCACCCCGGACGGCCGCGCGCAGCCGCGCCTCGAGATCCGTCATGCACCCAGCATGCATCCCACCACTGACAGTGACGACGGCGCCGCCGACCCGGACTTCGGCGGAATCCGTGAACGCCTCCAGAACCTTCCCAATTCGATCACGAACTCCCATATAGTGACCGCCAGTTGAGCATCTGGTGTCGCTACTCGCCCAGGGACACGACCGGAACGACCGGCACGACCAGCACGACCGGAACGACCGAGCACCCCGACCGAGGACCCGATTCATGACCGCCCCCACCGAGCGCCCCACCCTGCGCCGTGTCGCACCCGCCCCGCTGCTCACCGCCCTGCTGGCCGCGCTCGCGGTGGCCGGCGCGGTCGCCCGCGTACGGGAGTCCGAGCGTGTCCCGGTCGCCGTCGGCGCGGGCGCGGGCGCGGTCCTGCTCGTCGTGGCCGTGGCCGTGGCCGCCCACGCGGTCCAGACGGCCCGCCTGACCCGGCGCCGGCTGGAGGCCCTCACCGCGGACACCGGACGCCTGCTGCAGGACAGGATCCGGCAGAGCGCGGAGTTCGACCAGGAGCGGGTACGGCTCACCGAGGAACTCACCCGTGAACGGGCCCGCCTGGCCGCGGAGTACACCCGCGACCGCGCTCGCCTGGCCGCCGAGAACGAACGCCTGGCCGAACAGGCGCACCGCGCCGAGCACGACCGGGCCGCCGCCCTCGCGGCCACCGCCAACGCGGCGGGCCGGATGCAGGCCCTGGCCACCGGCACCTTGGCCGACCTCCGCGCGATGGAGGAACGCCACTCCGACGAGGACGTCCTCGCCGACCTGCTCCACCTCGACCACCGCACCGCACAGGCGGGCCGGCTCGCCGACTCCGTCGCGGTCCTCGCCGGCGCGCGCACCGGCCGCCGCTGGGCCCGCCCGATCCCCATGGAGTCGATCCTCCGCGGCGCGATGGGCCGGATCAGCGGCTACCAACGCGTGCGCGTGCACTCCGCCAGCGAGGCCGCGGTCGCCGGACACGCCGCCGAGGGCGTGATGCACGCACTCGCCGAACTCCTCGACAACGCGGCCAATTTCTCCCCGCCGACCGCCGAGGTGCACGTCTACGTCGAGGAGGTCCCGGCCGGCGTCATCGTGTCCGTCGAGGACAGCGGCCTGGTCATGAGCGAGGTGCAGCTGCGCCGAGCCGAAAAGGCGGTCTCCGGCGACACGGAGGGCCTCGGCGGCCTCTCGGGCACACGCCTGGGCCTCGCGGTGGTGGGCCGCCTGTCCCGCAAGCACGGCCTCAAGATCTCCTACCGCCCCTCCGCCCGCGGCGGCACAGGCGTCCTCCTGCTCGTCCCCCAGGACATCCTCCACACCCCCCCGAACAACCCCACGACCCTCCAGCCGGAGCCCCCACCAGGAATGCCGGCGGACGGAAAGCCATGGCCATCCAGCAGCGAACCCCACCAGCCCACCGCCGCCCCGGACGCCACCCCCACCCCCACCCGCACCCCCTCCCGGGACACCACCTTCCCCGACGGCCTCCCAAGACGCCGCCGAGGCCAGGCCCTGGCCAAGGCCGAACGCGACAGCGCACGCACAACCGCACCGGACCCCGCCGCCCCCGTACCCCTGGACGACCCGCTGACCCGGGCCGCCCGCTTCAGCAGCTTCCGCCGTGCGGTCCGAGGCTCCCTCTCCGACCAGGGAGGCGGCACCGACGACGAACCCGCGGCCGCCCACGCGCGGGAGCGGGTCGTGGCGGTACGGCGCAGCCCGCCGCTTACGCGTCCTGGACCCCCCGAACCCGACCAGCAGACGTCAAATCCATCGGCGGCGGGCTCGCCGTACCGCCACGACCCCGACCCACCACGCACCCCAGGGGCGCGGGGAACTGCGCGAGAAACCCCCACGCACCCGCACCCGCATGCGCACCCGCACCCGGCACCGCACGACCAGCCCCCGAACGAGACTCCGGACCCGAAAGGCCCTCCCACCTCATGACCGGCACGAGCACCGCCGACGAGAAGCTCACCTGGCTCATCGAGGCCCTACTGGAGCGCACCCCCGGCGCGCGACACGCCCTCGTCCTGTCACGGGACGGCCTGAAGCTGTGCCGCACACCGGAGCTGACCGTCGACCAGGCCGACCAGCTCGCGGCGATCGCCGCCGGCATCCAGTCCCTGTCGCACGGCGCCTCCATGGAGTTCGGCGACGGCAGCGGAGGCGTGCGATCGGCGATGACGGAGTTCTACGGCGGCGTCCTGTTCATCGTGGAGGCGGGCGACGGCGCCCATCTGGCCGTGATCACCGCCGAGGACGCGGACGCGGGCCTGGTCGGCCACAACATGAGCGAACTCGTGGAGCAACTGGGCGAACACCTGTCCGCGCGGCCCCGGACCTCATGAGCCGCCCCGGCAGGGACGACTCACCCGACCGTCTGTACACCCTCACCGGAGGCCGCGCCCACTCCGCTCCGGACAGCCCCTTCGACCTGGTGACCCTGGTCATCGCCGAGTCCCACCCGGCCCCCGGCATGCAGTCGGAGCACGCACGGATACTGCAGATCACCCAACGCCCGACCCCCCTGGTGGAGTTGGCCGCCAAGATGAAACTCCCGGTGAGCATCACCAAGATCCTGCTGTCCGACCTCCTCGCGGCGGGCCACGTCAGGGCCCGCCACCCGAACAAGGCCGCGGTCATCGACCCCGACGTCCTGGAACAGGTGCTCCTTGGACTCCGCAACCTCTGACCCCCGCACCACCCCACCAACCACCTCCCTGCCCCCCGTCCCCCTCACAGCCTCCGGATTCCAGACCGAACCGGCCGAGCTGTACCGGCAGATGCGCCGCGAACACGGAGCTGTGACCCCGGTCCTGCTCGACGGCGACGTACCGGCATGGCTGGTGCTCGGCTACCGCGAGTTGCACCAGGTCACCGGCGACCCCATCCTCTTCAGCCGCGACTCCGACCTGTGGAACCAGTGGGACCGCATCCCCGACGACTGGCCCCTGCTCCCGATGATCGGCCGCAGACAGCCGTCGATCCTCTACACCGTCGGCGAACGCCACCGCGAACGCGCCGCGATGATCAGCAGCGCCCTGGAGTCCGCCGACCCCGCCGAACTGCGCGGTTACGCCGAGAGGTTCGCCGACCAGCTGATCGACGCCCTGTGCTCCAAGGGCCGGGCGGACCTCGTCGCGGAGTACGCCATGCTGCTCCCGGTACGGGTCCTGGCCCGGCTCTTCGGCTTCCCGGACGAGCAGGGACCGGGCCTGGTGGCCGCGCTCAACGACATGATCGACGGCCGCGAACGAGCCATCGCCGGCCAGACCCATCTGGCCACGTCCATGGCCCGGTTGGTGGCCCAGCGACGAGCCGCGCCCGCCGACGACGTCGTGTCACGGATGCTCGCCGACCGGGGCGGATTCACCGACGAGGAGATCGTCCAGGACCTCATGGTGATGATGGCGGCGGGCCATCAGCCGACCGCCGACTGGATCGGCAACTCCCTGCGGCTGATGCTGACCGACGACCGGTTCGCGGCCTCCCTGTTCGGCGGCCGCAACAGCGTCGCCGACGCCATGAACGAGGTGCTCTGGGAGGACGCGCCCACGCAGAACGTGGCCGGCCGCTGGGCCTCGCGGGACACCCAGCTCGGCGGCCGCCGCATCCGGGCCGGTGATCTGCTGCTGCTCGGTCTGCAGGGCGCCAACTCCGACCCCCAGGTCCGCACCGACGGCTCCCAACTCACCGGCGGCAACGGCGCGCACTTCTCCTTCGGACACGGCGAGCACCGCTGCCCGTTCCCGGCGCAGGAGGTCGCCGAGGTCATCGCGCGCACGGCCATCGAGGTCGTACTGGATCGCCTGCCCGACATCGACCTGGCCGTCCCACCCCGGTCCCTCACCCGCCGCCCCTCACCCTGGCTACGCGGCCTGACGGGCCTGCCGGTCCACTTCACTCCGGTACCCGTGCTCTGACGCACCCGTACCCGTGCTCTGACGCACCGCGCACACCCACGCCCTGCGTATCCGCACCCCCGCACCCCGCGACCGCCCTGGGAGGCACCCGCATGACGACGACCGGTACCGAAGGCAGCCGTACGCAAGAGACCCGCATCGCGCTGGACCCCTTCGTCGGCGACCTCGACGCGGAGAGCGCGAGGCTCCGCGCGGCGGGGCCGCTGGCCGCCGTGGAACTCCCCGGCGGCGTCCCGGTCTGGGCGGTCACCCACCACGCCGAGGCCAAGCAGCTGCTCACCGACCCGCGTCTGGTGAAGGACATCAACGTCTGGGGCGCCTGGCAGCGCGGCGAGATCCCCCCGGACTGGCCGCTGATCGGCCTCGCCAACCCCGGCCGCTCCATGCTCACCGTGGACGGCGCCGACCACCGCCGTATGCGCACCCTGGTGGCCCAGGCGCTCACCCCGCGCCGGGTGGAGGAGATGCGCGACCGGATCACCGAGCTGACCGAAAACCTCTTAGACGGCCTCGGCGCCGGCCGCACGACTGACGTGGTCGACCTGAAGGCGGCCTTCGCCTACCCCCTGCCCATGTACGTCGTCGCCGACCTCATGGGCATCGACCAAACCCGGCTGCCCCGCCTGAAGGAGCTGTTCGAGAAGTTCTTCTCGACGCAGACCCCGCCCGAGGAGGTCATCGCCACCCTCACCGAACTCGCGGGCATCATGGCGGCCACCGTAGCCGCCAAGCGCGCCGAGCCCGGCGACGACCTCACCTCCGCCCTGATCCTGGCCTCCGAGAACGGCGACCACCTCACCGACGAGGAGATCGTCTCCACGCTGCAGCTGATGGTCGCGGCGGGCCATGAGACGACGATCTCCCTCATCGTCAACGCGGTGCTCAACCTGTCACTCCACCCGGACCAGCGATCCCTGGTGCTGTCCGGGGAGGCCGACTGGTCGCAGGTGATCGAGGAGACCCTGCGCCACTCCACCCCCACTTCCCACGTCCTGATCCGCTTCGCGACCGAGGACGTACGGGTCGGCGACCGGGTGCTGCCGGCGGGCGACGCGCTGATCGTGTCGTACGCCGCCATCGGCCGCGACGAGCAGGCGCACGGCCCGACGGCGGGCGAGTTCGACATCACCCGCGCCTCCGCCAACCGCCACATCTCCTTCGGGCACGGTCCCCACGTCTGCCCGGGCGCCGCCCTCTCCCGCCTCGAGGCCGGCGTGGCCCTCCCGGCCCTGTACGCCCGCTTCCCGGACCTGGACCTGGCGGTCCCGCCCACCGAACTCCGCCGCAAGCCGGTGGTGACCCAGAACGACCTGTTCGCCCTGCCGGTCCGCCTGACCTCGTAGATCTGCGAGAAGTTGGTGCGTTCCGACAAGTCCACGGGCCGGAGGACCCGTCTCATCGAACGGACACGTTTCCGTCCGGTTTCGCCGAAGAGATACCCTCCGGCTCGTGGCTGAGATCCAGATTCCCGCTGACATCAAGCCCGCCGACGGTCGATTCGGCGCGGGCCCCTCCAAGGTGCGGACGGACGCGCTGGACGCGCTGGCCGCCACCGGTACCTCCCTCCTCGGCACCTCCCACCGCCAGGCTCCGGTGAAGAACCTGGTCGGCAAGGTGCGCGAGGGGATCTCCCAGCTGTTCTCGCTCCCGGACGGCTACGAGGTCGTCCTCGGCAACGGCGGCTCGACGGCGTTCTGGGACATCGCGACCCACGGACTGATCGAGAACAAGTCCCAGCACCTCACCTTCGGCGAGTTCAGCTCGAAGTTCGCCAAGGCGTCCAAGCTGGCCCCGTGGCTGGCCGAGCCGACCGTGATCGCCAGCGACCCGGGTACCCACCCGGAGCCGGTCGCCGAGGCGGGCGTCGACGTCTACGCCTTCACGCACAACGAGACCTCCACCGGTGTCGCCATGCCCATTCAGCGCGTGGCCGGCGCCGACGAGGGCGCCCTGGTCCTGGTCGACGCCACCTCCGGCGCCGGCGGCCTGCCGGTGGACGTCAGCGAGACGGACGTCTACTACTTCGCCCCGCAGAAGTCCTTCGCCTCCGACGGCGGCCTGTGGATCGGCGTCTTCTCCCCGGCCGCGATCGAGCGCGCCGAGCGGATCCACGCCTCCGGCCGTCACGTCCCGGAGTTCTTCAGCCTGCCGACGGCGATCGACAACTCCCGCAAGAACCAGACGTACAACACCCCGGCGCTCGCCACTCTCTTCCTGCTCAACCAGCAGCTGGAGTGGATCAACGGTCAGGGCGGTCTGGACTGGGCGGTGCGGCGCACGGCCACCTCCGCGCGCACGCTGTACGGCTGGGCGGAGGACGTGAAGTTCGCGACCCCGTTCGTCGCCGACCCGGCGAAGCGCTCCCAGGTCATCGGCACGATCGACTTCGCGGACGAGATCGACGCGGCCGCCATCGCCAAGGTGCTGCGCGCCAACGGCATCGTCGACACCGAGCCCTACCGCAAGCTGGGCCGCAACCAGCTGCGCGTCGCGATGTTCCCGGCGATCGATCCGGCGGACGTCGAGGCCCTCACGAAGTGCGTCGACTACGTGATCGAAAAGCTGTAACCGAGAAGCAGTGGTCGAAAAGCTGCAACTCCCTGGTCAACTCCCCCAGGGGCGCAGCTTGTTGCAGGGCCCTGTCGGTGACAGGGCCCTCGCTGTTGGGTACGGCCGTGGCATGAACAGACCGATACCGGGCACCGTCGAGGTAGCCGTGCGCCACATCCTCAGCGACAAGGTCACGGGCTTCCTCGTCCGCACCCGACACATCACCTGGAAGGACAGCGTCTTCCGGGTACGCCGCCCGCAGTCGGGCAAGCAGTCCGTCGAGCTCACCTGCCCCGTCTGCGACGCGTCCCTGCTCGCCGAGGTCCGCACCGAGGCACGCACCCTCAGGACCCGCACCATCCTGCTCGTCCTGTTCGTGGTCTGCGTGATCGTCTTCTTCGCGGCCTTCGCCTACGCCGTCCACGAGGGCGGCAGGACACTGCCCGAAGGCCAGTCGCTGCCGATCCTGTTCCCCGTCAGCATCGTCGCGATCGCCGTCTCGTTCGTGGCCGCCCCCGTCCTCTTCCTCCAAGGCCGCGCCTACAACGGCGTCAGCCTCCTCGACGCCCCCAGACCACGCCGCCTCCACGGGCTCAGGCCGGTGCGGAACTGACCGTCGCAAACGCCGTCGCGGGCGCCCGGCGAGCGTGCCGGGCGCCCCTTGCTCAGGCCGCCGTACAGCTCACGCTCGGCGCCCCACCCCCACCCGGCGCGCCGCCGAACCCGAAGCTCACCGAACTCCCCGGCGGCACACTCCCGTTGTGAGCGGCGTTCACAGCGGTCACCGTCGCCCCGCTCTGGGTGTACGACGCGTTCCACATGGACGTGACCTGCTGGGAACCGCTCCAGGTCCAGGTCACTTTCCATGAACTGATCGCCTTGGCACCGGTGTTGGTCACCTTCACCTCCGCGTTGAACCCGCCGCCCCAGTCACTGCTGACGGAGTAGGCGGCCGAGCAGGAGGCCGTGCTCCCGCCACCGCCGCCGCTTCCCCCGCCCGTGCCCGGAAACAGCGGCGCCTTGATGCTCGCCAGGTACCCGTCCTTCACGGTGTCGACCGTCTGCCAGTCGTCCTTCAGGATCCCGCCCGTGTCACCGGAGTTGGGATTCCACGACCAGAAGGTCCACGAGATGCTGTCCGCTCCGTAGGTGGACGTCGGTCGCAGGTAACTCACCAGCGCCGCCAGCCACTTCTGGTCCGTCGTCGAGGCGAGCGTCGTGCCGAACTCACCCACCCACACGGGCGCGATGTTCTGCTTGAAGAGGTAACCCCAGTACTTGTCCCAGACCCCCGGCATGTTGGCGGGGAAGGAAGGATCACTGAACCAGGACTGCTGGGCGACGCTGGTGGCGTAGTCGTGGGCCGAGTACACGACCCGGTTCGCGACGTTCAGCCGTACCGGGTACTGGGCCACCCCCATCAGGTTGCCGCCCCACCAGCCGGAGACCCCGTTGTACGTCTGCACGCCCTCGACGAAGACCAGCAGGTCCGGGTTGACGGACAGCACGGCGTTCCCGGCCCGCTCCGCGGCCAGCCGCCAGTCGACCGTCGTGTCGCCGCAGCCCCAACAGGCCGGATCGTGCGGCTCGTTGTGCAGGTCGATGCCGATGACGGTGTCCTGGCCCCGGTAACGGGCCGCGAGGGCCTTCAGGTCGGCGATCCACGTCGACTCCGGGACGGACGAGGTGTACCAGAGCGCCGACTGCCCTGCCGAGTCGGGCCGGTGCCGGTCGAGGATCACCTTGAGGCCGTCCTGGCCGGCGTACGCCACGATCCGGTCCATGACCTGAAGGGAGTCGAGCCCCTGCAGGTCGGCGTTCTTCCCGCCGCTGAAGTCGATGCTGTTGGGGACGGTCCCGCTCTTCAGGGTCTCGTCGCTGTAGGGCAGCCGGATGGTGTTGTACCCCAGCGACCTCATCTGGTCGATCATGGACTTGTAGTCGCGGGACCACAGGCCGTGGACGACGTGGTTGCCGGTCTCGAAGCCGAACCAGTTGATGCCGGCGATCCGGACGGGCTGCCCGGCGGCGTCGAGGATCTGCCGGCCGCTGGTGTGCCAGTAGCCGGCCCCGGGTGCGTCGGCCGCGTCCGCCGTGTGGACGCCGGCCAGCGGCAGCACCAGCGCCGCGGCGACGGCGCACAGCACTCTTCGCAGCTTGCGGAACATGCCTGGTTCCTTTCGGGTGGGCGCGGACCCGGAACCGGTGGGAGCGCTCCCACGTTCCGCGCACCACCCAGCAAACCGATAGGTCATGCTCGCGTCAATAGAAAGGGCGGCGCGGCCCGCACGCCGGAACCCCGCGCACCCTGGGAATGGTCAGACAGGCCCTAGCGACGCCGGCCCAGTCGCCGGATCCCGAACACGGCCGCCGCCGCGACCACCACGGCGAGCGCGCCGATCTTGACGTTGCCGCCGATGCCCCCGCCGCTCGACCCGGACGCGTCCGAACTCCCGCCCGCGGCCGGTGACTTGGAGTCGTCGCCCGGTACGTCCTCGGCCTGCACGGGGCTGTCCTCGCCCTCGCTGCCGTACAGGAGCTTGGTGCCGTCCGGGGAGTAGCTGACGGACTCGCCCTGGCCCTGCAACGGCACGTCCAGCCGGCCCTCGCGCTTGATCTTCCCGCCGTTCCAGGCGTAGTAGATCCCGCCGAAGTAGCCGCGCACGGCGAGCTGTCTGCCGTTCGGGGAGATGGCCGCGTCGGTGGCCCACAGGTCGACGGGGGCGACGGGCCGGAAGATGTTGCTGCCCGAGGAGGAGAGCTTGGCGGGGCCTTCGTAGAGATGCCCGCCGTTCTCGTTCTTGTCGATGATGTACGCGCGGCCGGTCTTCGGGTCGACGACCAGCGACTCGGCGTTGCGCGCCCCGTCCGAGTACTTCACCACGTACTGCGTGGCCTTGATCGTCTGGTCGACGAGCTTCTTCGGCTCGGGCAGCCGGTAGATCCACACGTACGGCCATTTGCCGCCGAGGTTGTCCCCGATGTCACCGACGTAGATCTGATTGTCCGGGCCGATGGAGATGGCCTCGACGTCACGCGGCCGGCCGACCCCGCTGAGGGTGATCCGGGCGACCGTCCTGCCGGTCGCGCTGTCGACGGCGTAGATGTACGGCCCGTCGCTGCTGTCGTTGTGGGTCCAGTAGATGCCGGGGTGGAGATGGGAGGCGGCGAGCCCGCTGGACTCCTTGATGCGCGGGTCCGTGATGGTGAACCCCTTGTCCCCCTTGCCGTCGGCGGCGGAGGCGGGCACGGCGAAGACGCCCACGAGCAGGACCCCGGCGAGAAGAGCGAACGGTCGGCGCATGTCCCCAAGCCTGCCATCCCGGGGGCCGGTTCACCGGGCACGCCCCTCGCGCCCACCGTGGCGGGCCTCACACCCCGACCGTCCGCTTGCTCCCACCCTGATCGTCCATCATGAGCGGATGCTTAGGTTCATGCCGGTCGGCGACTCCATGACGATCGGGAGCGCGGGCGAACACACCTGGCGGTACCGCATGTGGCAGCACCTGCGCGAGACGTACGACGGCCCGTTCGCCCTGGTCGGTCCGCGCGAGACGCTGCACGACAAGGCGACGGACGCGCCGACGTCGTACGAGTACGCGGACCCCGACTTCCCGCGCGCCCATCTGGCCGGCTGGGGTGAGGGCTGGGTGCACATGGCTCCGCTGATCGGCGAGGCGGTCCGTACGCACCGGGCGGATGTGCTGCTGGTCTCGCTCGGCCTGATCGACCTGGGCTTCTACACGAACGCGGTGCAGACGGCGGACAACGTGCGGGCCTTCGTCGAGGAGGCGAGGTCGGCCGGCCCCCGGGTCCGGATGGCCGTCCTGCCGGTGATCCCGAACATCCGCGCGACCGCCGACGAGCCGTTCGCGGCTCAGGTGACCCTCTTCAACGAGCTGCTGGCCAAGACCCTCGCGGACCTGGACGAGCCCCGCTCCCCCCTCCTCCTGGTCTCGCCCCCGTCCTCGTACGACATCCACCTCGACACCTACGACGGCACCCACCCGAACGCGAGCGGCGAACACAAGATCGCGGCGGCCTTCGCCGACGCCATGCACCAGGCGTGGGACATCGGAGACCCCTACGCGGAGTAGCGCCGACCGGGACCGTGACGCGGTCACCGTGCGTATCGTTGTACTGCGTGGCTGTACTCGTCCATGGGGCAGCCGGAGGAGCGCCACGATGACCGTCCTTGAAGACAGGATCGAGATGGCCGACGACAGCGGTGAGCTGACTCTGGACGAACTGTTCGAGTCGCTTGAGCGGACCACCCCCGAGGGCTACAAGGTCGAGATCGTCGAGGGGACCGTCTTCATGTCACCGCAGCGGAATGCGCATTGGCAGATCATCCGGAGGATCGTCCGGGCACTTGAAGACCTTTTCGGCATGCACGCCAAGATCGCCTCGGATGTGCGCATCGACTTCCCCGGCGTGCTCAACGGGCTGGCTCCGGATGTGGCCAAGCTGCGGGACAAGGCCGTACAGACGCCTCAAGGGGGCTGGTACTACGGCCCCAAGAAGTCCACGTACGCCCTTGCCGAGATCCCCGTCTATCTCATCGTCGATCCGTACCAGGGCAAGTGCCACGTCTACACCCAGCCCAAGAACGGCGAGTACCTCACCGAGCTGTCCGTCACGTTCGGAACGGACGTCGACATGACCACCACCCCCCTCGGCCTCACCCTGAAAACGGATGAGTTCCCCCGGGACTGACTGACAGAATCCGGTCCATGGCGATCATCCACAACACCACCGTCAAGCCCACCAAGCTGGAACTGCTCACCGACTGGCTGCCGACCCGGCCGTGGTACGTGGGAAACGGGACTCCGGAGCTGAGCAGGGCCGGCGGGTTCCGGCTGGACGATCCGGAGGGTGAGGTCGGGATCGAGTTCATGGTGGTCGTCGACGGCTCCGGCCCCGAGCCGACCGCCTACCACGTGCCCCTCACCTACCGCGGCGCCCCTCTCCCCGGCGCCGAGGACGCCCTCGTCGGCACCATGGAGCACGGCGTCCTGGGCCCCCGCTGGGCCTACGACGGCTGTCACGACCCGGTGCTGTACGCCCAGCTCCTCGCGCTGATCGAGGGCCGCGTCCAGGCCCAGGCCCAGAGCGTCACCGACACCCCCGACCACGAGGTCACCCGCTCCTTCACGGGCGCCGGCCTCCCCTCCCCCGACTGGCCCGTCCCCGTCACCGACCACCAGGACGGCACCACCCTCGGCGAAGCCCTCCACCTCCGCCGGATCCTGCGCCCCACCGCCCCGGACACCGCCCCCGAGAAAGCCACCGGTCATGTCATCGGCGCCTGGCAGTCCCCGGACGGCACCCGCGCCCGGGACGTGTTCGCGTTCCTGAAGCCGGTCTCCTGAAGAACCTTGCCTAGAGCGCACTCCACGCCGTTGGCTAGGTGGTCATGAAGTACACGCAGCTCGGACGCACGGGACTCAAGGTCAGCCGACTCGTCCTCGGCACGATGAACTTCGGACCGCAGACGGACGAGGCCGACAGCCACGCGATCATGGACGCGGCGCTGGACGCCGGCATCAACTTCTTCGACACGGCGAACGTGTACGGCTGGGGCGAGAACAAGGGCCGTACCGAATCGATCATCGGCAACTGGTTCGCCAAGGGCGGCGAGCGGCGCGACAAGGTCGTCCTCGCCACCAAGGTGTACGGCAACATGGCCGCCGACGGCGAGTCGTGGCCCAACCACGACAAGCTCTCCGCCGTCAACATCCGGCGGGCGGTGGACGCGAGCCTCAAGCGGCTCCAGACGGACTACATCGACGTCTACCAGTTCCACCACGTCGACCGTGCCACCCCCTTCGAGGAGATCTGGCAGGCGATCGACACCCTGGTCACCCAGGGCAAGATCCTCTACGTCGGGTCCTCGAACTTCCCCGGCTACAAGATCGCCCAGGCCAACGAGATCGCCGCCCGGCGCGGCGGCACCATCGGCCTCGTCAGCGAGCAGTGCCTCTACAACCTCGCCGAGCGCCGCGCCGAGATGGAGGTCATCCCGGCCGCGCAGGAGTACGGGCTCGGGGTCATCCCCTGGTCGCCGCTGCACGGCGGTCTGCTGGGCGGTGTGATCAAGAAGGAGGTCGAGGGCGGACGCCGGGCGAGCGGCCGGGCCGCGGACTCCCTCGCCAACACCACCATCCGCGCGCAGATCCAGGCGTACGAGGACCTGCTGGACAAGCACGGCGTCGAGCCGGGTGAGGCCGCTCTCGCCTGGCTGCTCACCCGCCCCGGGGTGACCGGCCCGATCGTCGGCCCGCGCACGGCCGAACAGCTGGCGTCGGCGATCACCGCCGTCGAACTGGAACTGAGCGAGGAGCTGCTGGCCGGTCTCGACGAGATCTTCCCCGGCCCGGGCCCCTCCCCGGAGGCCTTCGCCTGGTAGGCGGCACGGCGGTGTGACGGCGGCGGTCGGCTCGGCTACTTCCCGAGCGCCGCCGCCAACGCCACCACCACGAACAACAGCACGAGCACACCGGCCATGATCCGGTTCCGGGTCTTCGGGTCCACGTACCCGAGCCTAACCGGCCCCTCCGAGCGCCCAGCGGGCGACCGCCTCGTAACGGGGCTGCTCGCCCGGGACGCCGGAGGTCGGCAGGTTGCTGCGCACCAGCACGAGTTCGGAGACCGTCCAGGTGCGGCTCGTGAAGTCCGACAGGGCCGTCAGATACGGCCGTACGTCCCTCGCGTCCCGGCCCCGCGCGACCGTCAGATGAGGCTTGTAGCGCCGGTGCTCCCCCATGTCGACTCCGGCCTTGCGCCCGGCCGCCTCCGCCCGGTCCGCCAGCAGCCGCAGCTCCTGTGTCTGGCCCTCGGCCCCCGCCCACAGCACGCGCCCGTGCCCGAACTGCCCGCCGCCCCGCAGCGCCAGCGCGAAGGCGGCCGACCGCCGGGCCGCCCTCTCCAGCCGATCCGACAGATCCGGTACGACGTCGTCGTCGACCTCGCCGTAGAAGGCCAGGGTGAAGTGCCACCCCGGCCGCCCGGTCCAGCGCAGGCCTTCCCCGCCCGGCAGCTTCCGCAACTCGTCCACCGCTGCGGCCAGTTCACCTGTGACGATCTCGGGGGGCAGCACGGCGGCGAAGAGTCTCATGGGGCCAGTCTCGCCGCCATGTCCCTGCGTGACCCGGTCACCGTACGTATCGTTGTACTGCGCGGCTGTCCGTGACCGAGCGGCAGCCGGGGAGGAGCGCGACCGTGACCGTTCTTGAAGACAGGATCGAGATGGCCGAGGAGCGCGGCGAGCTGACTCTGGACGTCTTGTTCGAACACCTCGAGAAGATGCCCATCCCCGAGGGAACGAAGATCGAGATCGTCGGGGGAAACATCTTCATGTCACCGCAGCGGCAGAACCACTGGGAGATCATCTTCGGCATCGCGAAGCAGCTGGACGCAAAGTACTCGCAGAAGCGTCTGGCCTCGGACGTGCGGATCGACTTCCCCGGGCATCTGAACGGTTTCGCCTGTGACCTGGCGGCCATGGCCGAACGGTCGGTGAGGGACGGCAAGGGCCGCTGGTGCTATCAGGACGTCGAGTTCGTCGTCGAGGTCGTCTCCAAGGACACGGCGGGCAACGACTACGGCCCGAAGAAGGACGTCTACGCCGCTGCCGAGGTGCCGGTGTACCTGATCGTGGACCCGTACACCGGCGAGTGGCACCTGCACACCCTGCCCAAGGACGGCAAGTACCACAGCGACGTCAGCTTCCCCTTCGGTGAGGACGTCGACCTGACCGGCACCCCGGTCGGCCTGGTCCTCAAGACCGACGAGTTCCCCCGCGACTGACCCCGCGTCTCACGCAGCCGCCGCCAGTTCCTCGCGCGGCACGAACCGGACGACCGGGTGGCCCCGGTGCCAGCCGAGGGTGAGGCGGAGGTTGCCGACGCGGGCCAGGACCAGGCCGACGACGAGCGCCGCGCCCGCCGCGATCGCGCCGCCGACCGCCAGACCCGCCCGGACGCCGTAGGCGTCGGTGATCCAGCCGGCGATGGGCGCGCCGATCGGGGTGCCGCCCATGAACACCATCATGTAGAGCGACATCACCCGGCCGCGCATGGCCGGATCGGTGCCCATCTGGACCGTGGTGTTGGCGGTGACGTTGACCGTCATGCCGAACATGCCGATCGGCACCATGATCAGGGCGAAGAGCCACAGCGAGGGCGCCGCGGCCGCCACCAGCTCCAGCGCGCCGAAGGCCACCGCCGCGGCGATCATCACCCGCATCCGGGCGGTGCCGCGCCGGGCCGCGAGCAGGGCGCCGACCAGGGAGCCGACCGCCATCAGCGTGTTGAAGGCGCTGTAGGAACCGGCTCCGGCGTGGAAGACGTCGTCCGCGAAGGCCGACAGGTACACCGGGAAGTTGAAGCCGAAGGTGCCGATGAACCCGATCAGGACGATGGTCCAGATCAGGTCGGGGCGCCCGGCCACGTACCGCAGGCCCTCCCGCAGCTGGCCCTTCCCGCGCGGGGCGCGCCGGACGGGGTGCAGCTCGCGGGCCCGCATCAGCAGCAGGCCCGCGATCGGCGCGGCGAACGACAGCCCGTTGAAGAGGAACGCCCAGCCGGTGCCCACGCCGGTGATCATCACGCCGGCGACGGCGGGGCCGACGAGGCGCGCGGACTGGAAGTTGGCGGAGTTCAGGCTGACCGCGTTCTGCAGCTGGTCCGGGCCGACCATCTCGGAGACGAAGGACTGCCGGGCCGGGTTGTCGACGACCGTGGCGAGACCGACGGCGAACGCGGCGAGGTAGACGTGCCAGACCTGGACATGGCCGGAGAGCGTGAGCAGCGCCAGCGCGATCCCGGTCAGGGCCATCGCGGACTGGGTGAACAGCAGCGCGGGGCGCTTGGGCAGCCGGTCGACGAGGACACCGCCGTAGAGACCGAAGAGCAGCATCGGCAGGAACTGCAGGGCGGTGGTCACGCCGACGGCGGTCGCGGAGCCGGTGAGGCTGAGGACCAGCCAGTCCTGGGCGATGCGCTGCATCCAGGTGCCGATGTTCGAGACGACCTGGCCGGCGAAGAAGAGCCGGTAGTTGCGGATCTTCAGCGAGCTGAACATCGAGGACTTACGGGGGGATGCGGGGGCGGGCGGGGAGGTGTGGGGGGTGGTCGGTGCGGGGGCGGATTCTGCTCCGGGTCCCGTACTCAAAGGGTTCACCTCCTCTTTCATTGCTCGTTCGCCTCCGGGGAGCTCCAGGCGCTCCCCTCC
The DNA here is from genome assembly GCF_053593695.1 of Streptomyces sp. NPDC002144. Classification (NCBI taxonomy): domain Bacteria; kingdom Bacillati; phylum Actinomycetota; class Actinomycetes; order Kitasatosporales; family Streptomycetaceae; genus Streptomyces; species Streptomyces sp. NPDC002144. The sequence goes on from NZ_JBSFDB010000007.1 coordinate 216,550, forward strand.
GGCTCACTCGCGTGCGACGTACTGCTGCTTACAGATGTGCGAGCTTCTCCAGCACGGGGGCGGCGGCGCGCAGTTTGGCCCACTCGTCCTCGTCCAGGCCCTCGACGAGGCCCGCCAGGAACGCGTTCCGCTTGGCGCGGCTCTCCACGAGCATGGCCTCGGCCTGCTCGGTCTTGGTGACGACCTTCTGGCGCCGGTCCTCGGGGTGCGGCTCCAGCCGGACCAGTCCCTTGGCCTCCAGCAGCGCGACGATGCGGGTCATCGACGGCGGCTGCACGTGCTCCTTGCGGGCGAGCTCGCCCGGCGTGGCACTGCCGCAGTTCGACAGGGTGCCCAGCACCGACATCTCGGTGGGGCTCAGCGACTCGTCGACGCGCTGGTGCTTGAGTCGACGGGACAGCCGCATGACGGCGGAGCGAAGGGCGTTCACGGCGGCAGCGTCGTCGCCATGGGTGAGGTCCGGCATCTCTTTAGCGTAACTCATTACTCTCGCTAAACAAGCTGGCGCGCAGGCCGATTCCCGTGACCCTGGCCACTGAAACGAGAGCTTCACCCGTACGAGTGAGACGACGCCGGAAAGTGACCGCTCGACGGAACCCGCCAGCGACCCTCGTCCCATGGGGACAGAAGTGCTCAGCCTGCGAATAGACCGGGAGCTGCTGGAGCGGCTCAGGGACCACGCGTCCAAAAGGGGAATGAGCGTCCAGGACTATGTCGTCCGGACGCTCATTCGTGATGACTTCGACGAGCGGTTCCAGACCGCCGTCGACGAGACCGAGAGGTTCTACGGGGTCACGTGAGCCCGAGGGCCGGCATCAGGTAGTAGAAGCCGAACACCGCCGCGACGACGTACATCGGCACCGGGACCTCCCGGCCCCGGCCGGCCGCCAGCCGCAGGACGGCGAAGGTGATGAAGCCCATGCCGATGCCGTTGGTGATCGAGTAGGTGAAGGGCATCATCACCATCGTCACGAAGGCCGGGATCGCGAGCGTGTAGTCGGCCCAGTCGATCTCCTTGACCGATCCGGCGAGGATCAGGAAGCCGACCGCGAGCAGCGCCGGGGTGGCCGCCTGGGAGGGGACCATGGTGGCGACGGGGGTCAGGAACAGCGCCACGGCGAACAGCGCGCCGGTGACGACGTTCGCGAAGCCGGTACGGGCCCCTTCGCCGACGCCGGCCGTGGACTCCACGAAGCAGGTGGTGGCCGAGGAGGAGCTGGCACCGCCGGCGGCGACCGCGATGCCGTCCACGAACAGCACCTTGTTGATGCCGGGCATCTCGCCGTTGGCGTTGGTCAGCTTGGCCTCGTCGCTGACACCCATGATCGTGCCCATCGCGTCGAAGAAGCACGACAGCAGGACGGTGAAGACGAACAGCACGCCGGTCAGCACACCCACGTGGGAGAACCCGCCGAAGAGGCTGACCTTGCCGATCAGGCCGAAGTCCGGGGTGGCGACCGGGTTTCCGGGCCACTTCGGGGTGGTCAGGCCCCAGGACGGGACGTTCGCGACCGCGTCGATGATCACCGCGAGGACGGTCATCGTGACGATGGAGATCAGGATCGCGCCGGAGACCTTGCGGACGATCAGCGCGAGGGTCAGCAGCGCGCCCAGGATGAAGACCAGCACCGGCCAGCCGTTGAGGTGACCGTCGGCGCCGAGCTGGAGCGGGACGGTGGTCTGGGCGGCGTCCGGGATACGGGTGACGAAACCGGAGTCGACGAGCCCGATCAGCATGATGAACAGGCCGATACCGATGGAGATCGCCTTGCGCAGGCTGTAGGGCACGGCGTTCATCACGCGCTCGCGCAGTCCGGTGGCGACGAGCAGCATCACCACGAAACCGGCGAGGACGACCATGCCCATCGCGTCCGGCCAGGACATCCGGGGCGCGAGCTGGAGCGCGACGACCGAGTTCACGCCGAGGCCGGCCGCGAGCGCGATCGGCACGTTGCCGATGACGCCCATCAGCAGCGTGGTGAACGCCGCCGTCACGGTCGTGGCCGTCACCAGCTGGCCGCCCGCCAGGTGGTGCCCGTACATGTCCTTCGCGCTGCCCAGGATGATCGGGTTGAGCACGATGATGTAGGCCATCGCGAAGAAGGTGGCGAAGCCGCCACGGATCTCCCGGGGAAGCGTGCTGCCCCGCTCGGAGATCTTGAAGTAGCGGTCGAGCGCACCGGACGCGGGCAGGGCCCCGGGCTGGTCGGGGGGTGCGGGGACCTTGGTGGGGGCCGAGCTGGACATTGGAGGTTCCTACGAGCAGATACGGACAGACGGAAACCGTTTCAGTATGAACATATGAACACTGGGATGCTATCTCCGCGCGTAGACCTGATCACCTCGTAAGCTGGGCCCCATGGCGAAGTGGACCCCGCAGCACGAGGCGCCGGAGCCCCTGGAGGGCCCCGTCGTCGCCACCATCACCGGCGGCACGATCCTCTGGTTCGTCCTCTTCCTGGTGCAGCTGCCGTTCTACGGCTGGTTCGACGACCACGGGCACACCTGGTGGCTGTGGACCTGCCTCACCGGAGGGGTCCTCGGGCTGTACGGCGTCTGGTTCGTCCGGAAGCGGGACGCGGCGATCAAGCGCTCGGCGGCACCGAAGGCGGAGCCGGCCGACTAGGCCCTGCGGAAGAGACCGGCGGCCGGGCCCTACAACCACCGCACGAGTCGGCTCCTCCCGTGGTCGGATCTTTCGGTCGCTCGGCGGGTGAAGGCCCAAAACCGCACGTACCGTCGAATGCATGGCACACATCGACGCGGGCGCCGAACTCGATCCTGTGCACCCCGTACCCCTGCCGGTGGCGACCCGCGGACTGACCGCGGCCGAGGTCGCCGAGCGGGTGGCGCGCGGGCAGGTCAACGACGTACCGGTGCGCAGCAGCCGGTCGATGGGCGAGATCGTCCGGGCGAACGTCTTCACCCGGTTCAACGCGATCATCGGTGTGCTCTGGCTGATCATGCTGTTCGTCGCGCCCTTCCAGGACAGCCTGTTCGGGTACGTGATCCTCGCCAACACCGGGATCGGGATCATCCAGGAGTGGCGGGCCAAGCGGACCCTGGACTCGCTCGCGGTGATCGGGGAGGCCCGGCCGACGGTACGGCGGGACGGGGTGGCCGGCGAGGTCGGCACGGCGCAGATCGTGCTGGACGACCTGATCGAGATCGGACCCGGCGACAAGGCCGTGGTCGACGGGGTGTGCGTCGAGGCCGACGGGCTGGAGATCGACGAGTCGCTGCTGACCGGTGAGGCCGACCCGGTGGTCAAGCGGCCCGGCGACCGCATCATGTCCGGCAGTTTCGTCGTCGCCGGCGGTGGCGCGTTCCAGGCGACCAAGGTGGGCCGCGAGGCCTACGCCGCCCAACTCGCCGAGGAGGCCTCGCGCTTCACCCTGGTCCACTCCGAACTGCGCTCCGGCATCTCCACCATCCTCAAGTACGTCACGTGGATGATGATCCCGACCGCGATCGGCCTGGTGATCAGCCAGCTGTTCGTCAAACAGCACGGCCTCAAGGACTCGATCGCGCGCACGGTCGGCGGCATCGTCCCGATGGTCCCCGAGGGCCTGGTCCTGCTGACCTCCGTGGCCTTCGCGATAGGCGTGATCCGCCTTGGCCGGAAACAGTGCCTGGTGCAGGAACTCCCCGCCATCGAGGGCCTCGCCCGCATCGACACCGTGTGCCTCGACAAGACCGGCACCCTCACCGAGGGCGGCATGGACGTCACCGAGCTCAGGCCGCTGCAGGGCGCGGACGAGTCGTACGTCCGCAAGGTGCTCGGCGCCCTCGGCGAGGCGGACCCGCGGCCCAACGCCTCCCTCCAGGCGATCATCGACGCCTACCCGGACGTCGAGGACTGGCGCTGCACCGGGGCACTGCCCTTTTCCTCCGCCCGCAAGTACAGCGGCGCCACCTTCGACGAGGGCGACGGCGAGAGGAGCACCTGGCTGCTGGGGGCGCCGGACGTCCTGCTCGGCGCGGACGATCCCGCCCTCCTGGAGACCGAACGCCTCAACGAACAGGGCCTACGGGTCCTGCTGCTGGCCCGCTCCTCCCGCGGACTGGACGACGCCGAGCCGGCCCGGGGCGCCCGCCCCACCGCCCTGGTCGTGCTGGAGCAGCGGCTGCGCCCGGACGCGGCCGACACCCTGCGCTACTTCACCGAGCAGGACGTCCACGCCAAGGTCATCTCCGGTGACAACGCGGTGTCGGTGGGCGCGGTGGCGGCGAAGCTGGGCCTGACCGGCACGACGGTGGACGCCCGCCGCCTCCCCTCCGAGCGGGAGGAGATGGCGAAGGCCCTGGACGACGGCACGGTCTTCGGCCGGGTCACCCCGCAGCAGAAGCGCGAGATGGTGGGGGCGCTGAAGTCCCGGGGGCACACGGTCGCGATGACCGGGGACGGCGTGAACGACGTACTGGCCCTGAAGGACGCGGACATCGGCGTCTCGATGGGCTCGGGCTCGGAGGCCACCCGGGCGGTGGCGCAGATCGTCCTGCTCAACAACAGCTTCGCGACGCTGCCGTCGGTGGTTGCGGAGGGCCGCAGGGTGATCGGCAACATCACCCGGGTGGCGACCCTCTTCCTCGTGAAGACGGTCTACTCGGTCCTGCTGGCCGTCATGGTGGTCTGCTGGCGGGTCGAGTACCCCTTCCTCCCCCGCCACCTGACCCTGCTGTCCACGCTGACCATCGGCGTCCCGGCCTTCTTCCTCGCCCTGGCCCCCAACAAGGAGCGGGCGAAACCGCACTTCGTGCGCAGGGTCATGCGGTACTCGATCCCGGGCGGGGTGGTGGCGGCGGTGGCCACCTTCGTCACGTACCTGATCGCCCGTCACCACTACACGGGTGCGGGCCAGTTGGACGCGGAGACGAGCGCGGCGACCCTGACCCTCTTCCTGATCTCCCTGTGGGTCCTGGCGATCATCGCCCGTCCCTACACCTGGTGGCGCGTGGCCCTGGTCGCCGCGATGGGCGTGGCCTTCCTGTTCGTCCTGATCGTGCCCTCGTTCCAGCACTTCTTCGCACTGAAGCTGGTGGGCGTGACGATGCCGTGGATCGCGGTGGGCATCGCGGTGGTGGCGGCGGCCGCCCTGGAGGTGCTGTGGAGGTGGGTGGACCGCCGCTTCCCCGTCTAGTACCGGTGCCGCTTACCTGACGTCGACGAAGTCACCCGTGGCGTTGACCGCCGGGGTGGTCACGGTGCCCGCGAACACGTACCGGAAGTAACCGTCGACGGTGGCCTTGGTGGTGGTCTTCAGGGTGCCCGTCGAACTCGTGGTGATGGTCTTGAGGGTGGTGTAGGTGCTGGAGCCCTTCTTACGGAACTGCAGCTTCACCTTCTGGCCGGCGTAACCGGCGTACTTGTTGGTGTCCCAGTTCGCCCGGGACAGCTTGCCGGTGACGGTGATGGTCTTGCCCTTCTTCACCGGCTCCGGGGCGGCGTCGACCGTCAGCTTGGACAGGCGCTGCAGGTTGGGCGAGGCGAAGGGGCTCTGGTCGGCCAGGCCGACCTTGGTGATGTCGAAGTCGCTGCTGGACGGGTTCTGGCCGTTGAGCGCGATGGCCAGCACACCGGACTTCACCGCGCCCGCGGCGGAGTTCGCGAGGTCGATGTCGGACTCGTCGTCCGCCGGGTACAGGTCGATGACGCCCTTGCACGTGGCGACGGTCGACGAGGTGGCGGTGCAGGTGGCCGGGTCGTCACCGAAGAACTGGGTTTCGCCCTTGAAGACGTACGCGCCGGTCGCGAAGTCCGACGCGGTGATGTCGACGTCGGCGCCGTGCTTCATGGTGTACGTGAACGGGACCTTCACGTGGCCGGTGGCGCCGACCACGATCGCCTTGCCACCGTTGATCTTGACGGCGGAGAAGGTGGCGTCCAGCGGGTAGGGCTGGGGGTCGGTGTCGGCCGCGGCGGTGCTGAACGCCGTCCTGCCGGAGGCGGCGACGGCGGCCTCACGGACCTTCGCGACATCGGCCCGGTACGAGGAGCCGGCGCCGGCGGCGTGCGCGGCCGGCAGGGCGAAGGCGGAGATGGCCAGGGCGCCGGAGACGGCGGCCACAGTGGCACGTATGCGCATGTGTTCCCCATGTGGAGAAAGAGATCGTAGGAGCCTGTTGGCTCGAACGATCAGATCCGTGACGGTCGGGGGAAGTTGTACGTCCGCGGCGGATTTTGGGCGGGGATTACGAAGAGCTTGCACAACACGGGGACACGGCGGCCCGGGGTCCCCGTCCGGCGCCGCCGTGTCCCTGCGAGGTCCTACTTCACGTCGACGAAGTCACCCGTGGCGCTGACCGCCGGGGTCGTCGTGGTGCCCGCGAAGGAGTAGCGGAAGTAACCGTCGACCGTGGCCTTCGTAGTGGTCTTCAGGTTGCCGGTGGAGTTGGTCTTGATGGTCTTCAGCGTGGTGTAGGTGCTGGAGCCCTTCTTGCGGAACTGCAGCTTCACCGGCTGGTTGGTGTAGCCGTGGTAGTGGCCGTCCTCCCAGTTGGCGCGGGAGAGCTTGCCGGTGACGGTGATGGTCTTGCCCTTCTTCACCGGCTCCGGAGCGGCGTTGACCGTGAGGGTGGAGCGGCGCTGGAACTTGGTGGCCGTGACGTTGTCCTGCGTCGCGACACCGACGTTGTCCAGGTTCGGGTTGTCCGGGTCCTCACCGTTGAACGCGACCGCGAAGGCGCCGGCCTTCCAGTTGCCGGCGTCCGTGTTCAGCAGCCACGCCGGGTCGATCTCGATGGTGGCGGTGCAGTTGGCGGCGGTGGCCGAGGTGTCGGTGCACTTCGCGTTCGTGCTGTCGATCCACTCGTCCTCGTTCGCGAAGTCCGCGCCGCGGTACAGCTCGACGGCCGAGAAGAAGTCGGCGGCGTGGATGTCGACGTCCGCGCCGTGGGTCAGCGTGAAGGAGACCGGCGACTTCACGACGGCGGTGGTGCCGATGACGATGTTCTTGCCCTTGTTGACCTTCACGTTGGAGAAGGTGGCGTCCAGGGCGTACGGCGTACCGGTGTCGGCGGCGGCGGAGCTGAAGGCGGCCTTGCCGGAAGTGGCGGAGTGGGCGGCCTTGTTGGCCGCGGCGACACCCGCGGGAACCTTCGGTCCGTCGGCGGCGAGAGCGGCCGGCGCGACGAAGGCGGAAAGGGCCATGGCGCCGGTGACGGCGGCCACGGTGGCACGAATACGCATGCGTTCCCCATGTGGGAGAGGGGCCCCGACGGTGACGTCCCCCGTCCCGTCAGGGGCCCGAAGTGATCAGGGAGTCTGTTGACTCACGTGATGTGACCACCAAGGGGTGGGAATGGTTGTACGGAGGTGAACAACGTGTGCGGAAATTTTTAAGATCATGGTTCAACCCCCGCACACCGCCGCCTGGTTCGTCCGCTCAGTCGAACCAGCGGTCCCGCGCCAGTTCCTCCGTCCGCGACGGGTCCTCCAGGAGGGCCGCCACCTCGAAGCGCCGCGGCCACTGGCCCGCCGCCCAGGCGAGGCCTGCCGCCACGCCCTCCAGGGTGGCCGCGTGGAGGGTGCCGTCGGTGGTGAGGCGCCAGTCCAGTTCGGTGCCGTCGACGACGAGTTCGTCGTGTTCGATGTACGTCGCCGGGGTGCGGGGGCCCAGCAGGACCCGTACCGAGTCCGGTACGTCGTGTTCCGTGCCCTCCGAGTCCACCGAGCCCGGCACCGACTCGCTCAGGCGCCGCACCTGGAAGAGTTCGGCCAGTTCGGCGGCGCGGGAGGGGCGGACCGGGAGCAGGGGGACGCCCTCGGTGAAGGGCAGCAGGTCCGGGGAGTCGACGACCACCGCGTCGGAGGCGTCCACGACCGTCACCCGGCCGTCCACCACGGCTCGCAGCTCGTCGGGGAGGGTCACCCGGTCGGGGTCCAGGTCCGCCAACGCGCCGTACAGCGCGTGCAGTTGGGCCGCGGTGACCCGGCGGTCCGGGTCGGCGAGGCGGTCCAGCAGCTCCGCGGCGCCGCCCGGTTCGTCCAGGAGCGCCGAGACGGACGTCCGTACGCCCAGCGCCCGCAGCACCTGCTCGTCCTCGAAGCCCGTCGCGTCCGCCTCGTCGTACAGGCCGCGCAGCAGCGGGTCTCCGCCGGACGCCAGCAGGCCCGCCGGGCGGCGGCCGTCCAGCACGGGGTGACCGCGCAGCCACCACGCCGTGTACGGCCGTACGACCTCGTGCGTGCCGTCGGGGAGCAGGACGCGGACCGGCTGGGTGAGCGCGTCGCGCAGGGGCGGCCGGGAGAGCAGGGCCAGGGCCTGGGGCCACTTGTCGTCGTCCACCAGGTCCAGGTCCCGTACGGCGATCAGCTCGGTGGCGACGGGCGGTACCGGGGTGTCCGGGAAGCGGTCGAGGACGTCCTCGACCCACACGTCCACGGCGTCCAGCAGACCCGCGTCGTCCGGCTCGGCGAAGTCGCCTTCGCGCGGCTCCAGTTCGTCGGGGTCGAGGACCACGTCGGTGGCCCGGACGAGGGCGAAGTCGGCCAGCACGCCACAGGCGGCGAGCGGTTCCTGGCCCCACTTGTCGGCCAGTTCGGCGTCCACCGTGGCGAGTTCGCCCTCGCGGATCACCTGGTGGAAGGGGCTGCCGGGGAAGACCAGTTCGCCGGCCGGGGCCAACTCCCCGTCCTCGTCGGGAAGGGCGAGGGCGCCGAGCCACGGCTCGTCCCCTGGCTCAAGGCCGGCGTCCCGCACCAGCCCGAGCACGGTGTCCGCCAACTCCTCGGCGTCCGGCGTGTCCTGCTCCCAGTCCAGCCCGCCCTCGTCGTCCAGGGAGGCGGCGACGGCCGCCCGGACCTGGGGCGTGGTGAGCACCGCGCGGGGCGTCGCGGGCAGCGCGCCCAGCTTCTCCAGCAGCGGGTGCGCCGCGTCCGGGTGGGCGACCTTCAGACCGAGCCGGGCCAGCACCTCCGGGTCGGTCCGGGACGCGTCGGCGGTGGGCAGCAGCACCTGGCGGGGGCCGATGGTCGTACGGCCGTCGGCGAGCGGCACGGGCAGTCCGGACAGCCGGTCCGGGTCGACCCCGGCGAGGCTGTCGTAGAGCCGGCGCCACCAGCCGGGCTCCTTCTCCAGCCCGGCGAGCCGGTCCACGGCGTCCGTCAGCGGCACCCGGGCGACACCCAACGTCCGCAGCTCCGCCCGCCGTTCGAGCCCGGCGGGCAGCAGGGTGGGCAGCACCTCGGCCAGCACCCGCACGGTGTCGGCCCCGGCGCCCTCGACGATCTCGGCGTCCCGGGGGCGCAGGGAACCGGGGAGGTCGAGGCCGGGCGCCTGGTCCTCGCCGGGCTCGGCGGTCCGGGGCCGCAGGGCGCCGGACGGGTCGGTGTCGTCCTCGGCGGAGACCAGCGCCGGGGGCAGGAAGGACGTCCGCGGGAGCCGCTCCAGGATGGCCGCGCGCAGGGCGCCGTCCAGCTCGCCCTTGCCGAGCGGGCCGGGGACGAGGCCGATGATGCCCTCGGTCACCGGCCGCCAGGAGGCGAGGAGTTCGGTGTAGGAGTCGGCGGCGCGCTGGACGAGGAAGTCGGTCAGCGGGCCGGGCGCGGCGTGGCGGCGGGTGGTGTCGAGGGGGAAGGAGGCGATGAGGAGGGCGGGAACGCCGAGGGGCTCGTCGCTCGGGGTCGGCGCGTGGACGACGGGGCTGGTGCGCGGGCGGACCGGGCTGCCGTCCGCGTCGGCGGGTACCGCCCAGGTGACCGCCCAGTGGGGACGCAGCCGCTCCTCCACCGGCCGGTCGACGAGAAGGTCCGGGGTGAGGGTGCCGTGCGCGGAGACGGTGCGCCAGCGTGTCGTACCGCCCCGCGAGTCCTCCACGACCGTGAAGGGCCCGTCGGTGCCGCGCCGCAATGTGCGGACGGTGTCCGTCTCGACGACGACCTCCGCCAGGCCGGGAAGGGCGAGGAGGAGCGCGTCGTCCACGGCGTCGAGCAGCCGCTCCGCGAGGTCGGCGGCGGCGGGGTCGCGCAACGGCAGGATGACGACCGTGTCGTACGAGTGGGGGGCCGAGCCCTCGGCGGCGAACGGGAGCCGCAGCAGCGGTACGTGCCCGTCCCGGCGCCGGATCTCGTCGCCGAGCCCGGGGCTGTGCCGTGCGGTGTCGGCGGCCAGTTCGCGCGCCTCGGCCAGTGACCAGCGCACACCGCCGTGCCGGCCGACGACCGCGGGCTCGTCGGTGACGGCGAGGACGGCCGCGAAGCCGACACCGAACCGGCCCACGGCGCCCTGCCCGGTGTCCCGCTTGGCGGAGGCCCGGAGGGTGGCGAGGGACTCGACGCCGGCCGCGTCGAGCGGGGCGCCGGTGTTGGCGGCGACGAGGACGCCGTCGCGCAGCGTCAGCCGGAGCCGGCCGGGCACCCCGGCGCGGGCCGCCGCGTCGGCCGCGTTCTGGGCGAGCTCGACGACGAGACGGTCCCGGTAGCCGCCGAGGACGAGGTCCTCCTCGGCGTTGGCGTCCTCACGGAAACGGGCGGGACTGGTGGCCCAGGCGTCGAGCACACCGCGGCGCAGACGGGCGGTGCCGAAGGGGTCCGCCCCCTCGGGGGCCGGCCGCACGAACTTGCTCACGTTCACTCTCCTCGTCGACGTGAGCACGAAGGTACCGCCGTACGGCCCGGCTCCGCGCCGGGGGCCGGTCGGCCGGTGACCCCGCCGGAGCCCGGAGTCCCCCTGGTCAACCGGACGTCGGCGGACACGGGCCGAGATCCAGGTCGAGCGATGGGGTGTCGGCGCTGTCGAGGGTGACGGTGGCGGAGGCGGGCGGCGGGGCCAGGATCAGCGGCCATGCCTCGCCGGAACGAAGGTCGGCCATGATCTGCTCGGGCGTCGCCCCGGCCGGTGCCGACAGCACGGCCGTCACCTCGAGTGCCTGCTCGTACCGGCCCCCGGCGACAGGAGCGCTCACCCGCAGCAGCCGGACCGCCTCCGGCCGGACGAGCGGGCGCTCCGGGAATCCGGCCCGGTCGATCCCCAGCGCCTCCAGTACGGCCCGGTGGACGACGATCTCGACGGTCAGGACGTCACCGTCCATCCGCCGCTCGGCCCAGCCGTCCGTCCGCACGAGCAGGAAGGTGCCGTCGCCCTCGTACGCGTGGGAGAAGAGCGCGGCGACAGCCCGTTCCTCCGCGGTCCCCGCCGGATCCACCACCACGGCGACCACGACCGCTTCCGGGGCCTCCGGGTCCATTCCGCCGCGCAGCCAGAGCCTTGCCATCGGTGAGTGCCCGCGCGGGGGCTAGGAGTGCCCCAGCTCCGCCGTGTCCTCGTCGGGGACGATCGGGACCGAGCCCGAGTCCGGTGCCGGGCGCAGCGGGAAGGGGTCGACCCGGGTCTCGTCGATCACCGGAGGTGCCGGCTGGGGCGGCTTGGGCATGACGGCCGCCTCCGAGTGGCCCCCGCAGCCGTACGCCAGGGACACCACATGGCCGTCCGCCGGGGAGAACTCGTTGGCGCAGACGCCGAAGGCCTGGCCCAGGGAGCCGCCGATCGGCTGGAGGAAGCCGCAGCTGACGCAGGTCGCGGGGGCCGCCTGCGCCATGGGCGTCTTGGCGCCGTACGACTCCTCCCAGCGGTCCGCGGCGATGTGCAGGCCGTAGCGGGACAGCACCCGGGCCCGGCGCATGCCCAGTTCCTCCGCGACGGCTGCGATGGAGCCCCGGGTCGGGGCGGCGGGCAGGTTCGCGGGGGTACCGGCCGTGACCTCCGCGTCCTCCGCCTCGACCAGCTCGGCCATCTCCTCCGAGACGGCGGCGTTCGGCATCGGCTCGTCCTCACCGGCGTAGCCCGGCTCCAGACGGAGGTCCTCCGCGTCGGTGGGGAGCAGGTCGCCGGGGCCCATGTCGCCGGGGCGCAGGCGTTCGCTCCACGGCACCCACTCCGGGGCGAGGAGGGCGTCCGGGCCCGGGAGGAGCACCACCTCGTCCAGGGTCACGATCTTCGCGCGGGACGCGCGGGCGACCGTCACGGCCCAGCGCCAGCCCCGGTACCCGAGTTCCTTGCACTCGAAGAAGTGCGTGACAACGCGGTCGCCCTCGCTCTGCACGCCCGCATGCTCTCCGACCACACCGGGCGCGGCGGCCTCCTCGGCTGCGGAGCGGGCGAGGTCGACGGCCTCGGCACACAGGCGGTCGGGGGTGCGGCTTCGCGTTGTCGCTGCGCTCACAGGTATCGCTTCTCTCCTACGCCGTCACTCGGGTGCGCCGCCCCTGAAGGCGGCGGGTGCGGACGGAGCGGACCGGAGGACCGCGTCGACGTTCGCGCCCGCTCGCGCGGGGCGCACCTCTCCATCCATTCTGATGGATGGCTGAGATACGCACGCTACCTTCTCGCGTGCTCCCGGCCTACACCGACGGGTCGGAAAAGGTCCTCGGCTGCGAACCAGTCGGCCTCATACGCGCGGTAACCGCACTACCCGGGGCGTTCTGGGGGCACTATGAACGTCGTGGCAGCCGCAAGGACGCCCCAGGGAGCCACCAAGGTCGGTGGGATCCGGGGCAGCAGACGTGATGGCGGTTCGGGCCGGTTCGTCGGGTCCGTCCGCGCCGTCGGCCGTGCCCTGCACTTCCCGGTCACCGGAACCGCCCGCGGGATCAGAAGGGCCACGCACGCGCACGGCGCCGGCGAGTCCGGCCTCGGCAAGCTGATCGAGCTCCACGCGGTCAACGGCGCCGGCGACCTGATGATCACCATCGCCCTCGCCTCCACCGTCTTCTTCTCCGTGCCGACCGACGAGGCACGCGGCCGCGTCGCGCTCTACCTCGCCATCACCATGGCCCCGTTCACGGTGCTCGCCCCCGTCATCGGGCCGCTCCTCGACCGGCTCCCGCACGGCCGCCGCGCCGCGATGGCCGCTTCGATGCTCGCCCGCGCCCTGCTCGCGCTGATCATCGCGGGCGCCGTCACCACCGGCAGCCTGGAGCTGTATCCGGCGGCCCTCGGCGTGCTGGTCGCGTCGAAGGCGTACGGCGTGGTCCGAAGCGCCGTCGTACCCCGGCTGCTGCCGCCCCACTTCTCCCTGGTGAAGGCCAACTCACGGGTCACCCTCGGCGGGCTGCTCGCCACCGGGGTCGCCGCGCCGATCGGGGCCGGCCTGCACGCGATCGGGCCGCGCTGGCCGCTGTACGGCGCCTTCCTGATCTACATCTGGGGCATGTTCCTGTCCTTCACCCTGGCCCCGAAGGTCGACTCGGCCAAGGGCGAGGACGTGGCGCTGCTCGCCGCCGACGAGGCCCATCTGCACGGCCCGCACCGCAAGACGGCCAAACGCCCGGGACTGCGGACCGTGGGCACCGCGGTCACCCACGCCCTCGGCGCGAACGCCGCCCTGCGCTGGCTGTCCGGATTCCTCACGTTCTTCCTCGCGTTCCTCCTGCGCGAGCACCCCCTGACCGGCGAGAGCGCCGCCGTCTCGCTCGGCCTGGTCGCCGTCTCGGCGGGAGCGGGCAACGCGCTCGGTACCGCGGTCGGGGCCTGGCTGCGCTCCCGGGCGCCGGAGATCATCATCGTGACGGTCCTGGCGATCGTGCTGGGCGCGGCGATCACGGCCGCGATCTTCTTCGGCGCGTTCCTGGTGGCGTGTCTCACGGCGACCACCGGGTTCTGTCTGGCGCTGGCCAAGCTGTCGCTGGACGCGCTGATCCAGCGGGACGTGCCGGAACTGGTGCGCACCTCGGCGTTCGCCCGCTCGGAGACGATGCTGCAGATGGCCTGGGTCCTGGGCGGCGCGATCGGCATCGTCATGCCGCTGAACGGCACGGCGGGGCTGTGCCTGGCCGCCGCGGTGCTCGCCCTCGGCTGGGTGACGACGTCCCGGGCGCTGATCGGCTCGGCCCGGCACGGGGGCGCGGCCAAGCCCCGCGTGGCGTAACACACAGCCACACCGGCCCCCGCGTAAAGAGCGTGCAGGACACGCCCTATAGCCTTCTGGCATGACCTCGATGCCACGCGGCGGAGCCGCAGATGTCTACGCCGCTGTGCGACGGCGCCGCGCCGTCGCCGTCGTCGGCGCCGTTTCCGCCGGACTGCTCGTCCTGTCGGCCTGCGACAAGCCGACCCCGCGTTCCACGATCACCGTCGGCCGCTCCTCCGTCAGCGAGGAGGCCACGTGCGGTGGTGAGGGCAAGTCCCTGCAGACCGCGGACCTCACGAAGTGCCTGAAGGACACGGACATCCAGTCCATCAAGGTCGACCCCGACGACACGGTCCGCCTCGGCGTCGACCCGGCCATCGCCGACAAGCGCTGGACGATCCTGATGAACGGCCAGCCGCTCACCGAGGACAGCGACAAGACGTACCGCACCATCCCGGGCAGCGTCTTCTTCAACGCCCAGTACGGCGCGCAGGGCAACTCCACGCTGGTCTCCATCAAGGCCGGCGACGGCAAGAAGAGCAGCAACACGGTGACCGGTCTGTGGTCCTTCAAGCTGAAGAAGGCGGACTGACCACGTCCTCGGTACGGGTCCTCGTGGCCACCGCGGTCCCGGCCGAACGGGACGCGGTGGCCCGGGCGTTCACCGGCGAGGCCCTGACGGTGACCGCCGTCGGCGTGGGCCCCGCGCTCGCGGCCGCCGCCACCGCCACCGCCCTCACCTCGGCCGCCCTCGAAGGCGCCCCCTACGACCTGGTCGTATCGGCCGGCATCGGCGGTGGCTTCCAGCCGGAGGCGCCGCTCGGCTCACTCGTCGTCGCCGACGAGATCACCGTGGCCGATCTGGGCGCCGAGACCGCCGACGGATTCGTCCCCGTCACGGAACTCGGCTTCGGGACCGTCAGCCACCGTCCGCCGGAATCACTCGTACGAGACATCGCGCACGCGACCGGCGCGCGCACCGGAGCCGTACTCACCGTCTCCACGGTGACCGGCACCGCCGAGCGCGCCGCCGAGCTGCGGGCCCGGCATCCACGTGCCCTCGCCGAGGGCATGGAGGGCTTCGGGGTGGCGGAGGCGGCCGCGCTCCACCGTCTCCCCGTTCTGGAGATCCGCGCGGTCTCCAACCCCGTCGGGCCGCGCGACCGCGCCGCCTGGCGCATCGGTGACGCCCTCACGGCCCTGGCCGAGGGCTTCGGGAAGCTCGCGCCCGTCCTGGAGAGTTGGAAACAGCATGACCAGTGAGCCGGTACAGCCCCTGCGGATCGCGTATTCGCCCTGCCCGAACGACACGTTCGTCTTCGACGCCCTCGCCCACGGCCGCGTCCCCGGCGCCCCCGCGCTGGACGTGACCTTCGCGGACATCGACATCACCAACGGCATGGCCGAGCGCGGCGAGTTCGACGTGCTGAAGGTGTCGTACGCCGTGCTGCCGTACGTCCTCGACGAGTACGCCCTGCTGCCGTCCGGGGGTGCGCTGGGCCGGGGCTGCGGGCCGCTGGTGCTCACGCGGGAGGCCGGGATGGACCTCGCGGGCCGTACGGTCGCCGTCCCGTCCGAGAAGTCGACGGCCTATCTGCTGTTCCGGCTGTGGGCGGCCGACACGGTGCCTGCCGGGGTCGGCGAGATCGTCGTCATGCCGTTCCACGAGATCATGCCGGCCGTGCGGGACGGGAAGGTCGACGCGGGGCTCGTCATCCACGAGGCACGGTTCACCTACCAGAACTACGGGCTGCACAAGCTTGCGGACATGGGTGAGCACTGGGAGACCACGACCGGGCTGCCGATTCCGCTGGGGGCGATCATCGCGAAGCGGTCGCTGGGTACCGGGACGCTGACGGGACTGGCCGAGGCGATCCGTACGTCCGTGCAGGCGGCCTGGGACGAACCCGAGGTGTCCCGGCCCTATGTCATGGAGCACGCGCAGGAGATGGACCCCGCGGTCGCCGACCAGCACATCGGGCTGTACGTCAACGAGTTCACCGCGGATCTGGGCGAGGACGGGTACGCGGCGGTCCGGGGGCTGTTGACGCGGGCGGCGGCGGAGGGGCTCGTGCCGGCGCTGGGGCCGGAGGCGCTGGCGTTTCCCTGAGCCGCCGGTCGGGTCAGCCGTGCCGGTCGGCCGGCTCGGGGTCGCCCTCGCCCAGCGGGACGCGCGGCGGCCACTGGGCCAGCGAGAGCATCCCCCGGACCTTCAGGATGAGGTAGACGGCCAGGGGCAGCTCCACGCACACCGCGAGCGCCGCCGACAGCCACACACCCGGGGTCCCGAGGGCGAGCGACACGTCGAACCACGCGTCGCAGACCAGCAGGGCCGCCGTCGTCGTGGCCGCGACGAGGACGGCCCGGTGCCGCCGCCAGCCGAGCAGGGCGGTGCACGCCATCGACACCACCAGCAGGACGTCGAACCCCACCCAGGCCGTACGCCACTGACGGACCGCGTATCCGGTCGGCAGCGTGAACCACAGCAGGACGGTCCAGGGGACGAGGCCGACGGCGGACACGGTGAGCAGTTCCAGAGTGTGCCGGCGCTGTCGCCGGATCCGCTCCAGCAGTTCGGCGGACGGGGCCCGGGTGGGGGCCCCGCCGCCGGGCTGGGTGCTTATGTCGCTCACGTCGGCCGTTCCGCGGGATTACACGTCGAGCTGGTCGGCGACCGCGCGCAGCAGCCCGGCGATTTTCTTGCCCGCGGTCTTCTCGGGGTAACGGCCCCTCTCGAGCATCGGTGTGATGTTCTCGAGCAGGGTCGTCAAATCCTGGACGATCGAGGCCAGTTCGTCCGGCTTCTTACGGGTCGCGGCCGCCACCGAGGGCGTCGGGTCGAGAATGGTGACCGAAAGGGCCTGGTCACCGCGCTGTCCGGCGACCACCCCGAACTCAACTCGCTGTCCCGGCTTGAGTGTGTCTACTCCGGCGGGGAGGACCGAGGAATGGACGAAGACGTCACCGCCGTCGTCCCGGGAGAGAAAGCCGAAGCCCTTCTCGCTGTTGAACCACTTGACCTTGCCGGTGGGCACGTCTGTCCTCGTCCTCGTACTCGTCGGAAAACTGCTTCGGAAACGGCTCTTGATAGCACTTGGGCGGGTCGTCACGGACCCGCCGGTACCAAGGCTAATGGTCTTCAGGCCGGTGACAAGACGTCGCCGGGTTGTTCCTTCGCGCTGGGAACTACCCTGGTCCGGTGCGTGACAAAACCCAAACGAATTCCGCCGGGCCCGGTGACCGACTGATCCGTGCCGGTGCCATCGTGTTCTTCCTCGGTGCCGTGGCCACACTCGTCACAGTGGCTCCGCTGTTCCTGCACGCGAAGCCATTTCCCACCTACATGTTCGGACTGAGCATGCTCATGGGAGTCGGCTTCCTGATCGCCGCCGCCGGAGTGCTGCGGTCGATCGCGGCCGGCCGCCGTCAGGCGCGCGCGGGACGGTAGCCGACCAGCCAGCCCGGGAACTCGGTGAGGTCCCCGAGAACCACGTCCGCCCCCGCCGCCGTCAGCTCCTCGACAGTGCACGGCCCGGTCGCCACGGCCACCGACAGGGCGTCGGCCTTGCGCGCGCCGCGCACATCGCCGATGTGGTCGCCGACGTACACGGCCGCCCCGTGCTCGCGCAGGGCTTCGGCCTTCCGCTCGGCCCACAGGTCGCCGACGACCTCGTCCGGGTGGATGCCCAGGTGCTCCAGGTGCAGCTTGGCGTTGGGCTCGTACTTCGCGGTCACCACGATCGCCCGCCCGCCGGCCGCGCGTACGGCGTCGATCGCCTCCCGCGCCCCGGTCATCGCGGGGGTCGGGGTGATGGCGATGGCCGGGTACATCGAGCGGTACAGGTCGCCCATGGCCGTGATCTCGTCCTCGGGGAACCAGTTGATCAGCTCCTCCGCGAGCGGCGGTCCGAGCCGCGTGACCGCGAGGTCGGCGTCGATGTAGGTCCCCGTCCGCTCGGACAGCGCCTGGTAGCAGGCGCGGATGCCGGGCCGGGAGTCGATGAGGGTCATGTCGAGGTCGAAGCCGACGGTCAGGGCGGAGGCGGAGGTGAGGGCCATATGGGCCATTGTGCCCAGCCCGAGGGGCGGGGAGACGCCGGGCCGATGTGACGTACACCTACCTCCTTCGGCGCCCGGCTACATCTTCCGCTGGGAGCGCCAGACCACGAACAGCGCCGACAGCACGGCCGCGCCCCGCACCACCCACGGCCAGGTCTGGGCGATCGCGTCGTTCATGTGGCCCTGGGCGATGGGATCGCCCCAGCGGCCCTGGTTGCGGCCCCACAGCCAGACGATGCCGGCCGCGACCGCCACCGACGGCATCCCGATGACCGCCCACTTCGACTCGTTCTGCGTCAGGCGCCGGGAGGCGTAGGCGATGAGCCAGCCGAGCAGCAGGGCGAACCAGTTCCCGAGGATCGCGCCGACGACGAGCAGACCGGCGGCGATCAGGAGCAGGGGGTTGCTCCAGCGGGAGACGGGGAGGGAGAGACGGCGGCGCCGGGCGCGGGGAGCCTCGGGTACGGCCTCCTCCTCCGCCTCCACCGCCTTCTCCGTGGCGGGCACGGCGGGCGCGGCCGGCTCGGGCGTCCTCGGCCGGGGCGGCTTGACCAGGCTGGGGATCTCCACGCCGCCCACGAATCCCGGCACGCTCTCGCCGAGTGGCGTGCTGTCCACCCGCCACCAGTCCGGCTCACCGGCGGAGGCGGGGTCGTCGGAGGGCGCGGGCCGTGCGGGCCGCTCTGCCTGTGCCGGCTGCTCGGCCCGTGCGGGCTGCTCCGGCCGCGGACCCGGTACGGCGCGGCGCCGCAGGCTCCTGGGCAGCCGGCCGGTGTCCTCGGGCTCGTCGTCGCGCTGCACGGGCAGGTGGGTGGGGGTGGCCGGGGGTGCGTCCTGGGCGCCGCCGGCCGCGTCCACGACCTCGTCCGGGGTGCCGAGCCGGGAGATGATCCGGCGGACGGCCGCGGGACTGTCGGCGGTGCCCCCGGCGCGGCGCCGGTCGATCTCGTTCCGCAGCTCCGACACCAGGCGCATGCGCGTGGCGGACGGCAACTGCCGCTGCTGCGCCACGTCGCCGACACGGCTCAGATACTCGTAGACGACCTGGTCGCTCTCGATCCCCACGAAGTCCCCTCCGGGGCGGCTGCGTTGGATGGCCCGCGGTACGAAGGTATCGCAGGTCAGCATCGAACAGCCCGTCCGGCGTCCGAGGACGGGGCCCTTCGGGCCGACGGGGGTCCGGGGGCGGAGCCTCCAGGGACGCCCGCGCACCCGGTACCGTGAGTCGGATGAGCACCCCGGCCCCGCGTTCACTCGCAGAGGCACTCCGAGCGAGGGACGACGTCTCCCTCGCGGCACTGCTGCGCGCTCGCCCCGATCTCATCACCCCCGTCCCCACCGACCTCACCCAGCTCGCCACCCGGGCCGGTACCCGGGCCAGCGTGGTGCGGGCGCTGGAGCGGCTGGACCGGTTCGCGCTGCAGACGGCGGAGGCGCTGGCGGTCGCGGCGGACCCGGCGTCGTACGGGGAGCTGCTGGGGCTGATGACCGGCGACGAGGGCGATCCGGTGGTCGCCGCGGCTCTTCCGCGTGCCCTCGCCACCCTGCGGGAGCAGGCGCTGGTCTGGGGCGACGACGAGCGGCTGCGGCTGGTGCGCACGGCCCGTGAGCTGCTCGCGCCGTCCCCGCAGCACCCGTCCCCGACCGGGCTCGGGCCGACCGTGCAGGAGGCCACGGCGGGCATGTCGCCGGGCCGTGTGCAGGAGATCGTGACGGCGGCCGGGCTGCCCTCGACGCACGACTCGGTGTCGGCGGTGGCCTCGCTCACCGCGCTGTTCGGTGACCGCGAGCGGATGGCCGCGCTGCTCGCCGGGCTGCCGCAGGAGTCGCGGGAGGTGCTCGCCCGGCTGGTGTGGGGGCCGCCGTACGGGCAGGTCACCCCGGAACCCGCGGCGCATCTGCGGCAGTTGCTGGACCGCGGGCTGCTGCTGCCGACGGCGCCCGGCACGGTCGTACTGCCCCGGGAGGTGGCCCTGCATCTGCGCGGCGGACGGGCGCACCGCGCGCTGGAGCCGCTGCCGCCAGCCCTGGAGCCCGCGGCCACGCACCGTCCACAGGTTGTGGACACCACGGCGGCCGGACAGGCGTACACCGCGCTGGCGACGGTCGAGGAGCTGCTGAAGGACTGGGACGAGGGCGGGCCCGCCGTGCTGCGGGCCGGCGGGCTGAGCGTGCGCGACCTGAAGCGGACCGCGGTCGCGCTGGACGTGGCCGAGCCGGTCGCCGCCTTCTGGGTCGAACTCGCCTATGCGGCGGGCCTGCTGGCGTCCGACGGGGAGGCGGACGAGCGGTTCGCGGCGACCCCGGCGTACGACGAGTGGCTGGAGCAGCCCGCGGGCGTGCGCTGGGCGCGGCTCGCGGAGACGTGGCTGAGGGCGACCCGGACCGCGGGGCTGGTCGGCGGGCGGGACGCGAAGGACCGTACGTTGTCGGCGCTCGGGCCCGGCCTCGACCGGTCGGCCGCGCCGGAGGTACGGCACCGGGTGCTGACGCTGCTGGCCGGGTTGCCGGAGGGCACCGCGCCGTCCGCCGAGTCCGTGCTGGACCGGCTGCGCTGGGAGCGGCCCCTGCGCGGGCCCCAGCAGGACGACGACCTGCGCGCCCGGCTGGCCCGCTGGACGCTGTCGGAGGCGGAGATGCTGGGCGTGACGGGCCGGGGCGCGCTGTCGGCTCATGGGCGGGCGCTGCTGGGGGCGCCCGCGCCCGCGTCCTCGACGCCCGCGAAGAAGGCGGCCGGGGCGGAGTCCGGGGGTCCCGGCGACAAGCTCCCCGTCCATCACACGCCCGTCGCCGTGGAACCCCTCTCCCCCGTCGAGCAGGCCACCGCCTCCGCCGCGGCCGCCCGGCTGCTCGCGCCGCTGCTGCCCGAGCCGCTGGACCATGTGCTGCTGCAGGCCGACCTGACGGCGGTGGCGCCGGGGCCGTTGCAGCGACCGCTCGCCGACATGCTGGGGGTGCTGGCGGACGTGGAGTCGAAGGGCGGGGCGACCGTCTACCGGTTCACGCCGGGGTCGGTGCGGCGGGCCCTCGACGCCGGGCGGTCCGCCTCCGACCTGCAGGCCTTCCTCGCGGCGCACTCCCGGACACCGGTTCCGCAGCCGCTCGCGTACCTGATCGACGACGTGGCCCGCCGGCACGGGCATCTGCGGGTGGGCGCGGCCTCGGCGTACGTGCGCTGCGACGACGACGCCCTGCTGAACGAGATCATGGCCGACAAGCGGGCCGCCGGACTGCGCCTGCGCCGCCTCGCGCCCACCGTGCTGGCCACCCAGGCCGACCCGGCGACCCTGCTGGAGGGGCTGCGCGCGATGGGTTTCGCGCCGGCCGCCGAGTCCGCCGAGGGCGACGTCCTGATCACCCGCGCCGACGCCCACCGCACCCCGCCGCGCACCGCGCCCGAGCCGGTCCCGGACGGCCCGCCGACGCCGGACGCGACGCTGCTGTCGGCGGCGATCCGCGCGATCAGGGCCGGTGACGTGGCCTCCACGGCCCCGCGCAAACAGCCCCCCTCGGCCGCGGCGGGCGGCGGCGCCCTGCCGCGGACCAGCTCCGCGGAGACCCTGGCCACCATGCAGGCCGCCGTCCTGACCGGGGAGGCGCTGTGGATCGGGTACGTCAACGCGGAGGGCGCCGCCAGCCAGCGCGTCATCGCCCCGATCCGGGTCGAGGGCGGGTTCGTGACGGCGTACGACCACACGGCGGACGAGGTGCGGACGTACCCGCTGCACCGGGTGACGGGAGTGGCGGAACTGGCCGAGGAGGCGTGACGCGGGCCTCTTCGCCACGGCTCCACCGGCATGTCCGGA
Source organism: Streptomyces sp. NPDC002144 (assembly GCF_053593695.1). Lineage (NCBI taxonomy): Bacteria > Bacillati > Actinomycetota > Actinomycetes > Kitasatosporales > Streptomycetaceae > Streptomyces > Streptomyces sp. NPDC002144. Next base: position 238,263 of record NZ_JBSFDB010000007.1, read on the forward strand.
ACTGTTCACCCGGGGCTTCCGGCCCGGGCTCGCGGGCAGCGTTTCCTGAACGGGACAGGAACCGCGTCCGGATTTCCGACGACGGGACCGGCTCTTCGACGAAAGGGGCCCCATGGCCACGACGATCCGCCGCGCAGTCATCCCCGCAGCCGGGCTGGGGTCCCGTCTGCTGCCGCTGACCAAGGCCATCCCGAAGGAGATGCTGCCGGTCGGGGACAAGCCCGTCGTCGAGCACACCGTGCGGGAGCTGGTGGCGTCCGGCATCACGGACATCACGATCGTCGTCTCGGGCGGAAAGGGCCTGATCCAGGACCACTTCCGGCCGAATCCCGCCCTCGTCGCCCAGCTGCGCGCCGGCGGCAAGACCGCCTACGCGGACGCGGTGGAGGAGGTCGGCGAGCTGTCCCGGCTCGGCCACATCACCTACCTCGACCAGCACGGCCCGTACGGCAACGGCACTCCCGTGCTGAACGCGGCCCGCAACGCCGGTGACGAGCCGATCCTGGTGCTGTGGCCGGACGACGTCTTCGTGGCCGACGTCCCCCGCGCCCAGCAGCTGATCCGCGCCTTCGAGGCGACCAGCTGCCCGGTGCTCGCCCTGATGCCGATGGACCCGTCCGACTCGCAGCGCTACGGCGTGCCCCGGGTCCGGGAGGATCTCGGCGAGGGACTGCTGCGCATCAGCAGCCTGGTGGAGAAGCCCAAGCCCGAGGACGCGCCCTCCGCCTACGCGGCGATCGGCGGCTATGTCATCACCCCGGGCATCGTCGAGGAACTCCGCAAGCAGACCAAGGCCTGGTACGAGCACCGCACCGGCGAGATCTACCTCACCGACGCCATCAACGCCTACGCCGCCACGAAGGCGGTGTACGGCCAGGTGATCCAGGGCCGCTGGTACGACACCGGCAACCCGCTCGCCTATCTCACCGCCCAGTTCGCGGCCGCTCTGGCGGACCCGGAGTACGGCCCGCATCTGCGCCGGCTGGCGGAGCTGACGGAGGAGCGGGGCTGAGCCTCGCTCAGGCGTCGGCGCGGTCGAGGGCGCGGCCCATCTCCTCGGTGAAGCGGCGGCCCGCGGGCAGGAGTTCGCCGCTGTCGAGGAGGGTGCCGACGGCGGCGCGGGTGTGGCCGTGCCAGGTGGTTTGCTCCCGGTCGGCCCGGGGGTCGGGCGGGGCGGTGGTGTGCTCGGTGTGCCAGAAGTCGCAGACGCCCAGGTGGGCGTAGGTGCCGGTGAAGAGCGCGTCCAGGGGGCGCGGGTCGGGACGCCAGGGGGCCCGGTAGCGGGCGGGCGAGGGCGGGCCGTACAGCGGGACCAGGTCGAGCAGGGCGGCGAGCTGGACGTGCAGGAACTCGTGGACCAGGGTCAGCGCGAAGAGCACCGGGTCGCCGGGCGGGGAGAGGGCGACGGCGCCGTAGGCCCGGCGGGCCGCCGAGCTCACCGAGGTGCCGCCGGGGGCGGGGTGGAGTGGCACCAGGGTGGACAGACAGGCGGCGACGGCCCGGGCGTGCCAGGGGTGGCGGCGGACCAGCACCCGCCAGGCGCCGTCCAGTGACCGCTGCCAGCCCTCCGTCTCGCCCGCGCTCTGCACACCGGCCGGCTCATGGCCGTGCACGGCGCGGAAGGGGCCCCGGTCGGCGAGCCGCAGGCGCAGCACGGCGCCGTCGCACTCGGCGGCCAGCAGACGGGGTCCCGACAGCGCGGCCGGCCCTCCGTCGACGAGTTCGCCGAACCAGGCGAGGTCGGGGCGGTGGCCGTGCGCGCACTCGGCGAGCGCGCGGGCCAGTCCTTCGTCGAGGTAGGGATGCAGCATGGCCTCCCGCCACCGCCCCGGCTCCTCCCGCTGCATGCGCGCCAGCCGCCGGTACACCCCCTGGAAGCCGGCGTCGTCGGGCAGCGCCCGGCGCACGGCCACGGCCAGCAGGGTCCGCTTGCTGAGCTGCCCGCGCCGCAACACCTCCACGCCCCCGACCCCGCCCCGGGCCCGGGCGAGGGCGTCGAACAGGTCCGGGTCCAGGTCGAGCGGAACGAGGGGCCCGGCGGCGGACGGCACGTCGGGCGTGGGAACGGCGGGCGGAACAGGCACGACGGGCTCGCTCCTCACGGACGGGACGGACACGGGCGGGGCGGACACGGGCGGGACGGACACGCGCGCCGCGCACATGGGCGCCACAGACACGCGCGCCACGCACACAGGCGGCGCGGACACAGGCGGGACGGACACGCGCGCCGCGCACATGGGCGCCACGCACACGCGCGCCACGAACCCGGGCGCCACGAACACGCCCGCCACGCACATGGGCGCCACCGAAACAAGCGGCACGGACACGCGCGCCACGGAGACAGGCGGCACAGACACGCGCGCCACGGGCACAGGCGGCGCGGGCGCGGGCGGTTGCGGGTGGTGGGGTCATCTCGGGGCCGGTCGGGTTGCCGCTCCCAGGGCGGTGAGGTCCCGGTGGAGGCGGGTGGTCATGTGGTCGATCAGGGCGGCCAGGTCGGGGCAGTACACGGACGGCGCCGCGAACGGGGTCGGTGTGGCACCCGGGCGGTAGCGGTGGGCGTACAGGCCTCCGCCGCAGACCGCCGAACGCGGGCAGGCCGCGCAGACGGGGGCCAGCCCGGCCCGGCCCCGCTGCCGGGCCCGGAAGGCCTCGTGGCGGGCGGCGTCGGTGAAGCTGTGCGTGAAGACGTCCAGGCCGGTGGCCGGGGCGCCGTCGTAGGCGACCTTCAGGGAGTCGGCCTGTTCGATGGTCCCGTCGGTCTCGACCACGACCAGATCGACCGGGGCGAGTCCGACCGCCTCGCTGCGGGCGGTGCCGCCAAGCAGCAGGGCCGCGATCTCCTCGAAGAGCCGGATCCCGGTCTCCCGGCGGGGCGCGCCGTACCAGCGGTCGAAGACGGCTCGGAGCCAGCGCGCGTACGGCACCGGCTCCCCCGGCTCCGCTCCGGGCGCCGTCGGGGGCACGACGGTGCGGCCGGCCAGTCCGGGCGGCGGGGTGTGCCAGGTGCCGTGCGGCAGCAGCAGGTCCAGCCGCGGCGGGGCGAACTCGAGCAGGGCCTCGTAGGTCTCCACCGGGTCGGCGGCCAGGTCGACGGTGCACAGCAGCCCGGCGTACAGCGGGCGGTACGGACCCTCGGCGAGGAGCCGCAGGGCCCGGGCGACCCCCGCGTGGCTGCCCCGCCCGTCGGGACGCCGCCGGTGCCGGTCGTGGGTGGCGGCGGTGCCGTCGAGGCTGACCCCGATCCGCACCCCGTGCCGGGCCAGCACCGGCAGCAGCGCCGGGTCCTCGACGAGCCGCAGTCCGTTGGTCTGCAGGGTGAGCCGCAGGTCCGCCACCCCGTCCAGGGCGTCGGCGAGCACACCGAGCAGCGCGTCCAGCCGGGCCGCGCCCACCAGCAGCGGCTCTCCGCCGTGCAGGACGACATGGACCTCGCCCAGACCGTGGTCCCGGGCGTGCTCGGCGATGAGGGCCGCCGTGCGCCGCACGGTGCGGGGGTCCATGACCCGGGGGCGCTCGCGCCAGCTCTGGTCCGCCGACTCGTACACGTAGCAGTAGTCGCACGCGAGGTTGCAGCGGCTGTGGATCTTCAGCAGGAACTGCCGGAAGGGGACCATGGGCCAGCCTCGCTGGATCGCACCGGTGCCCGTGCCGCTCCCGCCTGCGGCCGGGGCGGCCCGGGAAATGAGAGGGCGTGGCGGGTGGCCGCATCCTACAGCCCGTCAGCCGGCGGGCACGCCGGGTGGCGGACGCGGCCGGCCCGCTCAGATGGTCGGCGGTTCGATGTCGGAGTTCAGCCGGGTCCCGGCGGCGATCGCCAGCGTCGTCGGGTGCTGCGCCCCCAGGGTGCGTCTCGCCCGCTCCAGGGCGTCCTGGTGCAGACGGTCCGCCTCCGCCGTACGGCCGAGGGAGCGCAGGGTGAGCGAGAGGTTGGAGGTGGCGGCGACGACGTCGTAGTGGTCGGCGCCGAGGGACGGGAACAGTCCCTCGCGGGCCCGACTCTCCTGCTCCGCGGCCTCCTCGGCGCGGCCGGCGGCCACGAGGTCGTTGGCATGGTTGACGACACAGCTGTAGACGTAGGGGTGAGACTCCCCGAGAACCTCGACCAGCTGTCCCATGGTGCGTCTGGAGGACGCCAGCGCCTCGTCGGTGCGGCCCAGCGTCCTCAGGTACACCGCCATGTTGCTGGCGCAGACCAGGGTGACCGGGTGTTCCTCGCCCAGGTAGTCCTTGTAGCGGCCGAGCGCCTTCTCGGCCAGCTCCAGCGCCCGGGCCGTGTCCCCGAGCGCGGCCAGGTCACTGGCCAGGTTGCAGGCGGCGGCGAGGGTGTCGTAGTGGTCGCGGCCGTGGGTGTCGCGGTAGCGCTCGTAGATGTCCTGGTCGATGTCCCGGGCTTCGGCGTAGCGGCCGTCCCGGCGCAGGGCGACGGCCAGGTTCTTGCGGGCCCGCAGGGTGTCGCTGTGTCCGTCACCGAGGACCTCGTGGTAGAGCCGGGTGGTCGTCTCCAACAGCTCCAGCGCCGCCCGGAGTTGACCGGTCTCCCGCAGGTCGCGGGCGTAGTTGTTGGCGTAGTTGAGAGTGGGCGGTTTGTTGGCGCCCTGGTTCTCCCGCTGCCGTTCGTAGGCCGTGCGGTGCAGGTCCAGGGCGGCCCGGCGGTCGCCCGCAAGATACTCGGACATCCCCAGGTTGTTGGTGTACATCAGGGTCCGCCGATCGTCCTCGCCGAACTCGTGGAACGCCATCCGGTGGGTGCTCCGGTCCAGTTCGCGGGCCTCCTGGTAGCGGCCGAGGGCGCGCAGATCAGCACCGACGTTGCCGGCTGCGGCGAGGGTGGCCGGGTAGTCCTCCCCCTTGGTCACGGTGAACCGCCGCAGGACGTCCGAGTTCGTTTCGTACGCTTCCTGGAACCGCCCCTGTGAGCGTTGTACGTTGCCGAGCTGGGTGCGCAGCAGCAGGGTCTGGGTGTCGTCGGGGCCGGCGTCCGGGAAGTCCGGCCGCTTCCAGCGTTCCAGGGTCCGTACGGCCAGGTCGTGGGCGGTGCCGTAGAGGCTGCGGCGCCACAGGTAGCGCACCGAGTCGATGATCAGCCGGCGGACCTCGGGGTCGGGGTCGGCGGCGGCGCGCGAGGGCTCCAGATGGGGCAGGAGTTCGTCGAACTCGGGCCAGTCCGCGGTGGCGTCCGGATCGCGGGGCTTGGCGTCCACCAGCGCCGTGTGCACCACCCTGCGCAGTTCCTTCCAGCGCTGGGGGCCGACGCCGTCCCGGACGACGGCCTGGACCAGCCGGTGCACGGTCAGGGTCTCGCTGCCCTGGTCGAAGCCGGCCAGCCCGAAGCGGTTGAGGGCCCGCAGCAACTTGGCGACGGACACGTCGAGTTCGGCGGCGTCGATGGTGAGGGCCCGGGTGACGGCCCGGCTGTAGAGGAGCCGCATCGGGATCGGGTCGGGGCCGAAGAAGGAGCAGATCTCCAGCATCTCGACGGCGGCCTGGTTGCTCTCGCGCAACTCCTCCACCGAGATCTGCCAGGTGCGGGCGGCGGAGTTGGGGTACTCCCGGGGCGGCAGGGGGGTGTGTTCGAGGATGTCCGTGGGGCGGTCGCGCAGCCGGGTGAGGTAGATGGAGACCGGCATGCTGCTCTGGCTCAGCCAGACCGCCGCCTGTCCCACCGCGAGCGGCAGGTCGCCGAGTTCGTGGGCGATCTGCTCGGCGTCCTCGGCGGCCAGCCGCGGGTTGGACCTGAGCAGCACCTCGATGCTCTCCGCGCGGGTGAAGACCTCGACCTCGGCCCGGCCCACGCTGTTGACCCAGGCCCGGTCCCGCGAGGTGATCAGCACATGCCCGCCGGGCGGCCCCTCCGGGATGAGCCCGTCGAGTTCGGTGGGGCTGCCGGCGTTGTCGTACACCAGCAGCCAGCGGCCGTACGGCCGTCCCTGGGCGAGGGCGCGCAGCACGGCCTCGGCGGTGCTGCCCACGTCCTCGCCGCGCTCCAGGCCGAGATCGGGGGCGAGGTCGGCCAGCGCGGAGCGGATCAGGCCGGGCTGGGCGGCGTTCATCCACCAGACCACGTCATAGGCGGCCCGGTAGCGGTGGGCGTACTCCAGGGCGGTCTGGGTCTTGCCCATACCGCCGAGTCCGTACAGCGCCTGGCTGGTCACGGCGGCGGTGGTGCCGGCGGTGAAGTGGTCGCGCAGGCGCTCCAGGAGCGGACCGCGCCCGACGAAGCCGAGATGGCGGGAGGGCAGTCGAAGGGCCGCCGGTATCGTGCCGGGGAAGATCGGCAGGGCCGTGCCCAGGGCCGGCGTTGAGCCGTCGGAGGCACGGCGGCCCGGCGGTGGCCCGAGGGCGGTGAGGAGCTGGTCGAAGGCCTCGGCGGCACCGCTGCGGCTGAGGTCGGCGACGACGCTGGGGAAGTACGCCTCCGTGGCGGCCGGGTCGAGGTCCTGGAGACGGACGGCGACCAGGCCGGGGCCGGCGGCCGTCTCGTGTCCGGCGAGCTGGACGCGGACCGCGGCGGCCCGCGACTGAGAGGCGTACTCCGGCGACAGCAGGGCCAGCACCCGGCCCTGTCCGCCCAGGGTGCCGGCCACCTCGGGCGGAACCGCGCCGTCGGGGCCGACCGTGCTGTGCAGGGACACCTGGTAGCCGACCGACTCCAGGGCCTCCGCGGCCCACTCCGCCCACATCCGGCCCAGCGGCGCGTAGCTGACGTAGATCTGGGTGGGCAGGGCCTTCGGGGCGCGAAGATAGGCGGTGCGCAGTTCGGCACGTCGGTCGTCCGGCAGCGGGGTGAACCGGGGCACCCGGCCCTCCGAGATCCACTCGGTGAGCCGCTCGAACGCAAGGAGCAGAGTGCGCTCCTGGTGGGGCCGGTCGCCGACGGTGGCCGGGATCTCCTCGTAGGCGTAGAACGCCTTGTACGGCACCTCGATCTCGCCCCAGTAGCGGATGCGGTCCTCCTGCGGCAGCCAGTCCAGGAAGGGGTCGAACTCGGTGCGGCAGAGGTCCCGCCCGGCCTCCAGCCGTTCGGTCTCGGCCTCCTCGACGCGCATGGGGACCGGGAGCACCTTGATGGGACGGGGCGCGGAGCTCTTGACGGTGGCCGCCGCCTCCAGGCCGCCACGGATGTTCTGGGCGCTCATGGTGAAGCAGTCGACGAGGATGTCGGGCAGCAGGACCGTGCAGATCCCGCTCGTGTCGCTCACACCTGTCCTGCTGTCGATGAGCACGTAGTCGTAGGTCGCGATCATCCGTTCCCGCAGCGCCTGCAGGAAGTGGCCGCCGCCGCGCTGGTTGTAGAAGGTGTGCCAGTTGAAGCTGGTGACGGCGGCGGAGTAGGCGGCCGACTGCCGTCCGGCGGGCAGGAAGTCCAGGCGGCCGCCGGAGGGCTGCTCCAGCATCAGTCCCACGATGTACGGCGCCGGGTCCGCGGCGTCGCGCAGCCAGTCCTCCGTCCCGGCCGCCGCCCCGGCCTGTGACCCGGAACCGCCGCCGACGCCCGCGCGCACCGGGGGCTCCGGGCGGCTGATCACGGTGCGCACATAGGACTGCACCATGTTGATCAGGCCGTTGGAGGAGCGCAGTTCGGGGTCGACCAGCAGGGGGTGGAGGTAGCGGTGCAGACCGGGTGCCTCGAGGTCCCAGTCCACCAGCAGCACCCGGTGACCCGCGCTGGCGAGGATCCAGCCCACGTTGGCCAGCGCCATGGTGCGACCGGTGCCGCCCTTGTACGAGTAGAAGGTGACGATCTTGCCCGGTCCGTCTGGCCTACTGGTCATCGTCGTCGAGTCCTTGGTCGCGGGTCATTGGGGGTCTGCCGGGGGCTCGGACCAGGGCAGCGGCGGCGGGGGCGGGCCCTCGGGGAGCCGGAAGGGGGTGGTGCTCTCCATCTCCATCAGCCGGTTCTGGGCCACCGCCAGCATCACGGCGAGCCGGCCGTCGAACTCGTCCTCGGCGACCTTCACCCGGAACAGCGGGTCGTTCGGGTCGTTGTGCCGGCGCCAGTTGCGCCACAGCACCCGGCTCAGGTCCTGCCAGATGGCCTCGTCACCGGTCTCCTCGTCGGCGGCGTGGCAGGGCACCAGGACCCCGGTGGCGGGGCGGTTCTGGGCGTCGTAGTCGGCGAGGGCGTCCCGGTAGGTCCCGGTGCGGACCGCCCACGGGTCGACCAGCAGGATGCTGGTCTGGTTGTTCTCCAGGGTCTCGTCGAGGCGGCCGCTCAGCCCGTCGTCGACGACCTCGATGTTGCTGGTGTACCCCTCCTCCACGATCACCTTCTGCGCCCGGTGGGCGACCGTCGGGGTCTTCGGCGGGTGGTACGGCGTCCACTCCCGGGGCGAACGCCCGTAGTACTCCGGCCGGTTGCGTCCTGCCGGCAGCGGGTCGGCGACTCCGGCGGCCAGGAAGACCTGCACGTGCCCGGTGCCCGGCGCGGCGGAGCGCTGCCCGGCCACCGGGAACAGGCCGTGCACGTCTTTGATGTCGAGGCCGGGCGTGTGCGGCAGCCGGAACCGGTCCGCGGCGAGCCGCACGCGGGCGGCGACCCTCTCGACGACCGTGCGGTACGCCTGGCCCAGCGGGTCGGACTTCAGCAGGTGCAGCAGACCGTGCGTGAGGTACTCGTCGCCCATGCCGGCCTCGTTGTACTGCAGGGCGGCCACCTCGTCGGGCAGCTCCCCCTCCACCGGCATCCACATGACCGGGACCAGGGCCGGGACGTTGGGTATGTCGGTCTCCTGGCGGTACCGCTCGAGCCGCTCGTAGAACGCCGTCCACTCCTTGCCGCAGTACTCGCTGCTCAGGTACGAGGGCGAGTACAAGGCGACGAAGGCACGGCAGTGGCCGACCGCCCCGCCCAGCACCCGGGACCAGTTCGCGCCAAGCCCCAGCCGCTCGACGTCCCGGAAGGGCGGCTGCGCCGAGGGGTCCGCGCCGATCCGGCGGAGCTCCTTCGCGAGATCGTCGTAGAACCGCTTCACGAACTCGTCGCGATCGTCCTTCCGCGCATAGCTGAGGAAGAAGTACGGCTCCTGAACCAAGTCGCCCCCCGATACCTCCCTGGCCGACCTGACGGTGTGACACCTCCATGCCGGAGCATCCGGGTCATACCCACGCCGGTGGCGCCTCAAGCCGTCGGTACGGCCCGCGGCGGAGCGGCGGCCCGGTCAGATCGAGGACTCGAAGGCGGCGTACGGCACGCCGGCCGGGTTGACGGCCTCGTCGACCACGCGTCGCAGCATCGCGCCCAGCACGGTGTCGGGGAGCTCGTCGAGCAACCCGTCCAGCGTGTCCATGCCCAGGTCGGTGACATCGAGCAGGCAGGAGTCGATCCGGGTGCTGGCGTCCATCGGCTTCCTTCACACGCACACATGCATGCGACGGCGAACCGTGGCACGCGATACGTGCCGAACCCTATGGGATTCGGTTTGCGGGCACCACAACCCGCGCACCCTCCGCTTACGCTCACGGCCCGGCTCCGGGGCCGATGCGGCACACTGGACGTTTGGCCGGTGAGGTCGGCCGCAGGGAAAGGGTGCCCGCGTGAATGGTCCGCTGATCGTCCAGTCCGACAAGACACTGCTGCTCGAGGTCGACCACGAGCAGGCCGACGAGTGCCGTCGGGCCATCGCCGCGTTCGCGGAGCTGGAGCGGGCGCCGGAGCACATCCACACCTACCGGGTGACCCCGCTGGGCCTGTGGAACGCGCGCGCGGCCGGGCACGACGCCGAGCAGGTGGTCGACGCGCTGGTGCAGTACAGCCGGTATCCGGTGCCGCACGCCCTGCTCGTGGATGTCGCCGAGACGATGGACCGCTACGGCCGGCTCACGCTCAGCAAGGATCCCGCGCACGGGCTGGTGCTGACGACCACCGACCGGCCGGTGCTGGAGGAGGTGCTGCGGTCCAAGCGGATCGCGCCGCTGGTCGGCGCCCGCATCGACCCGGACACCGTCGCCGTGCACCCCTCCGAGCGCGGACAGATCAAGCAGACCCTGCTGAAGCTGGGCTGGCCGGCCGAGGACCTCGCCGGGTACGTGGACGGCGAGGCGCACCCGATCGGGCTCGCCGAGGACGGCTGGGCCCTCAGGCCGTACCAGAAGCAGGCCGTGGAGAACTTCTGGCACGGCGGGAGCGGCGTCGTCGTGCTGCCGTGCGGGGCCGGCAAGACGCTGGTCGGCGCGGGCGCGATGGCGCAGGCGCAGTCGACGACGCTCATCCTCGTCACCAACACCGTCTCGGCCCGGCAGTGGAAGCACGAGCTGGTGAAGCGGACCTCGCTGACCGAGGACGAGATCGGTGAGTACAGCGGGACGCGCAAGGAGATCCGGCCGGTCACCATCGCGACGTACCAGGTGCTGACGACGAAGCGGAAGGGGATCTATCCCCATCTGGAGCTCTTCGACTCCCGGGACTGGGGTCTGATCGTCTACGACGAGGTGCATCTGCTGCCCGCGCCGGTGTTCAAGTTCACCGCGGATCTGCAGGCGCGGCGGCGGCTGGGGCTGACGGCGACCCTGGTGCGTGAGGACGGCCGGGAGTCGGACGTGTTCTCGCTGATCGGCCCCAAGCGGTTCGACGCTCCGTGGAAGGAGATCGAGGCCCAGGGGTACATCGCTCCGGCCGACTGCGTGGAGGTACGGGTCAACCTCACCGACTCCGAGCGGCTGGCGTACGCCACGGCCGAGCAGGAGGAGAAGTACCGCTTCTGTGCGACGACCGCGACCAAGCGGAAGGTGACGGAGGCGCTGGTGCGCCGGTTCGCCGGTCAGCAGATCCTCGTCATCGGCCAGTACATCGACCAGCTCGACGAGCTGGGCGAGCACCTGAACGCGCCCGTGATCAAGGGCGAGACCTCCAACGCGCAGCGCGAGAGGCTCTTCGACGCGTTCCGGGAGGGCGAGATCAGCGTGCTCGTCGTTTCAAAGGTGGCGAACTTCTCGATCGACCTGCCGGAGGCGACGGTCGCCATCCAGGTGTCGGGGACCTTCGGATCCCGGCAGGAGGAGGCGCAGCGGCTCGGCCGGGTCCTGCGTCCCAAGGCCGACGGACACCAGGCGCACTTCTACTCGGTCGTCGCCCGCGACACCATCGACCAGGATTTCGCCGCCCACCGCCAGCGCTTCCTGGCGGAACAGGGCTACGCATACCGAATCGTGGACGCGGACGAACTCCTGCAGCCCGAGGAGGGCTGACCGTCACCGCGGATCGTGCGTCACTTGCGGCGTACGCCCGCTTCCTCGCCGTATTCGCCGAGGATGACGACGTCGAAGGCGGCGCCCGCGAAGACGCGGATCGCGCGCAGGGCGCTGCCCAGGCGGTGGGTGGGGTGGGCTCCGGAGAGCGGGGTCGCACCGGACGGGCGACCGGGGGCTGGGTTGATGGTCGCTGCACTCATGTCTCCATGGTGGCTCTTCGTGCATAAAGGGGGCATCGGCCCAAGGTCCCCATTCGCTGTGCTACCTGGGTACGCCTTGCGGGTGAGGCATCCGCCGGGGGATGGAGGGGTGATCCCCTAGGGGGCCGAGGGCCCGAGGGGTACGGCGGCTTCCGGCGCCGGAAATTCATTGGCGGCGGCGCGCACCGCTCACCTAGAATCTCCGCTCTTGCCCGCCTCCCTCGACGGAGCGCCGCCGCCCGGACGGAAACCGGTCGGCACATCGCAGCAGCAGTCACCCGGCCCGCGGCACCTTCGGAGGCACCCCCTTGTCCACGTCCGTCGACGACCCCCTCTCCCGCGAACGCGCCCACCTCGCCGACTCCCGCGCCGCGTTGCGTGCCATGCGCGAGGACGTCGAGTCGCTGGACATCCGCGACGTCACCGCGAACTGGGTCAACGCCGAGGTCCTGGCCCGCCAGATCGACGAGCGGATCAAGGCGCTGGCCGACCTCAGCGACACCCCGCTGTTCTTCGGCCGCCTCGACTACCTGCACTCCCCCGGCGCCGAGCAGGCCGAGGGGGCGGACGGGGAACGCTTCTACATCGGGCGCCGGCACGTGCACGACCACGACGGCGACCCCATGGTCATCGACTGGCGGGCGCCGGTCTCGCAGCCGTTCTACCGGGCGTCCAAGAAGGACCCGATGGACATCGCGCTGCGCCGCCGCTTCGGCTACACGCGCGGCGACATCACGGCCTACGAGGATGAGCACCTCTCCGACCCCGCCGAGGCGGCCCGCACCAGCAAGCTGCTCCAGCAGGAGATCGAGCGTCCGCGCGTGGGCCCGATGCGGGACATCGTCGCCACCATCCAGCCCGAACAGGACGAGATCGTCCGCAGCGGGCTCGGCGGGACGGTCTGCGTCCAGGGAGGCCCCGGGACCGGGAAGACGGCGGTCGGCCTGCACCGGGTCGCCTATCTCCTCTACGCCCACCGGGAGCGGCTCGCCCGCACCGGCACGCTCGTCATCGGGCCGAACCGCTCCTTCCTGCACTACATCGAGCAAGTGCTGCCCGCCCTGGGCGAGTTGACCGTCCAGCAGGCGACCGTGGACGACCTGGTGGCACACGTCGAGATCACGGGCCGCGACGACGCGGCGGCCGCGGTCGTCAAGGGCGACGCGAGGATGGCGGAGGTGCTGCGGCGGGCCGTCTACGCGCACGTGACCATGCCCACCGAGCCGGTCGTCGTCGTGCGCGGCGCACGCCGCTGGCGCGTCCCGGCGTACGAACTCGAGGACATCGTGCGGGAGTTGCTGGAGCGCGGCATCCGTTACGGCGCCGCCCGCGAGGCCCTGCCGCAGCGCATCGCGCACGCCGTGCTGGTGCAGATGGAGCGGTCGGGCGAGGCGCCGGACGACCGGGTGCAGGACGCGGTGGCGCGCAACACGGCGGTGAAGACGGCCGTGAAGGAGATCTGGCCGCCGGTCGACCCGGCGAAACTGGTCCTGCGCCTGCTCGCGGACGCGGACTTCCTCGCCGCACACGCGGAGGGGATCCTCACCGAGGAGGAGCAGAAGAAGATCCTGTGGGAGAAGCCCGCGCGGTCGGTGAAATCCGCCAAGTGGTCGGCGGCGGACGCGGTGTTGATCGACGAGGCCACGGACGTCGTCCAGCGCACGCACTCCCTCGGGCACGTGGTCCTGGACGAGGCGCAGGACCTCTCCCCCATGCAGTACCGGGCCGTCGGCCGCCGCTGCACCACCGGCTCGGCGACCGTCCTCGGCGACCTCGCGCAGGGCACGACCCCGTGGGCGACGCGGAGCTGGGACGAGGCCCTCACCCACCTCGGCAAGTCCGACGGCGTGATCGAGGAGCTGACCGCCGGTTTCCGCGTCCCGACGGACGTCATCACCTACGCCTCCCGTCTCCTCCCGCACATCGCCCCCGGCCTCACCCCGGTCGCCTCGGTCCGCGAGAACCCGGGTTTCTTCGCGCTGCGGGAGATCACCGGTACGGCCGAAGTCGTCGCCGCCTGCGAGGAGTTGCTCGCCCACGAGGGCTCCACGGGCCTGATCGCCGCGGACGCCCGGGTACCGGCGCTGGCCGAAGCGCTGACGGCCGCGGGCATCGGCCATCTGGCCCCCGGCGAGGAGACCACGGCCGAGACCCGTCTCACCCTGGTCCCGGCCTCCCTCGCGAAGGGCCTGGAGTACGACTACGTGGTCCTCGACGAGCCGCGGGCGGTGGTGGACGGCGAGCCGGACGAGCGCACGGGTCTGCGCCGCCTGTACGTGGCCCTCACCCGGGCGGTGTCCGGGCTGATCGTCACCCACGCGGCGCCCCTGCCGGCCCAGCTGGCCGGCTGAGGCCGCCGGGGCCGGGTCAGGGAGCGGCCGCGGCGACGCAGAACTCGTTGCCCTCCGGGTCGGCCATCACGACGTGGTGGCCGTCGACCTCCGTGAGCACTTCGCCGCCCGCCTCGACCAGACGCCAGGCCTCCGCCCGGATCCGCGCCCACCGTTCCTCGGCACCGCCGTGTCCCGGCACCCTGATGTCGATGTGGAGCCGGTTCTTCGCCGTCTTGGGCTCGGGCACCCTCAGAAGGGACAGACGGGGGCCGACGCCGTCGGGATCGCACAGCCACGCGGCGTCGTCCTCGTCGTCCTCGGGCAGGTCGAACTGGGCGAGCCACTCCTCGCGGGTCGCGAAGGGCGGGGGCGGCGGCTCGTCGACATAGCCCAGGGCGGTCTTCCAGAACGCGGCGAGGAGCTGGGCGTCCGCGCAGTCAAGCGTCAGATCGATTCTGGCTGCCATGACAGGACCGTACTGCGCGCCTCTGACACAGCGGCTACGGACGCGCGAGCTCCGCGTCCCTGGGCAGGTCCACCGAGCTGCGCCACTCCCGCACCGCCCGCGCCGACACCGGCGCCTCCCAGCCGCCCGGTCGCGCCGCCCCGCCGATGTGGAAGGCGTCGACGCCGGCGGCCAGCAACCGCGGCAGATGCTCCAGGCGCAGGCCTCCGCCGACCATGACCCGCTGCTCGTATCCGGGCTCGCCCTGCCGGGCCGCCTCGGCGAGGAGGGTGGGCAGGCCGTCGTCCACCCCGGTGGGCGAGCCGGCCGTCAGATAGGTGTCCAGTCCCGGCAGCCCGTCCAGCTGCTTGCGCAGGGCGTCCCGGTCGGCGGCGCGGTCGATCGCCCGGTGGAAGGTCCACGGGCAGCCGTCCAGCTCGCCCACGACCCGCTCGACCGCGCCCAGGTCGACACCCCCGTCCGCGTCCAGGAACCCGAGGACGAACTCCTCGGCGCCCGCGTCCCGCATCTGGCGTGCTGTCCGGGCCACCCGGCCGGCGTCCCCCGCCGCGAAGCCGTCCGTCAGTCGGAGCATCACCCGCAGCGAGATGTCGACGGCGGAGCGGATCGCTGTGACGGTGGCGGCCGACGGGGTGAGGCCGTCGGCCGCCATGTCGGTGACCAGTTCGAGGCGGTCCGCGCCTCCGGCCTGGGCGGCGACCGCGTCCTCGACGTCGAGGGCGATCACCTCCAGGACTGCACGCTTGCTCATGGGACCCCATTCTTCGGTTGGGCGGGTGGCACGACCCTCACACAGGTCTAGTCCAATTCAAAGACTACGCCCCTGCCCCCGCCCGCACGACGACGCCTCTCAGCCGAAGATGTTCAGCTCGCCCGCCTCCACCCCGGCCAGCTCGAAGTCCAGCCCCTCGACCGGACGCCCCGCGTACAGCCGTACGAGGGTGGCGGCGTCCCCGATGAACCGCGCCGGCGTCCGCTCACCGCTCGCCTCGCCGAGCCGCAGCGGCTCGTCGAGGTCGGCGTGCAGCGGGACGTGGGCCTTCTCCCGGGTGACGCGGGCGAGGAGGGCGAGGGCGTCCGGAAGGCCGGGGCCCCCGTACGCGCCGGGCTCGCCGAGCACGTCCCGTACGTCCCCCGCGTGCACCCACTCCCCGAGCGCCACCATGTCCAGCACCCCGCCGGCCTTGGCGATCACCGGCCCCGCCTCGGTCATCCCGCGCTCCAGCTCGTCGACGACCTGCTGGTTCGTCCAGTCGGCGCGCTCGGCGATGTCCCGGTCGTTCGACTCGGGCGAGAAGACGCCCTTCTCGAAGCGGGTCTCCACCACCCGGCTCAGCGCGGAGGAACAGTGCGCGAGCACGTCCCGCACGCTCCAGCCGGGACACGCGGGCGTGGGCAGGGCGAAGTCGGCGTCGGGACGGGAGCGGAGCAGCGGTATCAGGGCGTCCCGTTCGAGGATCAGCAGGCGTCCGGGCAGGTCGGGGTCGCGTACCTCAGCAGAAGTCATGACCTCCACGCTAGGGGTGGGGGCGCCGGTCACGGGAGAATGGCCGCATGGCCGATCTCGACGCCCTGCGCAGCCACTGGACCCACGCCCTGGAGGGAGCCCGCGGTGCGTCCGCGGGTCCCGACCCCGCGCCGTACGCCGACAACCTGCTGGCCCGCTGGCAGGAGCCGCAGCGGCGGTACCACACGCTCGCCCACCTCACCGCGGTTCTGGACCACATCGACGTACTGGAGAAGTACGCGGACGACCCGGACGTGGTGCGGCTCGCGGCGTGGTTCCACGACGCCGTCTACCTGCCCGACCGCTCCGAGAACGAGGAACGCTCCGCCCGGCTGGCCGAGCGCGCGCTGCCGGAGGCAGGGGTGCCGGAGGAGAAGACGGCGGAGGTCGCCCGCCTGGTCCGGCTCACCGTCACCCACGATCCCGCCGACGACGACCGCGACGGGCAGGTGCTGTGCGACGCCGATCTCGCGGTCCTCGCCTCGCCCCCGTCCGCGTACGCCGCCTACACGACCGCCGTCCGGGAGGAGTACCACTTCGTGCCGAATGACGCCTTCCGCGAGGGACGTTCGCAGATCCTGCGTCAACTCCTCGATCTGCCGAGGCTGTTCCGCACACCGTACGGGCAGGCGGAGTGGGAGGCGACGGCCCGCTACAACCTCGCCGCCGAGCTGGAAATGCTGTCGCTCGGCGAGGGCGGCGAGTCGTAGCCTGCGGGCATGCGAAACGTGGGCGGGGAGTACGTGACCGAGGCCGTCGCCGGCTGTGTGGAGACGCTGCGGCCGGCCGTGGCGCGCGACTGGACGCAGCTGCGGGCCGCCGGGCTCGAGTGGAGCGTGCACGAGACGGCGTTCCACATCGCGGAGGACCTCGTCGCCTACGCCGCCAACCTCGCCGGACTCGCCCAGGACGACTACGTCCCCTTCGAGATCAGGCTCGACGACGGCACCGACAACTCAGGCCTGCTGCACGTCATCGAGGCCACCGGTGCCCTGCTCTCCGCCGCCGTGCGCACCGCGCCCCGGGAGGCCCGCGCCTTCCACCCGTACCCCTTCCGCAGCGCGGGCCGCGAGGGGTTCGCGGCGATGGGCATCGCGGAGGTGCTCCTGCACACGCACGACATCGCGGGCGCCCTGGGTCTGCCGTACGAACCCGCGCAGCACCTTCCGGAGTTCGTCCTGACCCGGATCTTCCCGCACGTGCAGCCCGGCCCCACCCCCTGGGAGACCCTGCTGTGGGCCACCGGCCGCGGTGAGCTGCCCGGCCGTGCGCGGCTCACCGAGTGGCGCTGGAACAACAACCTCGTCCACACCACCGAGCGCCTCACCCTCCAGGGCATCACGCCCGCCGCCGCCCGGGATCTGGTCATGGGCGGCGACGGCGGGTTCCTGTGGCTGGAGGGCGGCCCCTTCGAAGGCACCCGGGAGGCCGCGAGCTTCCTGCTCAAGGCGTACGAAGGGGGCCTGCACCGCCCGGAGTTCGGCGTCTTCGCCCTCGTCCGCAAGGAGGACGGCCAGGCGATCGGCGGCATGGGCTTCCACGGCGTACCCGACGAGGACGGACGCGTGGAGATCGGCTACGACCTGGTCGAGGGCGCCCGCGGCAACGGCTACGCGACCGAGGCCCTGGAGGCGCTCAGGGCCTGGGCGTTCGCCCGCGAGGACGTCACCTCCCTGTTCGCCACCGTCGACCGCGACAACATGCCGTCCCAGGCGGTCGTCACCCGCGCCGGCTTCCGCAGGGTCAGCGAGGACGAGGACGGCCTCCTCGCCTACGAACTCCCGCGCTGAACCCGCCCCTTGCGCCGCCGCAGCCCGGCACCGCACAGCAGTCGCACCACCTCGCGACTGCTGACCTCCACCGCGCCCGCCGCCACCACCTCCGCGTACCGGTGGGAGGGGATGTCGTAGTGGTCGCGTTCGAAGGCACGGCGGGGGACGCCCAGCGCGTCCGCGAACAGCCGTAGTTCGTCGTAGGAGACGTCGCTGATGAGGTGCGACCACATGCGGCCGTGGCCGGGCCAGTTCGGCGGGTCGATGTAGAGCGTCACGACGGGCGCGTCCCGCCGGGCGCCGAGCCCAGTGCGCCCACCGCCGCGACCTTCACGCCCGCCTTGTGGCAGACCCAGTGCGGATCGGGTCCCAACTCCGGCTCCACCTCCAGCGCGTGCGGGTCGCCGGAGCCGCAGACCGGGCACAGCGGCCAGCGGCCGTGCGTCTCCAGCAGGGCGTCCTGGACGTCCTGCGCGACCAGCCCGGCGACATAGGGCGCGCCCTCCGGCCACTGCTCCACCCACCAGCGCCGCTGGACGACGGACTCCTCGACCATGGAGACCACGTCCGGCGCGGCCACCTCGCCCGCGGCGAGGTCGCTGAGCACGAGGGCGCGTGCCGCGTGCAACGCCTGCTCCAGGGGGCTGACGGGGGTGCCCGAGGGATCATCCATGCCTCCATTGTGCGCACTCTTGACCGCGACCCCGGGCCGAAAATATCTTTCAGGAGTGACCCATGACGTGAAGGAAATTTTCGCCGCCCGGGGCGCGGGGACATCCGCCCCGCCCGCCCCCGCCGCGCTCGCCGCGAAGGTGCGCACCCTCGCCCCCTCCATGACCCGCTCCATGCAGCGCGTCGCCGAGGCGGTCGCGAGCGACCCGGCGGGCTGCGCGGCCCTCACGGTCACCGGACTCGCCGAACTCACCGGCACGAGCGAGGCGACGGTCGTCCGCACCGCCCGGCTGCTCGGCTATCCCGGGTACCGGGATCTGCGCCTCGCCCTCGCGGGGCTCGCCGCCCAGCAGCAGTCGGGGCGAGCGCCCGCCATCACCACCGACATAGCGGTCGACGACCCGATCGCGGACGTGGTCGCCAAACTCGCCTACGACGAGCAGCAGACGCTCGCCGACACGGCGGCCGGGCTGGACACCGTGCAGTTGGGGGCGGCGGTGGCTGCCGCGACGGCGGCCCGCCGGATCGACGTCTACGGGGTGGGGGCCTCGGGGCTCGTCGCGCAGGACCTGGTGCAGAAGCTGCTGCGGATCGGGCTGATAGCCCACGCGCACAGCGATCCGCACCTCGCGGTGACCAACGCCGTGCAGCTGCGCGGAGGTGACGTGGCCATCGCGATCACGCACTCCGGCTCCACGGGGGACGTCATCGAGCCACTGCGCGTGGCCTTCGAGCACGGGGCGACGACGGTGGCGATCACCGGGCGCCCCGACGGGCCGGTCGCCCAGTACGCCGACCACGTGCTGACCACGTCCACCGCCCGGGAGAGCGAGCTGCGGCCGGCGGCGATGTCCTCCCGGACCAGTCAACTGCTGGTCGTGGACTGTCTGTTCGTGGGGGTGGCGCAGCGCACTTACGAGACGGCGGCGCCCGCGCTGGCCTCCTCCTACGAGGCGCTCGCCCACCGGCACCGGCGGTAGCCCCTCCCGACTTCAGCTCAGGAACTCGCACTTCACGAAAGAGCCGCCCCCATGACCTCCACCTCCAACCCACGTGATCTCCGCGCCGAGTTGGAATCGCTGACCACCGAGGCCTTCCGTCCGGATCTCGCCGACATCGACCGGCTGCCCACCCTCGACATCGCCCGGCTGATGAACGGAGAGGACACGAGCGTCCCCGCGGCCGTGGCCGAGCGGCTGCCCGAGATCGCCGCCGCCATCGACGCGATCGCCGAGCGGATGGGCCGGGGCGGGCGGCTGGTCTACGCCGGGGCCGGGACCGCCGGGCGGCTCGGCGTGCTGGACGCCTCCGAGTGCCCACCGACCTTCAACACCCGGCCCGAGCAGGTCGTGGGGCTCGTCGCCGGCGGACCGGCCGCGATGGTCACGTCCGTGGAGGGCGCCGAGGACTCCGCCGAACTCGCCCGCACCGACCTGGACACCCTCGCCCTCACCCCGGCCGACACCGTCGTCGGCGTCTCCGCGTCCGGGCGCACGCCCTACGCGATCGCCGCCGTGGAGCACGCGCGTGCCCTGGGCGCGCTCACCGTGGGCCTGGCCTGCAACGCCGACAGCGCGCTCGCGGCGGCCGCCGAGCACGGCATCGAGGTCGTCGTCGGCCCGGAGCTGCTGACCGGCTCCACCCGTCTGAAGGCCGGCACGGCGCAGAAGCTGGTGCTGAACATGCTGTCGACGATCACGATGATCCGGCTCGGCAAGACGTACGGGAACCTGATGGTCGACGTCCGCGCCTCCAACGACAAGCTGCGGGCCCGTTCTCGCCGTATCGTCGCCCTCGCCACCGGCGCCGCGGACGACGAGATCGAGCGGGCCCTCGCGGCCTCCGACGGCGAGGTGAAGAACGCGATCCTCACCGTGCTGACCGGTGTCGACGGCCCGACGGCTGCCCGCCTTCTGGAGGAGTCCGGCGGCCATCTGCGTGCCGCGCTGGCGGCGGCACCCCGCTGACCAGCACGCTCGGGGAGTGCCGACCTCACAGGACCACCTCGCCGCCGCCCTCCTCCCCCTCGTCGGCGGCCCCGCGAACGTCACCTCCGTCGCCCACTGCATGACCCGGCTGCGCCCCGGTCTCACCGACCAGTCGCACGTCGACGAGGAGGCACTGCGGGCCGTACCGGGGGTGCCGACGCACCCGCCGCGGCCGTGACGCTCATCCGCGCCAGAGAAGCGAATAGCGCCAGAACAACCGCCGCCGAAGCCGGACGCCGGGGAGGATACGGCCTGCCTCTCGGGCGATCTCGGTGAAGGTGACAGCGGCGGGGCGGGTGATGGCGGTCATGGAGGCGGGCCGGGGAGCGGGACGGCCGCCGTTCTTCACCCAACCGACGAGCAGGTTGAGAGGAACGGAGACGAGACCGGGGAGATGATCGGCAAGGGCCTCCTCCCGAGCGAGCCCGACGACCACGAGTGTGCCCCCGGGCGCGAGGTGCCGCCGGAAGCGGGTGAGGGTCTCCGCGAGCGGGAGATGGTGAAGGACGGCGACGCAGGTGATGACGTCGTAGGGGCCGGGGGGAATCCCGACGGAGGCGTCGGCGACGGTGAACGTGACGGCGTCGCCCGGCTCGCTCAGCTCCCGCGCCCTGGCGACGATCGCCGGATCCGAGTCGATGCCGTACACCTCCGCCGCCCTCCTCGCCAGCAGCCGCGCCAGATCGCCGCTACCGCATCCGACGTCCAGGGCACGGCCGAAGCGGCGGGGCAGTTGGCGCAGCAGCCAGGGGTGGTAGTGGGCGTTGTGGTCCCAGGGGTGCATGGCGTTGAACCGGGCGAGGGCGTCGAGGACGCGGGGTGGGAAGATCTTCACGGCCCGAAGTCAACAGGACCACCACCCCCCCTCCGGCTGAAGCAGACTGATACGCATGAACCACGCCCAGCTCACCGCCCTAGGTCGTGCTCTTCGTGTTCTCGGCGAGCATGGGGAGGCACTCGGTGCCGACACGCCCGATGCCAAGCTGCACGAGGTCAAGGCCGACCTCCGGCGTGCTCTGGATCTGCTCGACGAGAGCGTGGCCGGTGCCGCGCCCGCCACCCGGTGCCCCGAGCACCCCACCGGCCCCGTCGACGAGAGCGCGCCCGACCTCTGCCTGCTCTGCGAGACCCGGCGCCGGGCGGCCCGCCGCGCCGAGTTCAACGGCGGCCCCCTGCCCCAGACGCCGACCGAGACCGTCCCCTCCCGCTACGGCGTCAGCGCCGACCGCCCCCAGCCCCAGCAGCGCTGGCTGCCGGAGGCGTGGAACGGGCAGGCGTGGCAGCTGTGCGGCACCCCGAGGCGGGACCGGCGCGAGGCCGAGCTGTATCTCGCCGCCCAGCGTCGCGGGCCGCGCCCCGCCATGGCGTACCGGCTCGTGCACGAGTTCACCGACTACGAGGTGCTGCGGGTGTGGGGCACCCCGGTGCACGTCGACATCGAGCCGCTGGGGAACCTCTAGGGGCGCAGCAGGGGGAGCGCTCCGAACTCGTACCCTTCCCAGAGCCGTCGTGACGTCTCCTCGGGGTAGGCCCGCACCTCCGGTTTGACGTCGAGGACCTGGACCGGACGGCCCTCGTCCTCGTACGCCGGCCAGCCCGGGTCGCCGGTCCGCGCGAACGCCGTCCACGCCTGCCGGAACCGCGCCGACAGCTCCTCCGCCTCGGCCGGAACCCCGCTCCCCGCGAACAGCAGGGCCCCCAGGTCCGCCTCGAACGTGCCGAACAGCAACGGGATGTCCAGCCCGTGGCAGGCGCCGAGCACACCCCCGGCACCCGGCGCCGGCCACGTCAGCTCGTACATGTGCGCCCGTCCCCCGCCCGCGACCTGCGCCTGGGCCAGCCGCAGGCTCGGCATCCCGAACAGCCAGTCCGTGTGCACCCGTTCGAACAGCTCGACGGGCGTCGCGTCCGGGAAGGCGGCACGGTACGACCGCTCGCCCTCCGCCCCTCCCGGCGCGAAGGTCCGCAGCGCCCAACTCGCCTGTTCCTCACCGATCTTGTCGAGCATCCCGCCCATGACGAGGAACAGCCGGTACTCGTCCCGGTTGTGCCCGACGAGCAGCTCCACGTCCCGTGCCGCGCCGTCCGCCAGCGCCCGCCACGGAGTCGTGGGCAGCACCTCCCCGTCCACCACCGGCGAGAAGGGCGTCAGCGTCGGCGCCACCTGCCCCCAACGCCCCTGGTACGCCCGCATCCTGGCCCCCAACGCCTCACCCGGGACGGTGAGTTGCCGGGGATCGAGGGTCGCCAGATCGGCGACGGTCGGTCGCAGACCCGCCTCCGCCGCGATCTCCGAGGCGATGTCCCGGGCCAGTTCGGCGGAGAAGTACGTCCCCGGCACACTCTGCGCGACCGCCCGCCGGAACAGCCCCCGCGCCCTCGGCATCGCCAGCAGCGCCGCCACGGACCCGGCCCCCGCCGACTCCCCGAAGACGGTGACCTGCCCGGGGTCACCGCCGAACGCCGTGATGTTGTCCCGCACCCACTCCAGCGCGGCGACCTGGTCGAGCAGCCCCCGGTTGGCGGGCGCCCCCTCGATCTGCGCGAACCCCTCGACGCCGACACGGTAGTTGAGGGTGACGACGACCAGGTCGCCGTCGACTGCGATGCGCCGGGCGTCGTAGCCGGGGCTGCCGGCGTGGCCGAGCTTGTAGGCGCCGCCGTAGATCCACACCATGACCGGGCGGCGGGCGGCGGGGTCCGCCTCCGGCGTCCAGACGTTCACGGTCAGCCAGTCGTCGCCCTCGGGCACGTCGAGCACGGCCGTACGCCCCTGGAACCCGGACTCCTGCGGGGGCGGCGGACCGAAGGCGTACGCCTCACGCGTCCCCTCCCACGCCCGCACGGGGCGCGGCGCACCGAACCGGCCCTCCCCCACCGGCGGTTCGGCGAACGGGATCCCCCGGAAGACCGTCAGCCCGCCCTCCTCCCGTCCGCGCACGGCACCGGCCACGGTGCTCACGACCAGACCCTCGGCTGTCGTCATCGTCGGCTCCTCACACAGGGGACGGGCAACACGGCTCGGCCACCCACTCAAACCCAAGGAGCTTGCTTGAATCAACCAACGCGCACCATCAGGCCGCCCCCGGCCTCCACATCGTCGTCACCACCTGGCCGCCGGGGAGGGTGATTCGGTCCCGGGCGGTGAAGCCGACGCTCTCGTACCGCTTGAGATTGGCGGGATTGGTCGACTCCAGGTAGGCGGGCGCGCCCAACTCGTCGATGCGGGCGAGGCTTTCGGACAGCAGGCCCATCCCGAGGCCCTTGCCCCGGTGATCGGTGTGGGTGCCGAGGATGGTGAGGTAGAAGAACGGCTCGGCCGGGTGCGCCTCCTCGAACAGCTCCCCGACCTCCATGATCCCCCGGGCGGTGACGGGGTCGGTGGCCTCGGCCAACCGCCCCTCCAGACCATCCACTTCGTCCTGCGTCAGCTCGACACCGCCCGGCGGGATCCACAGGGCGGCGGCCTCGACGTCGGGGGTCACCAGGGTCCAGGGGTAGCGCAGGGCGGAGGTGGCGTAGATCCGCCACATCACCGCCGCCTGCTCCGCCCGCCGCCCCTCGTCGGGGAAGGCCGGGCCCCACACGGGGTCATGGAGGAAGGCGGAGGTGAAGGCGGCGACGATGCCGTCGACGTCGGAGGGCGTGGCGGAGCGGGCGAAGGTCATGCGGTCATCCTGTACCCGTGCGGGGGCGCGATCCCAGGTCCGCTGTTCAAGGTCCCAGGCTCCGGGTCCCTGTTTCTGGTCCCAGGGACGCCCGCCCCACCGGATCGCCCCCGGCGTCAGCTCAGCGAGCGCAGCGCCGTCGCCTCGTAGGGGCGGAGCTCCTCGAAGCGGCCGGCCAGCACCTTCGCCGCCCACTCGGGGTCCTGAAGCAGCGCCCGGCCGACGGCGACCAGGTCGTACTCCTCGCGCTCCAGGCTGTCCAGCAGGTCGTCGATGCCGCGGACCGGCGAGCCCTCGCCCGCGAAGCCGCGGAGGAAGTCCCCGTCGAGACCGACCGAGCCCACCGTGATCGCCGGCTTGCCGGTCAGCTTCTTCGTCCACCCGGCCAGGTTGAGGTCGGCGCCCTCGAACTCGGGCAGCCAGTAACGGCGCGTGGACGCGTGGAACGCGTCGACCCCGGCCGCGGCCAGCGGCGCGAGCACCGCCTCCAGCTCCTCCGGCGTCTCGGCGAGCCGAGCGTCGTAGTTGTCCGACTTCCACTGCGAGTACCGGAAGATGACCGGGAACTCCGGCGAGACCGTCTCCCGTACGGCCGCGACGATCTCCGCCGCGAACTTCGTACGGGCGACCCGGTCACCGCCGTACGCGTCGCCACGCCGGTTCGTGCCCGCCCACAGGAACTGGTCGATCAGGTAGCCGTGCGCGCCGTGCAGCTCCACGCCGTCGAACCCGATGCGCTCCGCCGCGGCCGCGCCCTCGGCGAACGCGCCGATGACGTCGTCGATGTCGCGCTGGGTCATCGCGGCGCCCTTGCCCTCGGTGCCGTCGAGGCGGATGCCGGACGGACCGACGGCGGGCGCGTCGGCGTACGGCGCCTGACCCTGCTCGCGCACCATGCCGATGTGCCACAGCTGCGGCACGATCGTGCCGCCCGCCGCGTGCACCGCCTCGGCGACCTTCTGCCAGCCCGCGAGCTGCTCCTCACCGTGGAAGCGCGGGACGCGGTCGCTCTGCCCGGCCGACCGGTGGCCGACGTAGGTGCCTTCGGTGACGATCAGACCGACCCCGGCGGCGGCCCGGCGGGAGTAGTACGACGCGACGTCCTCGCCGGGGACTCCGCCCGGGGAGAACTGGCGGGTCATCGGCGCCATCACGATGCGGTTGGGGAGGGTCAGGCCGTTGATCGCGGTGGGCCGGGACAGGATCTCGGCGGCGCGGGAGGTGGTGGCGGTCACGCGGGGAAACTCCTCGGTATGTGCATACGCATACGGGCTGTTCAAGCGTCAACCGCCCCACGTGTCACGGCATTTCCGGCTGCCCTGTGACCCCGGACACGCCGAAGGGCGGCACCCCCTGCCGGAGCAGGAAGTGCCGCCCTCCGTAAGGACGTTGATCAACCGGGACCGAGGCCCCGAGGTCGATCAGAAGTCCATGTCACCGCCCGGCATGCCGCCACCGGCGGGCGCGGCGGCCTTCTCCGGCTTGTCGGCGATGACGGCCTCGGTGGTGAGGAAGAGCGCGGCGATGGAGGCGGCGTTCTGCAGGGCAGAGCGGGTCACCTTCGCCGGGTCGATGATGCCTTCCTTGACCAGGTCGACGTACTCGCCGGTCGCGGCGTTGAGGCCGTGACCCGGGGTGAGGTTGCGGACCTTCTCCACCACGACGCCGCCCTCGAGGCCGGCGTTGACGGCGATCTGCTTCAGCGGCGCCTCGAGCGCGATGCGCACGGCGTTGGCGCCGGTCGCCTCGTCACCCTCGAGCTCCAGCTTCTCGAAGACCTGGGAGGCCTGCAGCAGGGCCACGCCACCACCGGCGACGATGCCCTCCTCGACGGCGGCCTTCGCGTTGCGGACGGCGTCCTCGATGCGGTGCTTGCGCTCCTTGAGCTCCACCTCGGTGGCGGCACCGGCCTTGATGACCGCGACACCGCCGGCGAGCTTCGCCAGGCGCTCCTGCAGCTTCTCGCGGTCGTAGTCCGAGTCGCTGTTCTCGATCTCGGCGCGGATCTGGTTCACGCGGCCCGCGACCTGGTCGCTGGCGCCGGCACCGTCGACGATGGTGGTCTCGTCCTTGGTGATGACCACCTTGCGGGCCTTGCCCAGCAGGTCGAGGGTGGCGTTCTCCAGCTTGAGGCCGACCTCCTCGGAGATGACCTCGCCGCCCGTGAGGATGGCGATGTCGCCGAGCATGGCCTTGCGGCGGTCGCCGAAGCCCGGGGCCTTGACGGCGACGGACTTGAAGGTGCCGCGGATCTTGTTGACGACCAGGGTCGACAGGGCCTCGCCCTCGACGTCCTCGGCGATGATCAGCAGCGGCTTGCCCGACTGCATGACCTTCTCGAGCAGCGGGAGCAGGTCCTTGACGGAGCCGATCTTGGAGTTGGCGATCAGGATGTACGGGTCGTCGAGCGATGCCTCCATCCGCTCCATGTCGGTGGCGAAGTACGCCGAGATGTAGCCCTTGTCGAAGCGCATACCCTCGGTGAGCTCCAGCTCCAGACCGAAGGTCTGGGACTCCTCGACGGTGATGACGCCTTCCTTGCCGACCTTGTCCATGGCCTCGGCGATCAGCTCGCCGATCTGGGTGTCGGCGGCGGAGATGGAGGCCGTGGAGGCGATCTGCTCCTTGGTCTCGACGTCCTTCGCCTGCTCGAGCAGGGCACCGGAGACGGCCTCGACGGCCTTCTCGATACCGCGCTTGAGGGCCATCGGGTTGGCGCCGGCGGCTACGTTGCGCAGGCCCTCCTTGACCAGGGCCTGGGCGAGCACGGTCGCGGTGGTCGTACCGTCACCGGCGACGTCGTCCGTCTTCTTGGCGACTTCCTTGACCAGCTCGGCGCCGATCTTCTCGTACGGGTCCTCGAGCTCGATCTCCTTGGCGATGGAGACACCATCGTTGGTGATCGTGGGGGCGCCCCACTTCTTCTCGAGGACGACGTTGCGGCCCTTGGGGCCGAGCGTCACCTTCACGGCGTCCGCGAGCTGGTTCATGCCGCGCTCGAGGCCGCGCCGCGCCTCCTCGTCGAACGCGATGATCTTGGCCATGTGAAGTGGTCCCTCCAGGACTGGGGGTGATTCCTTCGGACCGCGCCCGCGCCCGCGACGGACGGCTCGCCGACCCGTGGGTTCCTTGCCCCACCCGGCCTGCGGGCCTCACCGACCCGGTCCTTCTTTGTCACTCTCACCTTCAGAGTGCTAACGCCAATGATTAGCACTCGCCCCTGCCGAGTGCAAGCGCCTCCCGGGTACTGGGCAGGTCTCGCAGGGGATCCGGGGCCACCTGACGCAGACATGCCGAAGGGCCCGTACCCATGACTCCCCATGGGGTACGAGCCCTTCGAAGAAAACAGAAGAACGACGCTGCGATCTACCCGGCGCGTGCTTCAGCTGGTCGCGAGTCGGACCATGTCCGCCTGCGGCCCCTTCTGACCCTGCGAGATCTCGAAATCGACCCGCTGGCCCTCTTCCAGGGTGCGGTACCCGTCCATCTGGATGGCGCTGTAGTGGACGAAAACATCCGCACCACCGTCGACCGCGATGAAGCCGTACCCCTTCTCCGCGTTGAACCACTTGACGGTGCCCTGAGCCATGCCTAACTCCCCTATTACTGGCCCTTGCACAGACCCGCACTTCGCGGGTCCGGGTCAGACCTCACCCCCCACGGTTTGGGGGCGTGCGCCGGAACGCGTCGACCGCGGCTGAATGTATCTGTCCAACTGCCGTCTGCAACAGGTCAATCGGACGAGAATTCTGGACGTCAGGGGTCCGGAATGTAGTGAGAATTCGCCCGAATTCAGGGCAAGTCGGGCCCCATAAAGGGCGCATAAGGCGCAAAAGACGTGCACACTTTGGCTACTTCTCATCGCATCCGGAGGCGGTACTCATATGCGTTCGGCATGCGAGAGGCAGCAGGTTCCCCAACTGTACCGTGCTCAACCATGCAGAATTGCCCCCTCCGTTTCTCTCACGGAGGAGGCAATTCGATGAACACTCGGTAATCACTGTTACCGACGGTAATGGTCGGTCATCCGGTCAGCCGCCGGCGACCGCGGGAATGATCGAGACGCCCGCACCGTCCGGGGTGGCCGTCTCCAGCCCCTGCTCGAACCGCACGTCGTCGTCGTTGACGTACACGTTGACGAACCGCCGCAGCTTGCCCTGGTCGTCGAGGACCCGCGCGGCGATCCCCGTGTGGTTCTTCTCCAGATCGGCGATGACCTCGGCCAGGGTCGCGCCTTCGGCGCTCACCTCGGCCTGACCGCCGGTGTAGGTGCGCAGGATGGTGGGGATGCGGACGTTGACGCTCATGCTGATGACCTCCGGTCGGATGACGGGCTTGGGACTTTCGCAACAGGCCCTAGGCGAGCCCAGCTTCCCGGAAGGACTCCAGGTTCGGGCGAATCGTCGCGGTGAGCCCCGTGCCGGCCACCGCGTCCAAGGTCTTCAGCCCATCGCCGGTGTTGAGGACGACGGTGGTGAGGCCCGGATCCAGCACACCGTCCTCGATCAGCTTCTTCGTCACGCCGACGGTCACCCCACCGGCGGTCTCCGCGAAGATCCCCTCGGTCCGCGCGAGCAACTTGATCGCGTCGACGATCTGCTCGTCGTTCACGTCCTCCACCGCGCCGCCGGTGCGGCGCGCGATGTCCAGGACGTACGGGCCGTCCGCCGGGTTGCCGATGGCCAGCGACTTGGCGATGGTGTTCGGCTTCTGCGGCCGGACCACGTCGTGCCCCGCCTTGTACGCGACGGAGACCGGGCTGCACCCCTCGGCCTGCGCGCCGAAGATCTTGTACGGCTTGTCCTCGACGAGCCCGAGCCTGATCAGCTCCTGCAGCCCCTTGTCGATCTTCGTCAGCTGCGATCCGGAGGCGATCGGCACCACCAGCTGGTCGGGCAGCTTCCAGCCGAGCTGCTCGCAGATCTCGTACGCCAGGGTCTTGGAGCCCTCCGCGTAGTACGGCCGCAGGTTGACGTTGACGAAGCCCCAGCCCTCGCCGGCCGGGTCGCCGATCAGCTCGGAGCAGAAGCGGTTCACGTCGTCGTAGTTGCCCTCGATGCCGACGAGCTCACCGCCGTAGACCGCGGCCATGACGACCTTGCCCTGCTCCAGGTCGTGCGGGATGAACACGCAGGAGCGGAAGCCGGCCCGGGCGGCGGCGGCGCCGACCGCGCCCGCGAGGTTGCCGGTGGAGGAGCAGGAGAGGGTGGTGAAGCCGAAGGCGCGCGCGGCCTCCAGGGCCTGGGCGACGACACGGTCCTTGAAGGAGTGCGTCGGGTTGCCGGAGTCGTCCTTGACGTACAGGCCGCCGGTCACACCCAGCTCGCGCGCGAGGTTGTCGGCCTTGACGAGCTTGGTCCAGCCGGGGTTGATGTTCGGCTTGGTCGCCACGTCCGCCGGGACGGGCAGCAGCGGCGCGTAACGCCAGATGTTCGAAGGTCCCGCTTCGATCCGCTTGCGGAGTTCCTCGGTGTCGTAGGCCGAGAAGTCGTACGCGATCTCGAGCGGGCCGAAACACTCCTCGCAGGCGAAGACCGGGCCGAGCGGTACCCGGTGGCCGCATTCGCGGCAGCTCAGCGCCGCGGCGGGACCGAGGTCGACGGCCCGGGAGTCGGTGGTGCTTGCAACAGTCTGCGCAGCCATGTGAGGCGAGGCCCTTTCTCCTCATCTTCCTCACGACGCATCTCGCCGTGAGACGGATTTGGCACCTTCCCTAGCCGGGAGCCTCGCGGAATGATCAACGTTGATCTACGAGACCGGCTGGAGGGTTGCCGGGGCTTCATCGGGCCGTGTCCCTCTGCCCCTCTGGATGAGCGGTATTCGGTTGTACGTTCAATGACCTCGGACATGCGATGGTCATCGACGTTGTTCAAGACTGTAACCGAAGGCCAGGACAGTTGAGAGAGTCGTCCGAACCGCGAGACAAGTGAGGAGCCGCCTACGTGCTGGAAGAAGTCGAGCGCTGGCTGAGCACCCGCTCCTGGTCCGTCACCGACCGACCGCTCCACCAGATCCTGGCCGCCAAGCAGCGCACGGGCCGGACGGTGTCCGTCGTGCTGCCCGCGCTGAACGAGGAGGAGACGGTCGGCGACATCGTCGCGATCATCCGTCACGACCTGATGCAGCAGGTCCCCCTGGTCGACGAGATCGTCGTCGTCGACTCCGGCTCCACCGACCGCACGTCGGCGGTCGCCGCGTCGGCCGGCGCGCGGGTCGTCCACCGCGACGAGATCCTGCCCCGCCTCCCGGCCGTCCCCGGCAAGGGCGAGGTGCTGTGGCGCTCGCTGCTGGTCACCACCGGGGACATCGTCTGCTTCATCGACGCCGACCTGAAGGAGTTCTCCTCCGACTTCGTCTCCGGCATCGTCGGCCCGCTGCTCACCGACCCGGGGATCGACCTGGTCAAGGGCATGTACGACCGCCCGCTCGCCGGCGCGACCGGCCAGGGCGGCCGGGTCACCGAACTCATGGCCCGCCCGCTGCTCAACATGCACTGGCCGCAACTGGCCGGTTTCGTCCAGCCGCTCGGCGGCGAGTACGCGGCCCGGCGCAGCCTGCTGGAACAGCTGCCCTTCCCCGTCGGCTACGGCGTGGAGCTCGGCATGCTGGTCGACGCCCTGCACCTGGTCGGCCTCGACGCCCTCGCCCAGGTCGACGTCGGCGTCCGCAAGCACCGGCACCAGGACGGACAGGCCCTGGGCCGCATGGCCGCGGCCATCTACCGCACGGCCCAGCTCCGGCTCGCCCGCGGCCACCTCATCCGTCCCTCCCTCACCCAGTTCGAGCGGGGCGAGGACGGCTTCGAGCCGCGCACCTATTCGGTGGACACCGAGGAGCGGCCACCCATGGCGGAGATCGCGGAGTACGCGGAGCGCAAGGTCGCGTAACCCCGCGGAGCGGGCCGTATACGGGGCGAGGCCGTGAACCGGCCATACGTTTGAGTGTTTCCGGGCCGGGCTAGGTTGAGGCGTATGGCTTCCACGCACGGCGCTCATCAGGTGCTGGTCGCGTCCAACCGCGGCCCGGTCTCGTACGAGGTACAGGAGGACGGCTCGCTGGCCGCCAAACGGGGCGGCGGCGGGCTGGTCTCCGGTCTGTCGGCGATCGGGCCCGACGCGGGCGCCCTGTGGGTGTGCTCCGCGCTGTCCGACGGCGACCGGGAGGCGGTACGGCAGGGCGTCGGCGAGGAGGGCGTGCGCATGCTCGCCGTCCCGGCCGACGTGCACGCCGACGCGTACAACGGCATCGCCAACTCGGTGCTCTGGTTCGTCCACCACATGCTGTACCAGACCCCGCTGGAGCCGGTCTTCGACGCGGAGTTCCGGCGGCAGTGGGCGTCGTACGAGACGTACAACCGGGCGTTCGCCGAGGCGCTGGCCGAGGAGGCGGCCGAGGGCGCCGCGGTGCTGGTGCAGGACTACCACCTGACGCTGGTGCCGGGGATGCTGCGTGAGCTGCGCCCGGACCTCAGGATCGGTCACTTCTCGCACACGCCGTGGGCGCCGGTGGACTACTTCCGGATGCTGCCGGACGACATCGCCGAGCAGGTGCTGCGCGGCATGCTCGGCGCCGACCGTCTCGGTTTCCTGACCCGGCGCTGGGCGGACGCCTTCACGGCGTGCTGTACGGAACTGGTGGGCGGGCTCGGGAACACCGAGGTCGGCGTGCACGGGCTCGGGGCGGACGCGGACTTCCTGCGCCGGCGCTCGCACGAGGCCGACGTCGGCGAGCGGATGGCGGCCCTGCGGGAGGAGATCGGGGCCGGGCGGAAGACGATCGTGCGGGTCGACCGGACCGAGCTGTCGAAGAACATCGTGCGCGGGCTGCTGGCGTACCGGCAGCTGCTCGACGACCACCCGGAGTGGCGGGAGCGGGTCGTGCACGTGGCCTTCGCCTACCCCTCGCGGCAGGACCTCGCCGTGTACCGCGACTACACCGCCGCGGTGCAGCGGCTCGCGGAGGAGATCAACTCCCGGTACGGGACGCCCGGTTGGACCCCCGTCGCGCTGCACGTGAAGGACGACTTCGCGCGCTCGCTGGCCGCCTACCGCCTGGCCGACGTGGCCCTCGTCAACCCCATCCGCGACGGCATGAACCTGGTCGCCAAGGAGGTTCCGGTCGTCTCCGACGACGGCTGCGTCCTGGTGCTGTCCCGCGAGGCCGGCGCCTACGCCGAGCTGGGCGAGGACGCGATCACGGTGAACCCGTACGACGTGATCGGCACGGCGGAGGCGCTGCACACGGCGCTGACCCTGCCGCCGGAGGAGCTGGCCGAGCGCAGCAAGCGGCTGGTGGCGGCCGCCACCGCGCTGCCGCCGGCGCAGTGGTTCCTGGACCAGCTGAACGCGCTGGTGGATCAGCCGAGTTGAACCGCGAGGGCGGACAGGAGGCGTACGACCCCTGCCGGGCCGTCGACCACCAGGTCCGCCCTCTCCCTCAGCTCCGTGACCTCGTCGCTCCCGCTGCACACCAGCAGTCCGGGCATCCCGTCGGAGCGCAGCTTCTCCACCGCCCCGAAGGCCGGGAGGTCGCCCAGGTCGTCGCCGCCGTAGAGGACGGCCTCGGCGGAGATCTCCCGGACGTACTCACTCAGGGCCACGCCCTTGTCCATGCCCGGGGGCCGGAGTTCCAGGACCAGCCGGCCGGGCTCCACGATCAGGCCGTGCCGTGCCGCGAGGTCGCCCAGCGGCCCGCGCAACGCCTCGAACGCCGCCTGCGGGTCACTCGCCCGGCGGGTGTGCACGGCCAGCGCGCGGCCCTTCTCCTCGATCCAGGTGCCCCGCGCCTGCCCCGCGCCGGCCCGGTCGAGGAACCCGGGCAGTTCGGCGCGGACGGCGGCGACCCCGGGGTGCGGCGGCGGGGCCGTGACCTCGCCGCTCACCGCGTCCCAGCGCTCGGCGCCGTAGTGGCCGAGGACGACCAGGTGCTCGAGGCCCGGCACGCCCGCGAAGCCGCCGTGCCGTACGGCGACCTCCGCCGGGCGCCCGGTGACGACCGCGACCGCGGCCACCTTCGGGGCGAGCCGCGCCAGCGCGGGAACGGCGTCGGGGTGGGCACGGGCCTGTTCGGGGTCCGCGACGATCGGGGCGAGCGTCCCGTCGAAGTCAAGGCCGATCACGGCCTTCCCGGGATCAGCGAGAATCGCACCGAGCCCGTCCCGCCCGGCCGGGGTGACAGGCGTCGGCAGGGGATCCGTGTCCGTGTGGGTGCCCATACGGGGACCCTAACCGGGATGGGGCGAGACATGCGCGGCCGGCGGGTGCGGGAGAACGGTCGCTGGGGTCGGCTGGGGGTGCGGAAACCCTCAGCGTTCCGAGCGCCGCTGCTCGCGCACCCTTCTCAGTCTGTTCACCGTCACCGGGTCGTGGGCCAGGGCGCGCTCGTCGTCCAGGAGGGCGTTGAGCAGCTGGTAGTAGCGGACCGGGGCGAGCCCCAGCTCCTCCCGTATCGCCCGCTCCTTCGCGCCGGGGCCCGTGAAACCCCGGCGCTCCAGGGCGAGGACGGCCCGCTCCCGCTCCCCCAGCTGCTCTTCCCGGTCCATGCGACGAACCGTAGCGCCCGCCACTGACAGCCACCCCCGGCCGGCGGTGCCTAGTCGGAGCTCTCCGCCCTGGTCGCCGTGGACTGCAGCTGACCGAGGACGGCCGCCGGGCTGCCGTTCGGGGCGACCGCCTGGCCTATGCGCTGTTTGACCGCCGCGCTGACCGCCGCCCAGGACGTCTTGCCGACCGGCGGCAGCTCGGACTGCGGAAGCTCGTCCAGGAACGGCTTGAGCGCGGCGTCCCGCCGGTCGCCGCTCATCGCGTCGGACGCGGAGTTGGTGACCGGCAGCAGGTCGTACTCGCGGGAGAAGGCGAGGACGTTCTTCTCGCTGTAGACGAAGTCCAGGAAGTCACCGACCTGCTCGGCGTGGCCGTTCTTCTTGAAGGCCATCATCCAGTCGGCCACACCCATCGCGGTCGTGCTCGGCCCGTCGGCGCCGGGCATCGGCACCATGCCGAACTTCACGCCCTTCTTCGCGGCGATCTTCATCAGCGAGGGGTGCCCGTTGAGCATGCCGACCTCCCCCTTCGCGAAGGCCGCGAACGCGTCGGCCCGGTTGAGCTTGCCCGGCGCGACCGGACCGGTCAGCCCCTTGCCGACCAGGTCGTCCTTGAGCCAGTTGAGGGTGGCGACGTTCTCCGCCGAGTCGATGCCGTACGTGCCGACGGTGTCGGTGTAGCCGCCCCCGCCGCTGAGCATCCACTGCATGGTCTCGGCCTGCGCCTCCTCCGGCCCGAGCGGCAGCGCGTACGGGTACGTCACGCCCCGCGCCTTGAGCACCTCGGCGTCGGCGGCGAGTTGCTTCCAGGTCTTCGGCGCGCTGAGCCCGGCGTTCTTGAAGAGGGTCTTGTTGTAGAACAGCAGCCGGGTGGAGGCCGCGAACGGCATCCCGTACTGCACGCTGTTGACCTGCCCGGCGGTGGCCAGCTGGGAGGCGAAGTCGGCCTGCGTGCTGATGGAGAGCAGGTCGTCCGCCGAGTAGAGCAGGCCCTTGTCGGCGTAGTCGGCGTACGCGCCGATCTGCGCCAGGTCGGGCGCCTTGCCGTCGTCGACCATCTCCTTGACCTTGCGGTCGACGTCGTTCCAGGAGTAGACGGTGACATCGATCTTCACACCGGCGTGCTTCGCCTCGTACTCCTCGACCAGCCGGTCCCAGTACTTCTGCGAGCTGTTGGCGGCGGAGTCGCCGTAGTCCGCCGCGACCAGTCTCAGGGTCACGTCTCCCGAACCGCCGGTGACACCGCAGCCGCTCAGGGCCGCCGTCATGCCCAGCGCGGCGACCGCCGCCGCCGTTCCCGTCCTGCGTCGCTGCACTGCTATGCCACGCCCCAACTGTCTCGCCGTTCAATATGTGGACCGTTTTAAGGTCTACACCACGTAAGTGGACTAGACCTCTCGTGGGTCAGCGGGTCACACTACATCCCGTGAGACATGTCATCGCCCTCGATGTGGGCGGAACCGGGATGAAGGCCGCGCTCGTCGGCGCCGGCGGCGAGCTGCTGCACCAGGCCCGCCGGGCGACCGGACGCGAACGCGGCCCGGACGCCGTGGTCGAGGGCATCCTCGACTTCGCCGCCGAGCTGCGCGCCCACGGCGCCGACCGCTTCGGCGAACCCGCCACCGCGGCCGGCGTGGCCGTCCCGGGCATCGTCGACGAGCCGCGGGGCGTGGCCGCGTACTCGGCCAACCTCGGCTGGCGGGACGTACCCCTGCGCGACCTGCTGTCCCGGCGGCTCGGCGTGCCCGTCGCCCTCGGCCACGACGTGCGCACCGGCGGGCTCGCGGAGGGCCGGATCGGCGCGGGCCGGGGCGCGGACCGCTTCCTCTTCGTCCCCCTCGGCACCGGCATCGCGGGCGCCATCGGCATCGCGGGCCGGGTGGAGGCGGGCGCGCACGGCTTCGCGGGCGAGATCGGTCACATCGTCGTACGGCCCGGGGGCGCCCCCTGTCCGTGCGGTCAGGTCGGCTGCCTGGAGCGGTACGCCTCCGCGGCGGCCGTCAGCGAGGCCTGGGCCGCCGCCAGCGGTGACCCCGGCGCGGACGCCGCCGACTGCGCGAAGGCCGTCGCGTCCGGCGATCCGAACGCCGTCCGCGTCTGGCAGGAGGCGGTCGACGCGCTCGCCGACGGCCTGGTCACGGCCCTCACCCTGCTGGACCCGCGCACGCTGATCATCGGCGGCGGGCTCGCGGAGGCGGGGGAAACCCTGTTCACACCACTGCGGGAGGCGGTCGGGCGCCGGGTGACCTTCCAGAAGCTGCCGTCGATCGTCCCCGCGGCGCTGGGGGACGCGGCGGGCTGTCTCGGTGCCGGGCTGCTGGCCTGGGATCTCCTCGACACAACCGACCGCACCACAACCGACCGCACGGAGGTAACCACCTGATGGGTTCTACCAAGGTTCTCGCCGGTGCCCGGGTGGTGCTGCCCACGGGGGTCGTCCAGGACGGCCGTGTCGTCGTCGAGGACACGCGGATCGCGGCCACGGCTGCGGAGAACGCCGAGGTCGTCGACGTCTCGGGCCACTGGCTGGTGCCGGGGTTCGTCGACATCCACAACCATGGCGGGGGTGGGGCGTCCTTCACCTCGGGCACGGTCGACGAGGTGCTGCACGGCATCCACACCCACCGGCTGCACGGCACGACCACCCTCGTGGCCTCGACGGTCACCGGCGACATGGACTTCCTCGCCCAGCGGGCCGGGCTGCTGAGCGAGCTCGCCGAGCAGGGTGACGTCGCCGGCATCCACTTCGAGGGGCCCTTCATCTCGCCCTGCCGCAAGGGCGCCCACTCCGAGGAGCTGCTGCGCGACCCCGACCCCGCGGCGGTCCGCAAGCTGGTCGACGCCGCGCGCGGCAAGGCGAAGATGGTCACCCTCGCGACCGAACTGCCCGGCGGCATCGACTCCGTACGGCTGCTCGCCGAGCAGGGGGTGATCGCGGCGATCGGTCACACGGACGCCACGTACGAGCAGACCGTGGAGGCGATCGACGCGGGGGCGACGGTCGCGACGCACCTGTTCAACGCGATGCCGCAGATCGGGCACCGTGCCCCGGGCCCGATCACCGCCCTTCTGGAGGACGAGCGGATCACGGTCGAGCTCATCGACGACGGGACCCATCTGCATCCGGCCTCGCTCCAGTTGGCCTTCCACCACGCCGGCGCGGGCCGGGTCGCCTTCATCACGGACGCGATGGACGCGGCCGGTTTCGGCGACGGGCGCTACATGCTCGGCCCCCTGGAGGTCGAGGTCAGCGAAGGCGTGGCGCGGCTCGTGGAGGGCGGCTCCATCGCCGGGTCGACGCTCACGCTGGACCGTGCGTTCAAGCGGGCGGTCACGGTCGACGGGCTGTCCGTCGAGGACGTGGTGGCCGCGATCTCGGCGAACCCGGCCCGGCTGCTCGGCATGGACGACCGGATCGGTTCGCTGGAGGCCGGCAAGGACGCCGACCTGGTGGTTCTTGACCATCAATTCGACCTCAAGGGCGTGATGCGCCGGGGTGAATGGGTGGTCGATCCGCAACTGGGGTGATGTGTCCGGCTGTTGAGAGCGACGGTCGTCCTGTGAAAATAGGACGACCACGTTCTGCATGTCTTTCTCCGGGGGAGGTCGGCCCAGGTGATCCTCACGGTCACGCTGAACACCGCTCTCGACATCACGTACCGCGTCCGGGCGCTGCGTCCGCACTCCTCGCACCGGGTGACCGACGTGACGGAACGCCCCGGCGGCAAGGGCCTGAACGTGGCCCGGGTGCTGGCGGCCCTCGGCCATGAGGTGACGGTCACCGGTTTCACGGGCGGTGCGACCGGCCGCACGGTGCGGGAACAACTGACGGCCACGCCCGCACTGGTGGACGCCCTCGTCCCGGTCGCCGGCCCGACCCGGCGCACGATCGCCGTCGTCGACACGACCTCCGGTGACACGACCCAGCTCAACGAACCGGGCCCGACGGTCACACCCGCCGAGTGGTCGGCCTTCCAGGACGTGTACGAGGACCTGCTGTCCTCCATGTCGGCGGTGGCCCTGTGCGGCAGCCTGCCGCCGGGGGTGCCGGTGGGGGCGTACGCCGTCCTGGTCCGTCTGGCCCGGGCGGCGGGCGTTCCGGTGCTCCTCGACACGAGCGGCGAGCCCCTGCGGCGGGGGGTGGCCGCCCGCCCCGACCTGATCAAACCGAACGCCGACGAACTGGCCGAACTCACCGGCTCCCACGAACCGCTGCGCGCCACGCAGGACGCCCGCCGACGAGGAGCGACGGCGGTCGTCACCTCACTCGGCTCGGACGGCCTCCTCGCGGCCACCCCCGAGGGCCGCTGGCGAGCCACCCCACCGACCCACCTCCACGGCAACCCGACAGGCGCGGGCGACTCCGCGGTGGCGGGCCTCCTGTCCGGCCTGGTCGAACAACTCCCTTGGCCGGCCCGCCTGTCCCGAGCGGTCGCCCTGTCAGCGGCGACGGTACTGGCCCCCGTGGCCGGCGAGTTCGACCGCGCGGCCTACGAGGAACTGGTGGGGCGGGTCGCGGTGACGGGCGAGGTCACCGCGGCCTGATCCCGGCCGCTAGTTCTTGACCTGGCCCGCCTTCAGCCACAACTGGTCGAGCAGGACGTTGCACTTGTCGCCGGCCTGGCAGGAGAGCGTGATCGTGTTGGTGCCCTGCTTGAGGGAGGGCCAGGCGTAGGTCTTGGTCCAGCCGTGCGCGAAGTCGCCGTCCTTGGCGTGCGCGAAGTTGCCCAGGTTCAGCTTGCTTCCGAAGGTCTTGCCGTTGACGCTGAGCGTCATCGACTGGTCCTCGCCGGCCGCGCTGAAGTATGCGAAGACGGTGTAGACACCCGCCTTGGGGATGCCGTCGATCGTCCATGTGGCCGACGCGCCCTGGTTGTTCAGGTTGGTGACATAGCTGCCGCCGTCCGACTTCGCGCCCTCGACGTCCGACGCGACCGTCGCGCCACCCCCCAGCTGGAGGTCCTTGGCGTCGGTCTTGGGAAGGTCCGCTGCCGCGCTGGCGCTGGCCGACCGGCTCGGCTGGGCGCTCTGGGACGTGGACGTCGTCGGCGTGGAGCCGCCGCTCGCCTTGTTGTCCGAGTCGTCCCCGCCCATGATCGCCACGCCGATGCCGATGACCACCGCGGCGACCACCGCTATCGCGCCGATCAGCAGCCCCTTGGTGTTGGGACCACCGCTGCGGCCACCGCCCCCGCCCCGGGACGCCGGCTGCTGCGGGGCCGTCGGGGTGCCGCCGCCGGGGAAGGTCTCGGGAGCCGCGTAGTGGGCGCTCGGCTGGCCGTACGCACCCTGCTGCTGCGGCACCTGACCGTACGCGGCGGTCTGCTGCTGCGTCGGAGCCGGCTGGCCGTACTGCCGCTGGCCGACCGCGCGCGTCCGGTTGACCGAGCCCGGGTAGCCGTAGCCACCGCCACCGGACGGCGGCTGGGCGCCATTGGCCTGCCCATCGGCGTAGAGGTAGCCGAACGGGTCGTCGTCCTCGGGCGTGCTGGCGCCGTTGTGGCCGGACGTCATCCCTTGGTGCTCCTAGCGGGTGCGGGTCGGTGCGATACGTGGGGTCAGGATGGCGAGCCTACCCGCTCTCCATGCCCCAAACGGGTGACTCGGATCGCATCGTCCCGCGGATGTGCCCCCTGACCTGGGGATCATCCCGCTCGTCTGTGCTGTTTGGGACGAGATCGTTTCTCTACGTACATCCGCTCGTCGGCTGACTTCAACACTTCGTCCGCGGTCATGCCGCAGTGTGCCCATCCGATGCCGAAGCTGGCGCCCACCCGCATGGCCCGCCCGTCGACCCGGATGGGCTGGATGATCTCGTTGCGCAGCCGTACGGCGAGGTCCTGGGCGTCGGCCCGGCCGAGCCCGTCGGCGAGCACCACGAACTCGTCGCCGCCGAGACGCGCCACGGTGTCACCGTCGCGCACCCCCCGGGACAGCCGCCGGGCGACCTCGATGAGCACCGCGTCGCCCGCGTTGTGCCCGAACCG
This sequence comes from Streptomyces sp. NPDC002144, assembly GCF_053593695.1. Classification (NCBI taxonomy): domain Bacteria; kingdom Bacillati; phylum Actinomycetota; class Actinomycetes; order Kitasatosporales; family Streptomycetaceae; genus Streptomyces; species Streptomyces sp. NPDC002144. Next base: position 277,587 of record NZ_JBSFDB010000007.1, read on the forward strand.
GTCGTTGATCGACTTGAAGCCGTCGAGGTCGCAGAAGAGCACCGCGAGCCCCTTGGTGCCGTCGTCGCGCTCGCCCTCGGGGGCGACGGTGTGCACATGGTGGTCGTAGCCGTCGAACATCTCGGCACCGCCCGGCCGGAAGTCGAAGCCGTGGCCGTTGGCGTCGAAGGCCGGGTGGCCGTAGGCCGCGTCCAGGGACTCCAGGGCGCCCGGGTGGGCGGCCCGCTGACAGAGCCGGGAGGACAGGCGCGAGCGGAGCTCGGCGGAGTTCGGCAGGCCGGTGAGGGAGTCATGGGAGGCGCGGTGGGCGAGATGCAGCTCGCGGCGCTTGCGCTCCTCTATGTCCTCGACGTGGGTGAGCAGGAAGCGGGGGCCGTCGGCGGCGTCCGCGACGACGGAGTTGCGCAGGGAGACCCAGACGTAGGTGCCGTCCCGGCGGCCGAGGCGCAGCTCCGCGCGCCCGCCCTCGGCGGAGGTCCGCAGCAGGGTGCCTATGTCCTCGGGGTGGACGAGGTCGGAGAAGGAGTAACGGCGCATTGCGGAGGCGGGGCGGCCGAGCAGCCGGCACAGGGCGTCGTTGGTGCGCAGTATTCGCCCGTGCTGGTCGCCGCCCATCTCGGCGATGGCCATGCCCGAGGGGGCGTACTCGAAGGCCTGCCGGAAGCTCTCCTCGCTCGCCCTGAGGGCCTGCTGCTCCCTTTCGAGCCTGACCAGTGCACGCTGCATGTTGGCGCGCAGCCGGGCGTTGCTGATCGCTATCGCGGCCTGGAACGCGTACATCTGGAGCGCTTCGCGTCCCCATGCGCCCGGCCGGCGGCCGTTGCGCGGGCGGTCCACGGACAGCACGCCGATCAGCTCACCGCAGGAGCCGCCCGGCACGCCGGGTGTGTACATGGGCGCGAACAGCCGGTCGGCGGGGTGCCACTCGTCCTCGAAGCGGGGCGCGGGCCCGTCGGTGTACCACTGCGGGACGTCGTCGTCGTCGAGGACCCAGCCCTCGGTGTGCGGTATGAAGACCAGGTCGCCCCAGTGCTCACCCATGGTCAGGCGGCGCTCCCAGGATTCGCGGGAGCCGACCCGGCCGGTGATCAGCGCCTCGGCCGCGGCGTTGCCGGCGAAGGCGGCGACGACGAGGTCGCCGTCGGGGCGGACCAGGTTGACGCACGCCAGCTCGTAACCGAGGCCGTTGACCACACCGTCGGCGACGGTCTGCAGTGTGTCCGCCAGGCTGCGGGCCGTGTTCATATCGGCCATGACCTGGTGCAGTTGTCGCAGAGTCGCAAGACGGACGTAGGGCTCCGACTCGGTCTCCATACTCGCCCTCCCCCCGAGACCTCGCAGCGAATCAAGGGTTCTCATCGGCGTATCGTTCTGGCAGCTTCCCCGCCACTGAATCACAGCGCGCTGCCCACTCGGTACACAGGGTCAACAATTCCCGCCTCTTGTGACTCAAGTCACAGCGAAAGATGAACAATTGAGTGGGGTTTCTGCGTTTTTCCTGTGCGTTTACTGGACGCGAACTTTGGTTATGTGGCGAACTCCGCCGCTGGTCCTAGGTCCGGCCTCGGCCCGACGCCCGATGCGGCCGGCGGCGACGGGAGATTAGCGTTTCGAGCGTGCCGAACACATCCCTTGCCACGTCCCCGATCACTGTCCCGTCGCCCGCCGGGCATGCTGAGGGGGTGAGCAACGACGAGTTCCGCGCCGCCATGTCCCGGCTGGCCGCGGGCGTGGTCCTGGTGACCGCGCAGGAGCCGCCGCTGGACCCCGACGACCCGTCGGCGCCGGCCGGCGAGGACGTCGGCATGACGGCGACGGCCTTCCTGTCGGTCTCCCTCGACCCGCCCCTGGTGCTGGTCAGCCTGCGCACCGGTGCCCGCATGGACGACCTGCTCGACGAACAGCCCCTGTGGGGGGTCTCGGTCCTCTCCGAGAGCCAGCGCCACATCGCCGGCCGCTTCGCCATGAAGGGCCGCATCAGCGACCGGCTGCTCTTCGAGGACATCCCGTACGTCCGCGGCAAGGCGACCGGGGCGCCCCTGGTGGGCGGCGCCCTGGCGACCCTGGAGTGCCGCACCGAGCAGCGGGTGATCGCCGGCGACCACACCCTGGTGATCGGCCGCGTCCTGACGGCGGACGTACCGAGCGCGGACGGGGGGCCGCTGACGTACTTCCGGGGGCGCTACCGGCAGTTGGGCTGACCCGCGGCACGCAAAATCCGTGGCACGCGCGCGTGGCCCGCTCCTAGGGTGCGCGCATGACGACGACCGGCCCCCTCCTCGAAGAGATCACCACCACCAACCTGGAGGCCGCCCTCGCCGTCCGCGTCCGGCCCGACCAGGAACACGCGGTCGCGCCCGTCGCCCACTCCCTCGCCGAGGCCTACGTCCGTCCCCCGGACGTCGCCTGGCCCCGGCTGATCGTCGACGGTGACCGGGCCGTCGGCTTCCTGATGGCCTTCTTCGACATCGACTGGAACCAGGACGGCACGCTCTTCCGCTCGGGCCTGTGGCGGCTGAACATCGCGGCCGGTGAACAGGGGCGCGGGTACGGGCGGTTCGCGGTCGCGTCGGTGGCCGAGGAGATCCGCCGCCGGGGCGGGAAACAGTGCTATGTCACATGGCACCCCGGCCCCGACGGCCCGGAGGGCTTCTACCTGGGCCTCGGCTTCCGCACCACGGGCGAGACGAGCGGCGGCCAGACCGTCGGTGTGCTGGACCTCACCTAGGACCCTCTTCCGCGAGCTCGACGTCCTGCTCCGCCACGCGCGAGCGGTCCGTCACGATGTCGATCACCGCGATCCGGTCCCGTACGAACGTGAAGGCGAGCGTACGGTCCAGCTGCCCCTCCACGTACACCGCGAGGCCCGTACGGCCGCCGACCACGGCAGGGCGGGCCAAGTAGCCGAAGTGCCGGAAGCTGGAGGCGCCCTTGGCCACCGCGGCCGCGCCGGTGGTCACACCCACCTCGGTGCGGGCGACGACGTCGGGGTCCAGCAGCTCCACCAGCGCCTCGAAGTTACCCTCCCGCGCGGCCGCCAGAAAGGCGTTCACGACCCTCCGCTGCCGTACCCGGTCGGCGTCCGGAGCCTGCGCGCCCTGCACCCGCCGACGCGCCCGGCTGGCCAGCTGCCGCGCCGCCACGGGGCTGCGCCCGACGATGTCCGCGACCTCCTCGTAGGACACCGCGAACAGGTCGTGCAGCACGAACGCCAGCCGCTCCGCGGGCGTCAGCGTCTCCAGGACGACCAGCAGCGCGACGCCCACGGAGTCGGCGAGCAGCGCGTCCCGCTCGGGGTCGGCGGCCGAGACCTCCGCCACGCGCGCGTGCGTCTCCAGCGGCTCCTCCGCGCGGGACTTGCGCGAGCGCAGCATGTCCAGGCAGACCCGGCCCACCACGGTCGTCAGCCAGCCGCCGAGGTTGTCCACCCGCCCGGCGTCGGTACGGCTCAGCCGGAACCAGGCCTCCTGCACGGCGTCGTCGGCTTCGGCGGCCGACCCGAGCATGCGGTAGGCGACGGCCCGAAGATGACTTCGGTGTGATTCGAAGCGCCGGGCGAGGAATTCATTCCCGGCCGCATTACCGGCCTCCGCATTACCGGCCGCCCCCGCGGGAAATTCGCTGGCGTCCATACTCGTCACTCCTCACACCCCGGTCCCTTGTCGACGACATGACGGACGGAGGGGCCTGGATGTGACAGAGGACGTTCTACGAATGCGCCAAGCACCCTTGCACGCTTCTCCCGCCCGGGGCCCTACCCCCAGTTCCGGCCGGACCGCCCCCGCTTGGTCTCGGACCGCTGCTTCTTCTCCCGCAGGCGCCGCTCGTTGATCCCGCGGGGAATCCGGGTGGGCCGGCGCGGCTTCGGCGGCGGCGCGGTGGCCTCGGCGAGCAGGGCGGCCAGCCGTACGGCGGCGGTCTCACGGTTGCGCCACTGCGAGCGATGCTCGGACGCGCGTACGACGACCACGCCGCCGTCGACCAGCCGGCCGGCCAGCCGCTCCAGCGCCCGCGCCTTCCACACCTCGGGCAGCGCCTCCGTGTTGGCCAGGTCGAAGCGCAGCTCCACCTGGGAGTCACTGGTGTTGACGTGCTGGCCTCCCGGCCCCGACGACCGCGAGAAACGCCACATGAGCTCGGCCTCGGGGAGCGAGACGGAGCCGCGGATGAGGTAGGGACCGGACATGTCCCCATGGTCGCGCGTCTGACCGGCACACGTCACGCGATTAACGTTCACCCGAAGTTCGGTAAAGAAAGTAAAGGGAGCTGGAACCTTCCGTACCCCTCGTGGCGTTCATACGGGTAGCTGTAGCTTCAAGCCCGTACGCGGTACCGCGCCGTACGCACACGAGGGAAAGGACTCCCAACCATGGCTGTAAGCCTGTCCAAGGGTGGCAACGTCTCGCTCACCAAGGAGGCTCCGGGCCTGACCGCCGTCACCGTGGGCCTCGGCTGGGACGTCCGCACCACCACCGGCACGGACTTCGACCTCGATGCCTCCGCGATCGCTGTCAACGCGCAGGGCAAGGTCTACTCGGACGCCCACTTCGTCTTCTTCAACAACAAGCAGACCCCGGACAACACCATCGTCCACACCGGCGACAACCGCACGGGTGAGGGCGAGGGCGACGACGAGGCGATCAACGTCAACCTGGCGGCCCTGCCGGCCGACATCGACAAGATCGTCTTCCCGGTCTCCATCTACGACGCGGAGACCCGCTCGCAGAACTTCGGCCAGGTCCGCAACGCCTACATCCGCATCGTCAACCAGGCCGGCGGCGCCGAGATCGCCCGCTACGACCTCTCCGAGGACGCGGCCACGGAGACGGCGATGGTCTTCGGCGAGCTGTACCGCAACGGCGCGGAGTGGAAGTTCCGCGCGGTCGGCCAGGGCTACGCGTCCGGCCTGGTCGGCATCGCCCAGGACTTCGGCGTCAACGTCTGACGCACGCTGCGCTGAGCGGGAGCCCCTTGGCTGCGGTTCGCCGCGGCCGGGGGCTCCGGCGTCATGCCTGGGACACGAAGGCGGTCCAGGTGGTGGGGGTGAAGGTCAGGCGGGGGCCCGTGGTGTTCTGCTTGGAGTCGCGGACGTGGATGGCGACGGGGGTGCTGGCGACCTCGACGCAGGAGTCGCCTTCGCTGCTGCTGCTGTAGCTGCTCTTGAACCACGCCGGCTCGGAGGGCTCCCCGGCCGAGGCGTTGCGGATCATGTCTCCCCCAGCAGTTGTTCGATGAAGGCGGCCGACTCACGCGGGGTGAACGCCTGAGCCCGGATGATGCCATACCGCAGTTCAAGGATACGGAGCTGCTTGGCATCCGTGACCGGCCGGCCGTTCGAGACCGCCGGTGAACGTCCCACTGCGGACCCGTCCTCGAACTTCAACACCTCGATGCCGCCCGCCAGCCCGGCATGCTCCTCGCGGTCCATGGGCATCACCTGCAGCTCGACGTTGCGCAACTGACCGATCTCCAGGAGGTGTTCGAGTTGACGGCGCAGCACCGGCCTCCCCCCGAGTGGACGTCGTAGCGTCCACTCCTCCAGGACGAAGCTGAGTTCGGGGGCCGGGTCCCTCTCGAACACGGCCTTGCGGGCCACGCGAGCGGCGATGAAGCGCTCCACCTCGTCCTCGATATACGCGGGCCGCCGCATGAGCAGCAACGCGCGTGCGTACTCCGGCGTCTGCAACAACCCGTGGATGTTCAGGGGGTCGTACAGCTGGGACTCGACCGCCTTCTCCTCCAGCTTCCCCAGCTCCCGCACCTTCTTCGGGTACCGGACCTTCTTCACGTCCTCCCAGGTCGCCGAGATCAGCCCACCCGCGCCCAGCACCTCGTCGGCCCTGTCCAGATACTCCTGTCGGGGAATCCGCTTGCCGCCCTCGATCTTGTAGACGAGATCCTCGCCGTACCCCACCGCCGTCCCGAAGTCGGCGGCCCGCATGCCGACGGCCTCCCGCCGCAGCTTGATCTGCCGGCCGACCGTGGCGATGACGGCGACACCCCACTCGTCGTCCGGGTCCACCTCCCAACCCGGCTCGTCCGCTTCGGTCTTGAGCCGCCCCGTGTCCACCGACATACCGCACCCCTCCGCCACGTCGCCGCCTCCCGACGCCCTACCCCTACAACCGCCGCGGACAGCCCGGACACCAGCGGACAAGCTCCGGACAGTCACCGTACGCAACGGCGTTGTCACTGTTCACGGTAGGCGCACGTGGCCACGCTGAGTGACGTGAATCAGCAAACCGCCACCCCCATCCGCAGTTTCAGCGTCCTGCTCTCCCCCACCCCACGCGGAGCGCGCCTGGCCCGGCTGCTGGCAACGGAGCAACTGCGCGCCTGGGGACTCCCGTTGGACCCGGCGGCGCTGATCGTCGCCGAACTCGCCAACAACGCCGCGACCCACGGCCGCGTACCCGGCCGGAACTTCCAGCTCCTGCTCTACGTCGTCGGCGCCACCCTACGTATCGAGGTCACGGACACCCGGGGCGACCGCCTGCCCCGCCCACAAGCACTCGCTCCCGATGGCGAGTCCGGCCGGGGCCTGCTCCTCGTGGACGCTCTCGCCGACCGCTGGGAGTGACCCGGGACCGACCGCCCCGCAAAACGGTCTGGGCGGAGTGCGCTGCGCACCATGCGTGAACGAATTGTCACAGCGTGTGTGTTCAGCGAGTAAGATCGAACCGTGACGCACCCCACGGGTGCGTCCTCCCTTCACTCCGGGCCCCACCTCTTCGGGGCCCGGCCCGACGAGAGCGGTCCCGGGACCGTGCAGTGGCCGCCTCACGTCGAAGGGAGGACGCCCCCTGATGGGCGGTCACGAGGAGCAGAAACCGACCATCGCCATGCGGCTGATCCGACTCCTGCCGGAGCGGGCGGCGAAGTGCGCGAGGAGGTGGCTGCTCTGGTGGCTCAGCAGGTAGCCGGATATCCCCATACGGCGTGGGGACATCCGACAGGCTCCTGTTGAGCCGGGCCCCCGTTCGGAGTTCGCGCTCCGGCGGGGGCCCACCTGCATCGGTGGCTCAGAAGGTAGCCGGATATCCCCACGGATCCTGGGGACATCCGGCACGCTCTTGCTGAGCTGGGGCCTCCGCCTGGACAACCGGTCCGGGTGGGGGCCCTCCTTGTGCCCAAGTACAGCACAGGGGACGCCACGGCGGCACCCGGAACCACCGAAGCCCGACCCCCCGCACTCCGGTCTGACCTGCGCTCCCTATGAACCACCCACTGGCGATAAAGCACCCCACCAAACCCCACCCCTCCCTCCCGCCGGGCAAACTCACTCCCGCGAGTGAATATGCCCAACTCGGCTGGATTTCGGACCGGTTGCCTGCCTTACGCTCACCGCAGCAAGACCGCACGCCACGACACAACCCCAGACATGCGACGGCCCCCGCCGGGACTGGCATCCCAATGCGAGGGCCTGACCACCGAGGAAGAAGGACGCTTCCCGATGGATACGGAAAACCCTAGCGCGCCCTCGCGCGCCCAGTCCCGCATCCCGGGCAAAAACCACCCCCACGCGCGACCGCACTCCGGCGTCGTCCACGACAACGCCCGCCACACCGAGAACTTCACGGTGATCGGCAACCACCTCGCCCAGCACCCTGAACTGTCACTCCTCGCCATCGGGCTGGCGACCTACATCCAGTCGGTGCGCCAGGGCACCGCCATCGACATCAAGACCCTCGCCGACCGCTTCCCCGAGGGCCCCACCCGTATCGCCGCCGCCCTGAAAGAACTCGAAGCACACGGCTACCTCCGCCGCACCCGCGAACGCACCCCCACCGGCCGCATCGTCACCCGCACGGTCTCCTGCAACCGTCCAGGACACCGCACGGCCCCCGCCGCCACCACCAACAGGCCCGCCCTCCGTACGACGGCCGCCGCCCCGGACAAACCACCTCCCCGCAAGAAGCGCCTCCCTGCCGTACCCCAACCCGCATGCACCGCCCCCGCCCTCCTCCAGACGGCCCTCGACGTCCTTGCCGGCCTACGCCGCCGCGACCCCCGCCTCTTCCTCTCCGCCACCGACGCCGAGCACCTCGCCCCGGGCGTCGCCGCCTGGCTGGAACGCGACATCACCCCCATCGCCGTACGCCACGCCCTCACCGAGAACCTCCCGAACGAACCCCTGATCCGCCCCGCCGCCTTCCTCGCCCACCGCCTGACCGCCCAGCTACCACCCCTGCCACCACCCCGGCCCCCGGCCGCACCCATCCCGGAACCCATCCACCCCTTCCAGACCTGCGACGGCTGCGACCGCGTCTTCCGCTCGCCCTCCCCCGGGTGCTGCCGCGGCTGCCGATCCGACCTCCCGGAAGCCGTGTGAACATGCGAGCCCTCGCCCAGTCCGGCCCGGATACCCTGGCAGGGGTACTCCTGGAGGGCATCATGAGCACACTGGCCGACCACGGGGGCGAGCTGATCCCCCGCCCCGAGCAGACCCCTGACGCTCTGCGCGCGGCCCTCGCCGTCGTCGCTCCTGCCCGCCTGGAGGAGATGCAGGCCACGAAGGACGAGGCGTTCGCCAAAGCCGTGGAGTGGGAGTCACTGAGCCCCGTGCAGAGCTGGGTCCTCCTTTGGTCCCGCGACATCGAGATTGCCCGCCGTCCCGATCTGGCCGCTCGTTTCGAGCGCGCGCAGAGCACGTTGGAGGACGAGGATCCCGGCGTCGCAAGGGAGGCTCTGAGGGAGTTGACCGCCGTGCTCGACGAAGCCATGAAGGCAGTGCGCGGTTGAGCTGGAAGTGGGAGTACGCCTTCGGAGCGGAGGAGGCCGCCCGCACCGCGCCCGCCGAATTTCTCGCCCAGGTGGAGAGCATGGCGGACGAACTGGTCAGAGCCGCCGAGGCTCTCCACATCCACGGCCGGGCCCACCAACGCCATGACCCAAAGGGCGGCGATGTCACCGTCCCGGGTGGAATGTTCACGTATCAGGTCGTCGTGCGCAGCGAGCGCGTCTACGTCGTCCAGATCACGCACTTGGGGTTCTGAGCCGAGCTCGCGAGCCCCCGACCGCCCCCGTTACCCGGTGTCGCCGGCCGACGTCTCGGACGACCGCGCCCGCTAATGTCCTGCCATGCTCCTCGAACCGCTCTCGCCCAAGGACGGTGCCCTTCCCGCCGAGCTGCTCACCGAACTCGCCGCCCTCTACACCTCCAACCGCGAGTTCCACGCCCTCAGCGGTGACTTTCCCGACCCGGACGACATCCGGCCGGAGCAGGTCGCGGTCGCGCTGGCCGACGAGCTGGTGAATCCGGACGTCGACGTGCTGCTCGCCCGCAGTGAGGGAGTGTTGGTCGGTATCGCCGTCACGCTGGCCCACCACCCCGACCCGGCCGACCCGGACCCGTGGATCGGGCTGCTGATGGTGGACGCCGGGGTCCAACGGCGCGGCTACGGACGGCGGTTGGCGTCGCTCGTCGAGGACCGTTTCCGCGCGGTGGGCCGCACCGCCGTACGGCTCGCCGTTCTCGACGCCAATTCCAAGGGCCTCGCCTTCTGGACCGCCCTCGGTTACGAGGTGATCGGCCATCGGCGGGACCTGCAACACGGCCGTCCCTGCGCCGTGTTGCGCAAGGTGCTGCGCACACCCCGCCGCGCGGCCCGGGTCGCCGTACTCGACCCCGACGGCGCGGTGCTCCTCTTCCGCTACGACAACCCCGAGGTCGGCATCCACTGGGCGCTGCCCGGCGGCGGCCTCGACGGGGACGAGACGCCACGCGAGGGCGCCCTGCGCGAGCTCCGCGAGGAGACGGGCTGGACCGACCTCGAACCGGGCCCCTTCCTCTGCACCTGGGAACACGACTTCACCCGCTTCGACGTGCCCGTCCGCCAGCACGACACCATCTACGTCACCCACGGCCCCCACCGCGACCCCACCGGCCCCCACCTCACCGCGGCCCACGCCCAGGACGGCATCCTGTCCTGGCGCTGGTGGACCCGCCGGGAACTCAAGGAGGAACGCGAGCCGGTATGGCCACCGGGACTGGCCCGACTGCTGGACGGGGTGGATGGGGTGGATGGGATGGACGAGCGGGACGGGGCCTGACCGGCGGGTGTGACGGGCGCCGTTCACGGGTGGGCCGGCTTGCCCTCGCCGTACAGCCACTGCTTCCAGATGGGGGCGAAGTCCTTGTCCGGGGCCGCCTTCTCGACGTACGCCGTGAAGTCCGCCGTGTCCGCGTTGCCGTGGCGGTGGGCGACGGCCCAGCCCTGGATGATGTCGTAGAAGGTGTCGTCGCCGACCGTCTGGCGGATCTTGTGCAGGACCATCGCGCCGCGTTCGTAGACCGGGGCGTCGGAGATGTGGGCGGCGCCGCTCGGCTCGGCGGGCGGGAAGGACCACAGACCGGGGTGGTCGTCCTCGCCGTGGGCGTAGAGCGCGTCGAAGGTCTGCTGGGCGGTGTCGCCGTCGTGGTCCTCGTCCCACAGCCACTCGGCGTAGGTCGCGAAGCCCTCATTCAGCCACATGTCCCGCCAGCTCTTCGGCGTCACGGAGTCGCCGTACCACTGGTGGGCCAGTTCGTGGACGAGCGTGCCGGTGTCGGGGGCGGAGGGGAACACCGGCCGGTTCTGCGTCTCCAGGGCGTAGCCGACGTCCTTCGCGTCGTCGACGATCGCGCCGGTGGAGGAGAAGGGGTACGGGCCGAAGTTGTACTCCTCCCACTCGATGATCTCGGGCAGCTGCGCGAGCACCTCGCGGCTCGCCTTCGCCTGTGTCGGGTCCACGGCGACGTACACGGGCAGCCGGTCCTTGCCGATCGTGGAGCGGCTGATGTCGTAGTGGCCGACGGCGACCGTGGCGAGGTAGCTCGCCATCGGTTCGGGCGTGTGCCAGGTGAAGGTCGTACGGTCCCCGGTGGTCGTCTCGCCGGTCAACTCCCCGTTGGACACGGCCCGCAGACCCTTCGGCACGGTCACCGCGATGTCGTACGCCGCCTTGTCGGACGGGTGGTTGTTGCCGGGGAACCACGCCATCGCGCCCGTCGGCTCGCCGAGGGCCAGGGCGCCGTCCGTGGTGGGCAGCCAGCCCTCCTGGGAGCCGTCGGGGTCGGTGACGGCCTGCGGGGTGCCGGAGTAGCGGACGGTGACGCGGAAGGTCTCCCCGTCGTCCAGGTCGTCGTGCGGGCGGACGGTGAGCTCCTGGCCGGCCCGGTTGAAGCGGGCGCTGCGGCCCTCGACGGTGACCTCCTGGACGTCCAGGCCCTTGAGGTCCAGGTCGAACGCTGAGAGGTTCTGGGTGGCGCGGGCCGTGAGGGTCGCGGTGCCGGTCAGCCGGCCGGCGCCGTGCGGGTCGTAGGCGAGCCGCAGGTCGTAGTGGCCGACGTCGTATCCGCCGTTGCCCGCCTTCGGGAAGTACGGGTCGTGCACACCCGGGACGCCGGGGGTGCCGTGGACCCCGCCCGAGCACGCGGTCAGGGCGAGGGCGAGAGCGAGAAGGGCGCTGGGGACGATACGTACGGATCGGGGCACCCCAGTGATCCTAAGGCGGCGTGACACCATCTCGTACGTGCTCGACATCGGCTACGCCCTCTCCAACCGCTTCCCCGATCCGCCGCAGACGGACTACCGGCGTGCGGACGTCCACGCCCTGCGCCACGACCTGTTCTGCGGGGACGTCTATCTCGCCGACACCGACAAGGACCGGGAACTGTCCACAGCCTGGGGATGGGTGCCGGTGCTGGACTTCGCGTGGGCGCTGTGCGACATCGTCGAGCGGCTCGACCGGGACCCGGCGGGCTCCCGGGCGTCCCGGCCCCAGCACGCCGAGCTGGACTTCACCGAGTCCACCGACCGCATGCTCTTCGAGCGCCGCTTCGGCTGGGTGGACATCGAGGCCGACTGGATGCCGGCCGAGGAACCCCCGCTGACCTTCTCCCACTCCGAACTGCGCCGTGAGGCACGGGACTTCCTGCACGACCTGATCGCCGACCTGGTCGACCTGCACGACGACCTCGGCGAGAACCCGGCGATCTGGACCCTGCAGGCCCGCTTCCCGAGGATCTCCTAGCCGATCGGCAGCAGCTCCTCCGCCGTCGTCTCGTGCGGCAGCCCGCCCAGTGACAGATAGCGGTAGCCCGTGCTCAGCCGGCACGCGTTCAGGCCCAGGCACAGCATCGCGTCGTAGTGCTGGGTGTTGGCGAAGACGTACCGCCCGTCCTCGCCGTCCCCCGGGTCGAGGGGGGTGCCCCGCAGCACGGACTCCAGCGCCTCCCGGTCCACCGGGCCGAAGGCCAGCGGGACGAAGGCCTCCGGATCGGCGCCGACCGGCTCGGCGTGTCCCCCGCCACCGTCGGGATCGTCGTCGGCGACCGGGTTCTCCTCCTCGCCGGTCTCCGTCTCGCCGGTCTCCGTGTCACCGAAATACCCCGGCCACGAGTCGTACTCGTGCCTCAGCCGCCCGTCCTCGTACACCCGCATGACCAGTACGTCCGAGTCGAAGACGTACGCCCCCAGGGCCGGCACCCCCAGCAGCCCGCTCAGCGGGCCCGCCACGTCGAGCGCGTCCGTCTCCGGGTCCGGGTACACGACGGTGTGTCCCGGCCCGACCGGCAGCGCGTACCCCCGGATGCCCGCCCCGCCGAGCAGCGGCACCACCTCGTCACACGGCCGCGCCACCACCACGTTGCCGTAGAAACTGCCCACGTTCAGCCCTCCACCCGAATCCCCATCTGTGCCGCCAGCACCGGCGCCAGATCCATCAGTTGGGACGGACTGATCACCGCCCCCGCCAAGCGCTCCACCCCGGCCGAGATCCCCAGCTCGGCCGCCGCTCTCAGATCGACGTCCTTCAGCTCCACTCCCGTGAGGTCGGCGCCCTTGAGGACGCAGTCCACGAACTCCACGCGCTCGAGCCTGGCACCCCCGAAGTCCGGCTCGACCAGCACGCAGCTCTCGAAGACGACGTCCTTGAGCCGGGCCGCGCGCAGGTTCAGATAGTCGATCTTGCCGCCCCGGACCACCACCCGCTCCAGCACGGCGCCGTGCATCTGCGTCCCGCCGAGGCGCGCGTCGACCACCTCCACGTCCCGCAGCGTCGCCTCCGCGAGGTCCGTCCCCACGCCCCGCAGCCCCGTCAGCACGGAGTCCAGGACGCGCGCGTGATGCAGCCGTGTCTCGTCCACCGCGCACCCGGTCAGCGCGCAGTCCATGAAGCGGGCGCCCCCACCGTCCTGCCCGGCCAGGTCCGCCTCCCGGAACTCCAGTCCGTCGTAGTCCCCGTCCGGCTCCAGCTCCCCCTCCGCGAAGGGCTCCAGCGGGGGCAGCCGGATCTCCGGTCGGCGCGCCCCCTTCACCGCCGTACCGCCGGCCCCGCCGGTGCCACCCGCCGCTCGTCTCACCATGCCCCCATGCTGCACCCCGCCACTGACAACCGCCCTGACCTGCAAGAACCACCCCTCATGTCACATTCCGGGCCCGCGGACCGTCGTAGTCGCAGGAAAACGAGAAGCGTCGCAACGCGAGTCCCCAACGAAGAAGACGCAGAAAGGCGCCCCTTCCCTGACTCCGACCCGAGGGAGAGTCCGAACGATGCACCGCCCCCGAACCACGCACCGCCTCACCGTCATCGGCGGCGGCTTCGCCGGACTGACCGCGGCGATCACCGCCGCCGAGGCGGGCGCCAAGGTGACCGTCCACGAAGCCCATCACACCCTCGGCGGCCGGGCGCGGACCGCCGAGGGGCCGTACCGCACGAACGAGGGGCCGCACGCCCTCTACAGCGGCGGCCCGCACTGGACTTGGCTCAGGCAGCGGGACCTGATCGGCCCGCTCGCCCCGATCCCTCCGCTGGAGGCGGCCCGGCTGCGGCTGCGGCACCACGGCGCACTGCGCCGCACCCCGCCGTTCGCCATGCTCAAGCTGCTGCGCCCGGGGCTCCCGCAGGCGCCCGTCGACGTCGACTTCCTCTCCTGGGCGACCGGGGTCGCGGGTGAGGAGGGCGCGCGAGCCGCCGCGAACTACGCGGCCGTGGCGGTGTTCCACCACGATCCCGGTTCGCTGTCCGCCGCGTTCGTGCAGGAGCGGCTGCGGCGGGCCACCAAGCTGCCGCCCGAGGCGCACTACCCGCGCGGCGGCTGGGCGAGCGTGATCGACCGGATGGCCGCGCGGGCCTGGAACCTCGGGGTGCGGATGGAGACCCTGTCCCGCGTCGACTCCCTGCCGACCGGTGGGCCCGTCGTGGTCGCCACCTCCCTCGACGCCGCCCGGCGCCTGCTCGGCGACGACTCGCTGACCTGGACCGGCGGGCGTACCGCCCTGATCGACCTGGCGGTACGGACGCGGCGCGGGGACGCGTTCGCCGTGTCCGACCTGGACTCGCCCGGCTGGATCGAACGGTTCACGGCCCAGGACCGCTCGCTCGCCCCCGCGGGCGAGCAGCTGATCCAGGGGCAGATTCCCATCGGTCCGCGCGAGGGCCGGGCGGACGGCATCGCCCGCGCCGAGCACCTTCTCGACCTGGCCTTCGAGGGCTGGCGCGGGCGCGTCACCTGGCGGCGCGAGGCGGTGGCGTACGGCCGTACCGGTGCCGTCGACCTGCCCGGCACCAGCTGGCGGGACCGGCCGGCCGTCGACCGCGGCGACGGTGTCTATCTGGCCGGCGACCAGGTCGCCGCCCCCGGCGTGCTCTCGGAGGTGTCCTTCAACAGCGCCCTCACCGCGGTGTCCCTGGCCCTCGGCCACCACCGTCTTGACCTCAAGCGCGCTTGAGGTCGAAGAGTGGGCGCACGAACCAGTGACCGGACCCGCCGACGACCGGAATGCGGCCGGCGACCGGGCCCGCCGCCTCGCGACCGGCCCGCCGACAACCGATGGGGGATTCGCCATGCGCGCCATCCGACTGCACGCCTTCGGCCCCGCCGAGAACCTCACCTACGAGGAGGCCGAGGACCCGGTGCCGGGCCCCGGGCAGGTCCGTGTCGCCGTCGAGGCGGCGGGGGTGCACCTGCTCGACACCGCCCTGCGTGAGGGCGCGCGGGGACCGCTGCCCGCACCGCCCGCCCTTCCCACGATCCCCGGCCGGGAGGTCGCCGGTGTCGTCGAGTCCCTCGGCGAGGGCGTCGCCGAGCTGTGGCTGGGCAGGCGGGTCGTCGCCCACCTGGGGTTCGCGCCGGGCGGCTACGCCGAACTCGCCGTCACCGACGTCGACCGGGTGCACGAGATCCCGGAAAACCTGGACTTCGCCGAGGCCGTCGCGATGATCGGCACGGGTCGTACGGCCATGGGGATCGTGCAGTTCGCCGAGCTGGGCCCGGACGCCGTGGCCGTGATCCCCGCGGCGGCCGGCGGCATCGGCACGCTGCTCGTGCAGTACGCGAAGAACGCCGGCGCCACGGTGATCGGCCTCGCGGGCGGCCCGGAGAAGGCGGCCCGCGCCGAGGCGGGCGGCGCCGATCTCGCCGTCGACTACCGGGACCCGGAGTGGCCCGGGAAGGTTCGGGCCCATCTCGGCGGCCGTTTCGCCACCGTCGTCTTCGACGGCGTGGGGGGCGAGATCGCCCGGGAAGCCGTCGCTCTGCTCGGGCCCGGCGGCAAGCACATCGTCTTCGGCTGGTCCTCCGGGGGCGTCCGCGACGGCTCGCCCTACCTCGTCGAGGGCGTGTCCGAACAGGTCCTCGGCCCGGTCATGACGAAGAACGCCTCCATACGGACCCTCGAACTCCGCGCCCTCGCCGAGGCCGCAGCGGGCCGGCTGACCCCCGCGGTCCAGCGCTTCCCGCTCGCCGACGCGGCGGCCGCGCACCACGCACTGCAGACCCGCCGGACAACCGGAAAGGTGGTACTGGAGCCATGACCAGCCGTAAGCCGCTCCCAGATGCGATACGTCCCGATGCATGGTCTTCTGACCAGGTGGCCGTCACCCGAACAGGCGAACCCGTGGGCGCCGACCCCCGCCGCTGGTGGGGCCTGGTCGTCATCGCGCTCGCGCAGCTCATGGTGGTCCTGGACGCGACCATCGTGAACATCGCGCTGCCGTCCGCGCAGCGCGACCTGGGCATGTCCGACGGCAACAGGCAATGGGTCATCACCGCCTACACGCTCGCCTTCGGCGGCCTCCTCCTGCTCGGCGGCCGGATCGCCGACCTCGTCGGCCGCAAGCGGACCTTCATCATCGGGCTGATCGGCTTCGCCGCCGCCTCCGCGCTCGGCGGCGCCGCCACCGGTTCGGGCATGCTCTTCGGCGCCCGCGCGCTGCAGGGCGCCTTCGCCGCGGTGCTCGCCCCCTCCGCGCTGTCACTGCTGACCACGACCTTCACCGACCCCAAGGAACGCGGCAAGGCCTTCGGCATCTACGGCGCCCTGGCCGGCAGCGGCTCGGCGATCGGGTTCATCGTCGGCGGTCTGCTCACCGAGTACCTGAACTGGCGCTGGTGCCTGTACGTCAACATCCCCATCGCGGCCGTCGCCGTCTTCGGCGCGTTCGCGCTGCTGCACGACCGTCCCGGCCACGCCGGCGCCCGGCTCGACGTGCCGGGTGTGCTGCTGGGCTGCGGCGGGCTGGTCGCGATCGTGTACGGCTTCAGCGAGGCCCAGCCGCGCGGCTGGACCGACCCGTTGGTGCTGACGCTGTTCGCGCTGGGCCTCGTCCTGCTCGTGGCCTTCGTGTGGTGGCAGAACCGGGCACCCATGCCGCTGCTCCCGCTGCACATCGTCAAGGACCGCAACCGCGCGGGCTGCTTCCTGACCATGGGGCTCGCCACGATCGGGATGTTCGGCCTGTTCCTGTTCATGACGTACTACCTGCAGGTCGTGCTCGCCTTCTCACCGGTGAGGACGGGTCTGGCGTTCCTGCCACTGACGGCCGCGATCATCATCGGCTCCACGCAGATCTCCGCGCGGCTGATGAACCACGTCCCGCCGCGCACGCTCATGGTGCCCGGCATGGTCCTCGCCGCGGGCGGCATGCTGCTGCTCACCCGGATGACGGTCGACTCCTCCTACGCCACCGAGATCCTGCCCGCCCTGATCCTCATGGGGCTCGGCATGGGCCTGACCTTCATGCCGGTCTTCGCCACCGCCACCGCGGGTGTCGCCCCGCAGGACTCCGGCGTGACCTCGGCGACCGTCAACACCTCGCAGCAGGTGGGCGGTTCGATCGGTACGGCGCTGCTGAACACCATCGCCACCAGCAGCGGCGCCACCTACGTCGCCGCGCATCTCCACAACCCCGCCCAGCGGGCCCAGGTCGTCAAGGAGGGCGTCGTGCACGGCTACACGATCGCCATCTGGTGGGCCGTCGGCATCATGCTGCTGGCCGGGCTGGTTGCGGGGCTGATGGTGACGGCGAAGGCCCCGAAGCACGGGGCGCGGGCCGAGACGCCGGTGCCGGAACCGGTGGCGTGACGGCGGGGGCACACAAGCGGGGAGGGGCCGCTCGGACCGCGGGCCCCTCCCCTTCCTGTCCCCTTGTCTCAGCCGTTCACCGCGGGGCGTTCACCGCAGGCGCCGTACGTCGATCGCCCAGATCCCGCGGCCGTGCGTGGCCGCGTACAGGCGTCCGTCCGGGCCGGTGCGCAGCTGCATGACCGCCGTGGTCGGCAGGTTGTCGCCGGCCACCCGCCAGCCCTTCGAGCCCGGCGTCCGCACCAGCACCCCGAGGTCCGTGCCCAGGGCGATCGTGCCGCCCTTCAGCAGCGCGACGGAGTTGGCCGGTACGTCCGGCAGGTTCCCGGAGACGTCCTTCCAGGTCGCTCCGCCGTCCCGGGTCTCGAAGAGGTGGCCGACGCCCGCGCCGGGGCCCTCGGTCCACTTCCGCGAGAAGCCGTTGACGGCGAGCAGGACGTGGTCGGAGTTCTTCGGGTCGATCGCCAGACCGGAGAGGTAGCGGTTGGGGACCGTGCCGTCGACGGGCAGGTTCAGCTGGTGCCAGCCGGTGCCGTCGGCGTTGCCCACCGCGATGCCGCGGGTGAAGCCCTGGTTGTTGCAAGGCCCGCACCAGGCGGCGTACACCTTGCCACCGGAGGAGGCGACCGCCGTGGCGGTGTGCCCCGCGCCGAGGTCGTAGGCGTTGATCCACTCGCTGCCGCTGCGGATCGCGTACCCCTTGGTGTTGATCCACACGTGCCGGCCGCCGGCGACCCAGGTGTCCGGGTTCTTGATGTCGGCGTTCAGCGGGGCGATGAAGCGGGCCTCGCTGGTGGCGTTGTCGGGCGGGGCGACCGAGTAGGTCGTCGCCTTCGACGGGTCGGTCACCCAACTGCCGTCGTTGACCGCGCAGTTGTTGGTGACGGACACGGCGAGGTAGACGTACTCCTGGGCGATGTTGCACCCGTTGGCGGGGTCGGTGATCGTGTCGCCGCCGTCGCCGCCGAAGTTGGAGCCCATCACCCGGTCGCCGGGCCGCAGTTGCGACTGCCCGTTGTCCTGGAGCCCGCCGGTGATCGCGAGGCCCTTGCGGGACGGGTCGACGCCGACGCCGACCGAGTAGTACTGCAGGACGTCCATCGTGCCGTCGTTCAGGGACCGCCAGTCGGTGGCGTGACCGGAGGCGTCCGCGCTGCCGTCGAGCGGGCGGCGGAAGGCTCCGCCGTCGTCGCCGACGATGACGTACGGGGCCTTGCCGTCGCTGCCGATCGCGACCGAGTGCTGGTCGGCGTGGACGGTCTGGTGGCAGTCACCGGTCTGCTTGCCCGGGTCGATGGACCAGCAGGGGAAACCGAAGTTCCAGTACGGGCCCGGGACGCTCCAGCTCTTGCCGCCGTCCTTGGTCTCGAAGACCTCCTCCAGACCGGCGTACACATGGTCCGGGTTCTTCGGGTCGACGGTGAGGAACTGGTTGTACCAGGCCTGGATGCCGGGCTGGTATCCGGCGCCGGTGAGCGCCGAACCCGAGTCGCGCAGTTGCTGGTAGGTGGCGATGCGGGTCCAGGGGCCGGTCGGCGAGCCGGACTTGGAGACGAAGATGCCCTCCAGCCCGCTGTCCGGGTTCTCCGCGGTCTGCTCCGGCGACTGGTCGATGGCGTAGTACCGCGACCCGTCCGCGCTGCGCGCGAAGGTCACGTTGCCGACGTCCTCCGCGTTGCTCGGCAGGTCCCCGAGCCCGGTCAGCCGCTGCCAGCTCCCGCCGGACTTCGCGTAGAAGCCGTTGTAGTCGTCGCCGCCGCGCCAGCCGACCGCGAGCACGACCTTGTTCGGGTTCTTCGGATCGACGGCGATGTCACTGGTGATGTTCTTGTACGGGGCGCCTGGATCGCTCGCCTTGGCGTGACCCGGCAGATAGTCCGGGTTGGGGGCGAACTCCAGCTTCCAGTGGCCCTTGAGCGTCCTGGTGCTGTGGCTCCACACGCCCTCGGTGGTCGCCGCCCACACCTTGTCCCCGGCGAACCGCAGCGCGTTGATCGACTTCGACTCCAGCTCGTCACCGCCGACCCGGTCCCGCTGGCCGAATCGCCCGTGCCGGGGGTCGTCCAGGACGTAGACGCCGGTGCCCAGGAAGGAGGTCGCGCTGGTGTTGGCCTCACCGGTGGCGTACCAGAGCCGTCCCCGGCCGTCCAGCTCCAGGTCTCCGGTGGACAGGGCGGGCAGCCCGTCGGAGATGTTCGTCCAGTGACCGCCGCCCGAACGCGACCGGAAGACACCGCCGTTGGCCGACCCGGCGTACACATACCCGTGGTTGTCGGCCGCGAGCCCGGTCACCCGCCCGGTCACCTTCCCGGCCCCGCCACTGGAGTTGGAGTTGATGTCCCGGTAGCGCGGATCGTCGGAGTCGTAGGGCAGCCGGGTCAGATCGCTCCAACTGCCCTTGGTGTGCGGCAGATCCGCCAGAGCGCCGTACGCCGCCCCGTACGCCCCCGGCGCCACGATCCCCGGCGAGGTGCGCGCCTCCGCGTACTGGTCGGCCTGCTCGGCCTCCTCCTGCGCCTCACCCCCGTCATCGTCGTCCTTGGCCTCCGCGAAAGCCGACAGGCCCTTCTGCTGCTGATGCAGAAGGGCCTGCTGCCGCAGTTCCCGGACCCCGAACGGCACCCCGCCACCCGACGACGCCTGGGCCTGCGTGACCGTCAGCCCCAGCGCCGCGGACGTCGCGAGCACCGCCCATACCCGTCTTCTTCGCCAGCCGATGGCCGCCATGAAAATGCCCTCCCCTGGGAGCGTGGCGTACATGTCACAAAGCTGTGGACCAGCTTTGGGGAGAAGAGAGGTGCGGGAGGTGGTGGAGACGGCAATGAGACGGCAAAAACAAGCCATTTGGCGTACTGGACGGTTTACCGACGGCCCGTCAGTGCCGACCCGCCACCCGGTCCGCGAGGCGGGCCAGTTTTGAGGAGTCGGGGGTGTGGGTGGTCAGTTCGCGGCGGTCGGCGGCTCGGTAGGTGGCGTACATGCCGTGGACGCCCAGCCAGCGGAAGGGCTCGGGTTCCCATTTGCGGACCTTGTGGCCGACCCAGGGCAGTTCGGTGAGGTCGGTCCGGCCGGCCTGGCCGGAGTCCAACTGGACCAGGTCGCGCAGGGTGCGGGCGGCGAGGTTGGTGGTGGCGACGCCCGAGCCGACGTAACCGCCCGCCCAGCCGAGGCCCGTCGAGCGGTCCAGGGTGACCGTCGCGCACCAGTCCCGCGGTACGCCGAGGACACCGGACCAGGCGTGCTCGATCCGCACACCGGCGAGGGAGGGGAAGAAGCCGACGAGGATGTCGCGCAGCGCCTCGATCGTCGTCTCCTGGGTGCGGCCGTCGTTGTCGGTGCGGGATCCGAAGCGGTACGGCGCCCCGCGACCGCCCAGCGCGATCCGGCCGTCGGCGGTGCGCTGCGCGTACATGTAGGCGTGCGCCATGTCGCCGAGCGTCTCGCGCCCCGCCCAGCCCACGGTCTCCCACTGCTCCTCGGTCAGCGGCCGGGTCGCGATCATCGAGGAGTTCATCGGCAGCCAGGTGCGCCGCTGCCCCTTGAGGTTCGCGGTGAAGCCCTCGGTGCAGCGCAGGACATAGGGCGCGCGCACGGTGCCGTACGGCGTGACCGCGTGCCGGGGGCGGATCTCCGTCACCGGCGTCGACTCGTGAATGGTGACACCGAGCGCCTCGACGGCCGCCGCGAGCCCCTTCACCAGCTTCACCGGATGCAGCCGCGCCCCGTGCGGGGTCCAGGTCGAACCGACGGCCCCCGCGACGCGGATCCGCTCGGCGGTCTCCTCGGCGCCGTACAGCTCACGGTCCTTCTCGCCGTACGACAACTCGTGCGCGTGGAAGTCCCTCAGCCGCGCCAACTGCGCGGGCGTACGCGCCACTTCGAGGACACCGCCCTTGTGCAGATCGGCGTCGATGCCCTCTTCCCCGGCGACCCGGACGACCTCGTCGACGGTGTCGTTCATGGCCTTCTGCAGGCGTACGGCGGCCTCGTGCCCGTGCAGCTTCGCGTACCGGTCGCGGCCCGCGATCCCGTTGTAGAGCCAGCCGCCGTTGCGCCCCGAGGCGCCGTAACCGCAGAACCTCTGCTCCAGGACGGTGATCCGCAGGAAGGGCGCCGCCTTCTTCAGGTAGTACGCGGTCCACAGTCCCGTGTATCCGCCGCCGACGATCACGACATCCGCCGACGCGTCAGCGGACAGCGGCCCGCGCAGCGCCGGAAGACCGTCGTCCGCGTACCAGAAGGAGATTCCACCGTTGACGACATCGCTTGCCGTAGGGCTCATGACCAGGACGTTAGCCCCTGAGAGCAGCCCATGTCTCCTTCGGATTCAGTGGTTCTCCGCGCCCTCTGGTGAGCGGATAACAGGCAAGCCCGATCAGCACGGAGGTGAAGTGGCCGAGGTCGGTGAAGGTCGGTGTGGAGGCCAGCGGAAGCCCGTAGACGACGAACACGACGGCCAGATATCCGTACCGCCACGGCACCGCGATCCGGTACGCGAGCACCGCGACCACCCCCGCCAGCGCGTAACTCACCCCGATGTCCAGGGTGTCGGCCGCCGACTGCGGCGCCATCCCGTCCCGGATCGCCCGCAGCAGCGCGCCCTCGCTGATCAGCGTCGCCAGCACATGCGCCGCCACGCACACCATCAGCCAGCGCGCCGTCCCCAGCCAGCGCTCGGCCTGCGCGTGGAAGACCGTGTAGAGGACCACGTACGGCAGCCAGTGCCCGCTGTCGATCCACATCGCGCTCTGCAGCAGCACCCGCCCCGGGTCGTTCGACAGCTCATGGATGTTGGTGGACCGCTGCCGCAGGAAGTCCTGCTCGAACTCCGGCGACATATGGTGCAGCGCGACGGTCGTCACGAAGAGAATGCTCAGCCAGACATACGTGCCGGGGGCGCTGCAGACGTACCTCCACACCCTGTAGCCGAGGCCCCGGTCGATTCGCATGAGGCGATTCACGCATGTGACTAACCTCGGGCGGGTGATCGACATTCCGGACGGACTGATCGCCCAGTACGAGCGGTACGGCGGGGAGGCGGGGCGTGCCTTCGTCGCGGGGCTGCCGGAGCGGGCCGAGCGGTTCCTGGAGCACTGGGGGCTGCAGCTGGACGGGCCGTCGATGTACGGGCGGTGCGCGCTGGTGCTGCCCGTGCTGCGGACCGACGGCACCCGGGCCGTGCTCAAGCTCCAGGACGTCGACGAGGAGACCGTCGGGGAGCCGGTCGCGCTGCGCGCCTGGGACGGCGACGGGGCCGCCCGGCTGCTGGAGTGCGACGGCTCGACGGGCACGCTGCTGCTGGAACGGCTCGACGCGGGGCGCCTGCTGAACGACCTGGCGGACACCCGCGCGGCGACCCTGGTGGTCGCCGGGCTGCTGGCCCGGCTGACGGCCGTCCCGGCCCCGGCCGCCCTGCGCCGCCTCGGCGACCTCGCGCCCCGGCTCCTTGACCGCGCCTCGGCGGTCCTGCCCCGGGTGCCCGACCCGGCCGAGCGGCGGCTGCTCGCGGACTGCGCGGCGGCGGTGCGCGAGGTCGCGGGCGAGCCCGGCGACCGGCTCCTGCACTGGGACCTGCACTTCGAGAACGTCCTCGGCGCCGACCGCGCCCCCTGGCTGGCCATCGACCCCAAGCCCCTCGCCGGCGACCCCGGCTTCGACCTCTTCCCGGCCCTGTGGAACCGCTTCGACGCGGACGAGGTGCGCTGGCGCTTCGACGCCATGACGGCCACCCTGTCCCTGGACCGCCCCCGGGCCCGCGCCTGGACCCTGGCCCGGGTCCTGCAGAACTCGGTCTGGCAACTGGAGGAGTCCCGCACCCCACTCCCCGAGCACCTGACCATCGCCCGCCGCCTGCGGGATCACCCCGCATAGTCGGAGCCCTCCATCCGCGCGCCCCCGCGAGTTAGCCTCGCCGCATGATCCGTGCCGCGACGCCCACCGACGTACCCGTCATCCGCGAGCTCATCCAGGAACTGGCCATCTACGAGAAGGTCCCCCACGAGGCCAGGGCCACCGATGCCCAGCTCCATGACGCCCTCTTCGGCGAGCGGCCCGCCGCGTACGCCCACATGGCCGTCGACGACACCACCGGCGACCCCGTCGGCTTCGCCCTGTGGTTCCTGAACTTCTCCACCTGGCGCGGAGTCCACGGCATCTACCTGGAGGACCTCTACGTCCGCCCCACCGCCCGCGGCACCGGCCACGGCAAGGCCCTCCTCGCCGAACTCGCCCGCATCTGCGTCGAACGCGGCTACCAGCGCCTGGAGTGGGCCGTCCTCAACTGGAACATCCCGTCCATCGGCTTCTACGAAGCCCTCGGCGCCCGCCGCCAGGACGAGTGGTCGGTCTACCGCCTGACGGACGACGCCCTCACGGCACTCGGCACGGCCCCCGACCCGAAGAAGCCCAGGCCGGAGTAGGTCCCGCCCGAGCCTTCACGGCGCCCCCTGTCGGATTCGAACCGACGACCTACGCATTACAAGTTGTCCGATCTTGGTCCGGGGGCGTCCGTGGATGTCCGGGAAGAAGGCGTCATGCCTGCCCGATCGGGTCCCCGGGGCGGGCGTCCCCACCGGCATGGCGGCGTCCTCACGTTCAAGAAGCCGGACAGCTGGCACATCCACCAGCAGTGTGCCGTAGACGTCCGCGTACAAGGCGAAGTCGTCCGTCACAGAACAGCCGCAGCACCACCAGCCTGATCAACACTGGCCAGCCCCCGACAGCGACATCAGCCAGCGTCCGGCTGTAGCGACTGTGCACCCGCGCCGACCTGTGACCGCAGTCCGGACACGCCACCCTCAACTCGCAGGTACGGGCCGCCACATGCACTGTGCCGGCCTCCGCCCAGACCCGCTCCACCCGCACCGCTTTCAGGTGCGGAGCCACCACTCGCCGACGTCCCGCCACCCGTGACGGAGCGTCACCGGCGCACTGTGGCACACCCCCGCTTCACGAAAACCTTGCCAGGGCCACGTTCGCTTGTACGCCGACATTCCCCTCTGCACACTCCTGCGTTCGCCCTTGAAAAGAATGAGGAGCCCCCTGGAAGCGCGACCGAGCACTTCTTCCTGGCGCTGTCGCCCGCAGGTTGAAGCGTGCAGTCGCGGCGGGAGCGATCCAGCCGATCCAGGCCGGACTCGGTTATGGGCCGTCCCGGCGGGACGGCCGCGGGTGGTCGCTGTAGACCACCCGCGGCAGCCTGGATCAGCCGATCGTCTGCACCGTGGCCCAGTTGCCCGTGCCGATGACGGCCACGGGGGCGGCGTGCGTCGTACGGCCGCCGGGATAGAAGCGGACCCCTCCGTCGGCCATGAAGGCCCAGAAGTCGGGGATCTTGTCCATGTTCACGTCCCCGCCACCGACGAACAGCTTGACGCTGCTGCGGTTCCAGCCGCTGCTGCCGTACACGTCGTCGAGGCCGTTGGCCGAATCCGCGGCGGAGGCGATGGACGAGAGGTCGACTCCGCCTGCCGCGGCCTTGACACCGGTGCGTAGCAGCAGCCGTCCGCTGACGTCAGTGCGGTAGAGCAGGTCGGCCACGCCGTCACCGCTGATGTCGCGCACCATCACGATGTCCCGGTCGGCCCAGGCGCTGGAGGCAAGCCGGGTCGCCGTCTGGTAGGAGGCGCCGTTGTAGCCGGTGAAGGCCCAGAGTTCGCCGTTGGTGAGGACGAACAGGTCGGGTTTGGAGTCGTTGCCGACGACGTCGCCCGCGGCGGTGATCTGTGTGTAGGCGGCCGGGTCGGGAGCGTTGGAGGGCAGGGCGATCTGCTGGCGCTTGTCGGTGTCGACTGCGCCGTAGCCGTCTCCTGGATACAGCCATAGTTTGCCCTCCCGGCGAACGATCAGATCCTCGATGCCGTCGCCGGGGTAGGCGTCGCCGAGATGGGTGATCAGGGCGCCCTTCCAGTCGCCGTCCGGGGCGGCGACGTATGCGGGGTCGTCGGGATCGTCGGGATCCCGGTCGGGGTTGGCGCGGTAGGCCGCGGGCATGGACGCGTAGAGGTCGCCCGTGCCCTTGGTCAGGTCGGTGGTGGCTTCGGACGGGAACAGCCGCAGGTTGCTGTCGCCGTTGACGGCGAAGACGTCGGGGAGCTTGTCCCCGGTGAAGTCACCGGCGGCGTCGGCCGTGTCCTTGGGTTCGACGTAGAAGAAGTACTTTGCGGGCTGTGACGGATTGCCGGCGCTGTCGAGGGCGCGCACGTAGAGGACGTTGGGGCCGGCCTGTGGCGGTTTGACGTCCGTGGCGGTGACCGTCAGCGAGTCGGTCGTCTTGCGGTCCTTGTGCAGGTCGTAGGAGCCGTTGAACCCGTATTCGAAGCGGACGGCGTCACTGGAGCTCTTGAATGTAAAGGTGCCGCCGGTGCCGAACTTCTTCTCGCTCCACTGGTTGTCGCCGCTGTCGTCGGTGTCGCCGTCGTTGTTGGCATCAGCCTTGGGGAAGTCCGTCGAGCCGACCGTAGGTGAGCTCGGCGGCTTGCTGTCATACGTGAACCGGCACGGGACGGTGCCCTTGGGGGCGTTGGTGGAGGCCGTTCCTCGTTTGTCGATGGCGCGGGCCTGCCATGAGTAGGTCTTGCCGTTGAGGAACTTCCCCGACGAGACCTCGTCGGTGTGCACCCGTGCTTTGGAGCCGCCTTCCGCGCCGACCGGGACGTCGACGCTGGCCACCATGTGGTCGGAGTCGCCCGTGGGCCACACATCGAAGTGGATCTTGGAGAGGTTGCCGTCCGGATCACTGGCGCTGGCCCAGAAGGCGACCGCGGTCTTGCCGACATTGACGTACTTGCCGTCCTTGTCCGCCGTCGTGTCGCAGTAGAGCTCGGGGTCCATGTCCAGATTGGTGGGTTCCTTGGGCGGACGGTTGTAGTCGAGGTCGACGTACGGGCTGTTCGATCCGTCGGCCTGGAATTTCTTCCAAGCGAACTGGTCGCTCTCGTAGCGCGCCCGCAGGCCCAGAGTGAGGGTGTCCCAGCCTCCGTCCACCGCCAATTTGGCGGCGTCCTTGACGTCGAAGGTCACGTAGTCGTCGGGGCAGCGGGAGGATCGGTAGCCGTGGGCCGTGTCCTTCGAGTCGAGCCTCTCGTGCCAGGCGGGCTGGTTGGACCATGTGGTGTCATCGCTGATGGCTCCGGTCCGGTACACGTCGACGGTGCGGCCGTCGCACGACCAGGAGTAGGTCTCCAGGGCGTACAGGGTCGCGCTGTAGACCTTGGCGCCCTTCAGCTTCGCATCCCAGTCGATCGTGAAGAAGGACCGGGATGTGCCCCAGGTGTCCGACTCGTAGCCGACGCGTGCCTCGTGGGTGCCGGAATTGAAGCCCTTGCCGTTGTAGAAATTCGCCTTGGGGTAGTTGTCGTAGGCGGTGGTCCAGTCGTTGGTGTGCTTCTTGACAGAGGGGTCGATGAACACGGGGTAGACCGTGTCGTCGCCGGTCAGCAGCTGCTGGTTCGGAATAAGGGTCCAGACACCCCCGTCGAGTGAGGCGCCGACCAGCTTGCCGTGGGAGGTGGGCTGGGGGCCGTTGAGACCGGGCAGGTCGAGCGTGGCCGCCGACCCGCTGTGGGAGGGGGCGGGGGACGATTCGGCGGGTACCGAAGGTGAAGGGCTGCTCGGGGCCGAGGACAGCGCGGGGTCGGGTGCCTCGTCCGTGGCCGGAGGACGGCTCTCGGGCGAGGGGTCCCGCTCGTCGTTGCTCGCCGGGGGCGGGGTCGGCGACTCCGTTCCCGCTTCGGACGGCGAGGCGGTGTCCGATGGCTCCTCATCTGAGGCTTCCTCGGTCGGCGACTGGTTGGCGGTCGGCTCCGGGGGAGCGTCGTCCGAGCCGACCGCGCCGTCGGTGACCGCGGGGCGGCCCGCAGAGTCCCACATCAGCGGTGTCGGGGAGACGGTGACGACTTTGCCCGCATCGTCCTCGCCGCGGACGATACGAGAGTTGGGGTCGAGACGGAACGTCAGGTCGGGCGAGGAGAGGCCGTATGCGATGCGGGCGAGGCGGGGATCTGCGGCCGCTTGCCGGTTCTTGACAACCAGCAGCTGGGCAAAGCCCAGGTCGTCGGCTGTCAGGACCAGGTCGACGCCCGGGATGATCTCGGGGTACAAGGCGCGCGGGCCGTCGATGATCGGCTCGGGCACGTCACCGGGCCAGGTGAGAACGACGTCGTGGCCGCCGGTCGTCAGGGTGACCAGGGGATTTCCTGACACCTCGTCCACCTGAGTGGCGCTCAGCATCGGGCGCTGGACGCGGGATCGCGAGGCCCGGCCCTGACTGTCGCCCGGGCTTCCTGCGGAGAAGACCACGCGCGCGTTGGTGGCCTTCGGTGCCCAACCGCCCTTCACACGGGCCAGGGTGGTGTCGATGTCCCGCCATGTGCCGCCCGCTTTCGCGCGGATCGGGCTGGAGTGGATGCGCTCGTGCAGTTTCCCGTCGGGCGTGGCCCAGGTGGTGGTGTACGCCGTCCGCAGTGCCGTGGCCTCGACGTGCTTGCCGGTCTTCACCGCCCGCGCCATGGCGCCGGCTTCCCCCACCGGCCGGGCCGCAGCGCCGGCACGGGTGCGTGGGGCATCCATGCCGCCGCCGGGCTGAGTGCCCGTCAGGCTCATGTACGCCAAGCCACCTACGAGCACGGCACTTACCGCCGCGACAGCGGTGGCGCGGCGCCCTGGTCTCCGGCGCCATCTCCCCGACATGAAGAACTCCCCCCTCTGCGCGGGCCGTTCCGGTGTCTCCGGCGACGGGCAGCGCTCACGCATGGGAGCAGATGATGACCTACGCGCCCGCGGACGTCACGAGTGGTCTTCCGATGGGCGACTCGTGCGAAGCGGTCAACCGCGTGGATTTGTGCTGTGAGTCTGCCGTGTGGGCGCATTTGTCATGTGACGATCAACACTTGCCGTCATGGGATCTGGCAATCCTCCTCAGGACTCCCACAGAATCCTCGCAACCTGATCGACTTGTTTTCGTGGTGCGGCTGCGCATCGCGGTGGCGCAACTGACCGGCGCCTGGGGGGACTTCGATGTTTGGGCAGCCCGTTTTCGGGTGGAGAACACTCGCGCGCCGTTCGACCAGGCGGCGACTGGAAACCGGGATCGGTACCGTCGTCGGCGCGGTGCTGCTCGTCACGCTGCTGCCCAGCCAGGCGTTCGCGATTCCCCCCGCCCCCGACCGCAGCGGTGTGCCGCTGGAGAAACTCCAACAGGACCAGGTCACCGAGGGCACGAACGAGAATGTGGCTCTGACAGGGCGAGTGTTCCGCGTCCCCGCCCGTTCCGAGGATGCGCCCGACGACACGGTCGCCGCCCCCGCCGGCGGTTCGGGTCAGGTGGACTTCTCGTCCGCGCTCACCACAGCCGCCTACTCCGCGACCACGGAGTCACCCACCACTGCCGACGCCGCCCCGGCCGCGCCCCGGCAGGCAGGCCAGTTGCCGGTCGCCCTGGGTCAGGCCGCGGGGGCGCCGCAGCCCACCGGCACCTGGCAGGTCCAGCTCTACGACCGGACGGACCCGCTGACCGAGGGCATCGACGGCGCGCTGATGGTCGTCACCGCTCCCTCGACGGGGGCCGTGCCGGTCGACGTCCGCCTGGACTACAGAGCCTTCCAGAACCTTTACGGTGCGGACTGGGCATCCCGCCTCGAGTTCGTTCAGCTCCCCGAGTGCTACCTGACCGATCCCGCCAACGAGGACTGCAACACTCCTCGAGAGCTGGAGTCCGTCAACGACACCGATGCCAAGACTGTTTCCGCGGTAATCGACACCGCGGCCGACGGCACAGTGAGCCAGACGTCCGCCCGCACACACCCGAGTACTGAGAGCCGCGCGGGAGTGGCGCAGGCATCGTACGCGGACTTCACCGCGGCCACCGGAGGTGACAAGGCCGTGGTGGGCGTGCGCGATTCTGGAAGCGGCGAGGCCGGCAGCTTCAAAGCCACCCCCCTCTCCCCGTCCGGAAAGTGGGCGGGCGGCGGCTCGTCCGGAGCCTTCAGCTACTCCTATCCGCTCCAGGTGCCGCCGACTCCGGCTGGCCCCAAGCCCGCCGTCGCGTTCGAGTACAGCTCGCAGGCAGTGGACGGCAAGACGGCCGTCACCTCGCCGCAGGCGTCCTGGATCGGCGAGGGCTGGAACTACGACCCCGGGCACATCGAGCGGCGCTACCGCAGCTGCCAGGACGACCGCAAGGCGAACGCGGACGGCACTGCGAACAACGCGACGCACAAGACGTCCGACCTGTGCTGGGTGTCGTACAACGCGGTGATGTCGCTGGGCGGCAGGACGACCGAACTGGTCCGCGTAGGCTCCACGAACATCTACCGGCCCCAAACGGACGACGGCACCCGCGTGGAGCTGAAGACCGGCGCCGACAACGGAGACGACAACGGCGAGTACTGGGTCGTCACCACGCCCGACGGCACCCGCTACTACTACGGCCTGAACAAGATCGGCGGCGGCCACGACGACAGCCGCTCGGTCTTCACCGTGCCCGTCTTCGGCAACCACCCCAAGGAGCCCTGCAACAAAAGCGCCTTCGCCGACTCCCGCTGCCCGCAGGCTTGGCACTGGGGCCTGGACAAGGTGGTCGACACCAAGGGCAACACGATGATCGTCAATTGGAAGCAGGAGTCGAACTACTACGCGGCCGACAACAAGCTCACCAAGCTGGTCGAGTACGTCCGCGGCGGCTACCCCCTGTCCATTGAATACGGTCTGCGCCCGGACAAGCTCACCAGCCCCTCCGCGAAGATCGTCTTCGAGGCCAAGGAGCGCTGCCTGAAGAGTGAGACCGCCTGCGACCCCGCCAATTTCGACAAGACCAAGGACCCTGCCGCCTACCAGCCCTGGTGGGACAGCCCGGGCAACCTCAACTGCCTGCAGACCTCGAAGAAGTGCGCCACCTTCCCCTCCTTCTGGACGCGGAGGCGCTTGGACGCCGTCACCACACAGGCCGCTCGTCCCGGCGTCATCGGACTGGCCGCAGTCGACCGCTACGAACTCGACCAGTCCTTCCCGCGCGACTGGTACGACACCTCCCCCAGCCTGTGGCTGAACTCGATCACGCACTGGGCCTACTCACCCGGTGACACCAAGGGCAAGAAGATGCCCCCGGTCACATTCTCCGCGTACACCGTGGACTCGACCGACCCCCTGGGTGACTACCTCGCCGACAAGCACCTGCCCAACCTCGTGCCCCGAGCCAACGGCACCAAGCGACCTGGCTTCACGCGGCCGCGCATCGGCACCGTCACCACCGAGGCGGGGGCCGAGATCAACGTCACCTACGACGGCGGCTGCAAGGCCGAGCCCGACATCGCCCCACAGAACAACCACGGCACCTGCTTCCCGGTGCGCTGGTCCCCGGACGGCGAAGAGGACAAGCCCGCACTCGCCTGGTTCAACAAGTACGTCGTCGCCAAGGTCGTCGAGCACGACAAGGTGTCCACCAACGGACGCGACATCACCACGTCCTACAGCTACGACAACGCGGCGTGGGCGAAGGACGACGACGAGTTCTCCAAGCCCGAGCTACGCACCTACAGCGTCTGGCTCGGCTACCAGAAGGTCACCGCGTTCAAGGGCGACGCGGCCTCCGGCCCCGACGCCGCACAGACCCAGTCGAAGTCCATCACCCGCTACTTCCGCGGCGCAGGCGGCGCCCTCAAGGACTCGACCGGAACCTACGAACTTGCCGAAGACCGCCCGGAGTTCGCCGGGATGCCCGCGGAGACGCTCACCTATGCCAGCAGCGCCGGCGGCGCCAAGGTGCTCAAGAGGACGCTGACCTTCCCGGACTCCAAGCAGACCGCCTCCCGTGACCGTGACGGCGGCCTGGACCCGCTGAAGGCCCACCGCGTCTGGACCCGGCGTGCCGATTCCATCCAAAACATCGGTTCCAGCTGGCGCTCCGTCCGCACCGAGACCGAGGTCGATCCGGACTACGGACTCCCCGTCAAGACCGAGACCTCGGTGGTCAAGCCTGAGGGCACGGCCGAGAAACACAGCGACTACACCTGCGCCAAGTCGGAGTACGTCAACAACAACGACCCCGAGCACGGCGTCTACCTGATCGGCCTGCCCAAGGAAACGCGTACCACGGCGACCCCGTGCAGCCAGGTCGACTCCACTCCGGCGAGCCAGCTGATCTCCGCCACCCGCAACGCCTACGACTCCAAGGAATTGGGCGCTCTCCCGACCGAGGGCCTGCCCACCACCCGGTGGACGAACGACGGCAAGGGCACCGGCTGGATCCGCGACACCCGCATCACCTACGACTCCCTCGGCCGGATCCACACCTCCACCGACGCCGACGATCAGGTCACCACCACCGACTACACGCCCGCCGACGGCGGACCCGTCACCTCCATCAAGGTCACGAAGCCCCTGCAGGCACGAGTCACCCAGACCCTGGACCCCGGTCGCGGCACGGTTCTCACCAGCACCGACGCCAACAACCGGGTGACACGCAGCGAATTCGACGCCTTCGGGCGGCTGGCCAAGGGTTGGCTGCCGGCCCGTTCCTCCGGGAGCCAGAGCCCGAACGTCCAGATCTCCTACCAGATGGCGTCCGGTGAGCAGCCGACCGCAGTGACCGTCCAGTCACTGCGCGACGACGACGGCTACGACACCCAGGTCACGCTATATGACGGGCTGCTGCGGACCATCCAGACCCAGAGCCCTGCCACCGGCCCGGGCCGGATCATCACCGGCACCAAGTACAACGACCACGGCCTGGTCTCCGAGCAACAGGACTCATACCTTGCGGGGGGCGCCCCCCAGACCCGGCAGTTCAAGCCCAAGAGCGAGCTGGCCATCCCGCGCTCCAGTACCACGGCCTATGACGGCCTGGAGCGCCCGGTCAAGGCCACCACGGTGCAAAGCGGCAACCCGGTCTACTCCAGCACGATCGAGTACGGCGACGACTACACCCTCACCAAACCTGCCGGAGGCGCGCAGCCGCCCACCAAGACCTGGACCGATGCCCTCGGCCGCGTCGCCCGCATCCAGCACTACACCAAGTCCGACCTGTCGCAGTGGCGGGACACCACCTACGACTACGACCCCCGGGGCAACCTCCTCACCGCCACCGACGAGCCCGGCAACGTCTGGACCTACCACTACGACGCCCGCGGCCGCCTGATGGACCAGACGGACCCCGACACCGGGACGTCCTCGTTCGACTACGACGACCTCGACCGTCGCACCATGGCCAAGGATGCCAACCAGAAGGCCGTCTACACCGAGTACGACGCCCTCGGCCGGACCAGGGCAACCCGTGAGGGCAGCCCGGACGCCGCCCCCACCCGTGAGTGGACCTACGACACGCTGCCCGGCGCGCTAGGGCAGCTCGTCTCCTCCGTCCGCCACGACGCCAGCGGCGACTACACCACCAGGATCACCGGCTACACCACCGACTACCGGCCCACCGGCCGCGAGGTGACGATCCCCGACAATAGCCTCACCAAGGGGCTGGCCAAGACGTACACCTACGCTTACACCTACACCGCGACCGGTAAGCCCTTCACAGCTACCCTCCCGGAGACCGCGGGCGGCCTTGGCAAGGAGACGGTTTACACCCGGTACAACCGGTACGGCCTGCCGGTGTCCCTCTCCGGCCTGTCCTGGTACACCGCGGACATCAGCTACTCGCCCTACGGCGAAGCGCTGCAGACGGTGAGCGGGCCGCAGCCGTACCGGGTGTGGACGACGAACTTCATCGACGACCACACCGGCCGCCTGCAGCGCACCGTCTGGGACCGCGAGACCGACGGGCCGAACCGTGTGGCCGACACCTACTACTCGTACGACACCGCCGGCAACGTCACCTCCGTCGCATCCCAGACCCAGACGGCCACCGCCAAGGCCTGGGACACCCAGTGCTTCACCTACGACCAACTGGGCGAGCTGGTGCACGCCTGGACTTCGACCCTGACGCCGGACGGAAACTTCAAGGGGTGCAAGGCCGCCAACGGCACTACCTGGGGCTACGCCTCTACGGGTCAGCGCTCCGCCGGGCCCATCGCCAACGCCCCCGACTCTCAGTCGGACGCCACCGCCCCGGACGACGCGCTCAAGGCATCCCTGGGGAACGCGGCACCGGACACGACCACGGTCGCGACCGGCAGCGCCGCGACCTATTGGGACTCCTACACCTTCGACGCGATCGGCAACCGCGCAACCCAGGTGCAGCACGCTACCGGCACGGGTCTGAACACCGCCCAGGACATCACCCGCACCTACGGCTACGGCAAGCAGAACACCGTCGGCGGCACACCCGCCGTCCTCCAGCCGCACACCCTGACGCAGACCATCGCCGTGCAGGGCAGCGGCACCTCGACCACACAGGACTACGCCTACGACGCCGCCGGCAATACCACGGACCGGCCCGGCCTGGACCTGCACTGGACCGCGGAGGAGAAGCTCGCCACCGCCACCACCAGCGGCTCCACCACCCGGTATGTGTACGACGCCGACGGCAACCGCCTGCTCCAGCACTCGGACTCCGGCACGACGCTCTACCTCGGCGAGACCGAGATCACCACCGACGCGAACGGCAGCGCGGTCAACGCCGCCCGTTCCTACGCCCTGGCAGGGGCGCCCGCGGTCGTCCGTACCACCAACGGATCCAGCACGGCTCACAAGCTCAGCGTCCTGCTCCACGACCGCCTCGGCAGTGCCACCACTGCAGTCGAATTGGCCAAAGACCAGACGGTCACCCGTCGCGCCTTCAAACCTTATGGCGAGATCCGCGGCACCAAGCCGACCAGCTGGCCCAACCAGCACTCCTACCTCGGAGTCGGCATCGACGACACCAACACCGGTCTGACCCACCTCGGCGCCCGCGAGTACGACCAGTCCACTGGCCGCTTCATCTCCGCCGATCCGGTGATCGCCATCACCGACCCGCTCCAGATGAACGGCTACGCCTACAGCAGCAACAACCCCGTCACCAAGAGCGACCCAACAGGCCTGTGTCCCAAGGACATCTGCGACGGCTACGGTCAGAACACCGCCGCGACACCCTTCCAGCCGACGGGCGGTGGCGGCAACGGACAGGGGTCAGGCGACAGCAACACCGTGGTGCGCAACGGCGGTGTCACCAACCTGCCGACCAGCTGTGCCGTCGCACAGTCCAACGCCCATGACGCTGCCGTGTGCGCCAGCGGGTTCTCGGCCAAGAAATGGGCTGATGATCACCACATCGACGGATATGTCACGGTCGATATCGGCATTGGAGGAAGCATCGCCAACAAGATCCCGGGCGCCAAAGCGGACGGGTCCGGGAAGGTCGGATACGCCGACGTCATCCTCTGGACGAAGGAGCGGGTCTACATCTGGGAGGTCAAGCCGAGCGCCAGTGAAAACCCGGATCCGAAGAACAAGAAGGCCGTCGATGCGCACAACTACGCGTTCAAGAAGGGGCCGGAGCAGCTCGGCCGATACGTCGACAAGTTGCAGGACGTCCTCGACGACGCGGGCGACGACAGGGAAGTACTGAAGGGCCCGGCCATCAGCTCCGCAGTCTTCTTCTACGGGGCCAAGGGCAACCGGGGCAGGGTGTGGTCCAAGGACAGCTACTCGGGAATGCGCTACTACGGCACCGACCGAGACGACAAGAAGAAGGCGACGCCCAGCCCCAGCCCCGGTCCCGACATGACGGCGGCGCCGAGGGCCACCGCGGAACCGTCCGCACAGCCCACGCCTTCCGCCACGGGCTTCTACAGTACGGCGCCGCCCGGGGAGCGTTCATGGATGGGCAGTGACGTCGGCATGGTGGTCAGCGCGTTCTCGGGCATCTTCATCGTGGGAGCACCATACGAAGCGGCTGTCGGCGGTGGGGCCGTCGTACTCTACGAGCTGGCCGCCTGAGCGCCGTCGTATTAAGGATCGGCATGGACTTGCATATCTGCGCGTCGCTGGACGCTGCGACCGTCGGCGGGACCGGCAACGCCGCCGCCTACTGGTTCGGGGAAGCCTTGGCCAGCCTCGCGCCCACCCTGCGGCAGCGCGAGGAAGCAGGCGAGCAGGTATGGTCCCTGGCCTCGACGCAGCAAGACGAGGGCAGCCGGGAGCAGGAGTTCGCTCCGATCGCAAAGAACTGGCCGCGCATGAGGCATGCACTGCGGGACGGGCCGGAAACCGCCGATGTGCTGTTCTTCCTCGTCGGCGGAGATGGTCCGGCATGCCACATCAACGCCAGCAGCATTTCCGTGCGGCGACCCAACATGGAGCTGTCGATCAAGCTCGATGCCGCTGCATGCGACCTGGGCGCCGATGCCGGATCGCGGATCGTGGACTTCCTCGCCACGAGCCTGAACGACGTGAATCCGGCCTTCGGCCGCGTCGATGCCACGGGACCGTGGGACGACCACACGAACCTCGACGCGGTGCTTCGCCGGCGTGTCCGCAGATCGGTCAACGAGGCGAGGAGCTTGCTGCGGGGCTATTCCTGGATCACCGTCTGCCCCGAGGAGCTGAGCCGGCGACTGGGCGGCCCCCCCGCTCTCATGGCGAGCGGGGCCTTCTCTCGGGTCCTCCCGCTGGCGGCGGGCGGCGTTGTGCTGCAGGCCACCGAGAGGCTCGCCGACTTCACAGACGACGCCCTGCGCAAGGTCTTCACGACGCTGGCCCCGGTTCTGCCTCCGGGAACACCACGGTACGACCCGGCCTTCCCGAAAGTCCGCTACGTGGCTCAAGACGCCAGCGCCGTGTGAGCTGCCAGCTCGGTCCCATCAGAGTGCGCGGCCGGTGACAAAGGCAGGGCAGGGGCGGATCGGGTGAGCGGAATACGCCGACTCGACGATCACGGTTTATCAGGCATACCCGCAGGAGATCGCGGAATCGGCGTTGAGGGCCTTTCGGGGCCGGTTGTTGAGCCGATCTTCCACGGCTCGAAGATAGTCAAGGGTGTGGACGGGCAGGTCGGTGCGCTTGGGGAGGTACTGCCGCAGGAGCCCGTTGGTGTTCTCATTCGTGCCACGCTGCCAAGGAGTGGCGGGGTGGGTCACCGCGAACAATGAGCCAATCCGGCCCCGGCCCATTCGCACTGCCCAGGGCGTACCCAGCGGCTACTACACGGAAGATATCGCGGATGCGTGGCTGCGCTACTGCCCCCGCCCCCGGAGAAATCCGCTACCTCCGCTACGCCGCAGGTCAGCGAGGGTGAATCCGTAGCGGAAGAGCTTCCCGGAATCCGCTACATCCCGCCCATTCGCTACACGCAACACGCCCCTGACCTGCGCCGTAGCGGAGGTAGCGGATCCCCAGAGGGACCGCGCGAAAGTTGCGGCGGCCCTTCCCGCCCTTCTTGGATTTTGCCCGAGGAGATCCCGGTATGACCACGGCGACCCCGAGCGCCGCACATCTACGCTACACAGCGGAGGAAGTCGCTGTAGTACTCCGCATCGGCCGCTCCACGGTTTACGAGCTCATGGCCGAAGGGGCCCTCAAGTACGTCAAGCGTGGCCGCTCGCGCCGCATCCGCCGATGCGACCTGGAGGCGTTCGTGAACAGCCTCGAACCGACGTCCAACTGAACCAACAACCCCAGTGAGGCGGCCCCGGAGAGAATCCGGGGCCGCCTTTCGCATGTGGAGGAGCGCAATTGAGCCCCCGCAAACCGAACATGGAATCGTCCATCTACTTCGGCAAAGACGGCTGGTGGCACGGTCGCGTCACGATGGGCGTCAAGGACGACGTCAGCCCGGACCGTCGCCACCGCAGGGCCCGGACCGAGGCTGAGATCAAGCGCAAGGTAAGGGAGTTGGAGGAGCTCCGCGACAAGGGACGCGCGCCCAAGGCCGGCCGTACGCCGACCGTAGAGGCGTGGATGACCACCTACCTCACCAACATCGCCGCCTTGAAGCTCAAGCCCCGTTCTTTGGACGACTACTGGTCCAAGACCAGGAACGACATCATCCCGGGCATCGGCAAACACCGGCTCGACAAACTCCAGCCAGAGCACTTGGAACGGATGTACCGCGTCATGCTCGACGAGGGGCACGCGCCGTCTCACGTGCTGAAAGTGCACCGCATCCTGTCGCACGCTCTGAAGATTGCGCACCGCCGCCGTCTGATCGTCGAAAACATCGCCACGCTGGTCGACCCGCCCACCGTCGACGAGACCGAGGCGAATCCTTTCACGACCGAGAAAGCCAAGGCGTTCCTGGAGGCCGCCGCCAAACGGCCCACCTTCATGCGCTGGTGCGTCGGGGTCGGCATGGGCTTCCGGCAGGGCGAGACCCTGGGCTTGCGGTGGCCGTACGTCGACTTCGGGAACGAGCTGTTCCGCCCGGAGTGGCAGCTCCAGCGCCTCACGTGGCGGCACGGCTGCCAGGACCCGCACGCGTGCGGCGCGAAGTTCCACCGTTTCAGGACCTGCGCGCCGAACTGCCAGACAAGGGATACAAGCGCGGGTGCCCGGCGCCTTGCCCCGAGGACTGCACGCAGCACGCGCGAGCCTGCCCCGATCGGAAGGGGGGCGGTCTGGTCTTCACGCGTCCCAAGACCAAGAAGAGCAGGAACGCCGTGCCGATTCCGCCGCCGTTCATCCCGTACCTGCTCGAGCACAAAGCGCAGCAGGAGGAGACGAGTGCGGCGGCCGGAGACGCGTGGGAGGAACACACGCTGGTCTTCACCCGCCCAGACGGTCGGCCCCTCGACCCTCGCCAGGACTGGGGAGAGTTCAAGGAGCTGCTGGCGGAAGCCGGGATCGATGACCGTCGGCTGTACGACGGGAGCCGTCACACCGCCGGCACGATCCTGAACGAACTGGGCGTGGACATGCCCACGATCATGGAAATTCTTCGGCATACCCAGATCAGCCAGACCCGGCGATACGTGAAGGGGCGATCGCACCTCTCGAAGGACGCGATGCGCCGGATGGGAGACACCTTCATGCCCCGCCAGGAACCCGCAACTGAGACCAGAACTGAGACCGAGGACACCCGAGCGGCACGCGCGCGGCGCCGCCGACGTATCCGCTGAACGAAAAAAGCCCAGCTCAGACGCTATCTGGGCTGGGCTCAGGGAGAGCCCCCTGTCGGATTCGAACCGACGACCTACGCATTACAAGTTGTCCGATCTTGGTCCGAGAGCATCCGTGGACGTCCCAGCGGCTGCCGTCATGCCAGGCCAGAGGGGTTCCCGAACGTCAACGGACAGTGGCGGACGGCCTGGGATGGGGCTGCAATCGAGACCGTAATTGAGACCATGTCCCGCCCAGCCGCCCAACGTCAGAAACCCATCCGAGTCGCCACCACGGCCAGCGATCCAGATGCCAGCTAGCAATAGGGACACAACATCAGTCCTACTTCGATTGGCATCAGCATGGCCGGCAGTGCTGCAACAACCACAGCGATGGCTACTCGCAGCTCAATGAGCCCACCCCCCCGATCCACCTCGTTACGCATCCGACGTGCCCTCGCCTGCGGCTTCCAATGAGGCGTAGGCCGTGATGATGTCTGCTCGCAGCTCTGGCTTCACAGTGTGCAGCACCACCCGCAACCTTGCAGTGCGCCACCGTTCCCGCACCACAGCCTTGCGGTACTGGAGCCACACCTTGAGGGCGCCAACGGTGACTGCTGCCATGGCAAGCAGCAATCGGCCGTCAGAGAGCGCCGTCATGACCTCTGATCCCATCTCAGTCAGACCTCCATACTTGAGTCCCCATCAGGACCTTGGTCGGAAGCCTCGCGCAGTCGCCGAGTTTCCCTCTACCGTGGAGAAACTCATAGAAACCGGCATGGTTGGAGGCGCCTGTGCCCGGAGGTCGCCCGTCACGCAGTGGCCACGACGGCTACCCCGAACTAGCGGAGCTAGCGACCTGGTTCAAGGAGGCGATCACCAACTGCGGCTACAGCAGCGTCAACGCGTTCGTGCAGCAGAACACGTTGGACAAGAACAAGGTGTACGAGGTTGCCCGCGGGACAGTGCTGCTGTCACTCGACTCAATGAAGGGCTTGGCTCGACTCCTCAAGCGAGATCCAGCAGAAGTCGAACCGCTCTGGATGCGTGCTCGTGAAGCCATGGATCTGCGTGTCATGGCAGATGATAAAGACGGAAAACCGCGAGTGGTAAATTGGGCAGAGATCCCTAGGCCCGAGCTTGCCTTGCGGAATGTGCTAGACGCACTCGCATATGTTACGGAGCAACTTCCCTATCGACTGCTCGGCATTAATCCGCCGTCCCTGTCAACGGTATACGTCCGACAACGCCTACGCGAAAGCTCCCACCTCGTAAGCGGGGAGGCGCTGCCGAAAGAGCGAGACCGATCCGAGGATCGCACGGACCGAAACGTGCAGGGCAGCGCCGACATTCCCGTAACCATATCGGAAGCCTTGAACCGCAGTGAGCATTTGTTCATCACGGGGGAACCGGGGGCTGGCAAGTCCACACTCGGGCACCAATTGATCTCTCGTCTAGCCAAGATCTGGCTGCGTCAAGAAAGTGCGACAAATCCGCCCCTGGCTGAGCCTGTGGTGCCGTTGCGAGTGGCGGCACGCTTTCTCGTAGGTGACGGAGCATGGAGCACGGTTCTCTCAGATGCTACCCGGCGTGCCTTGGGGCCGTATCTTGTCACGGAGCCCACTCAACAACTATTCGCTGGCCGGACTCATGGAGTGCGCTGGCTTATCGTGGTAGACGGCCTCGATGAAATTTTGGACCGCCCTACGCGCGCCTCGATCATCAGAGCTCTTGGGCAACATGCGCGAGTTAACGGAGAATACCGCTTCGTCATCACGAGTCGCCCTCTCCCGGACGAAGAGCTAGCACCCCTGTACGCCGCAAACATCAGCGTATGCCGCATCGAACCCTTCGAGCCGGAAGAGTTGAAGCTTTTCGCTGAACGCTGGTTCCTTAGCCAAGATCCAATTACGGCAGAACAGAAGGCAACTCAATTCCTAGAACAAGTCTCCGACGGAAGACTCAAAGATTTGGTGCGAAACCCGCTTCTCGCCTCTATTGCTGCCGTCGTCAACACGCTCGAGCCTGGACGCCCTCTCCCCGCGAACCGAATTGACCTGTACCAGCGTTTCTATGAATACCTAGTCACTGACGAGGAGGCAAGCGGGCGAGCCACCCCCAAAGAGTTGCGCCGATTGGAAGAGACACACCCCGCGCGCTATAGAGTGGCAGAGTGGATACACTCCCAGCGCACTTCCATAATTGACGCAATGGCTAAAGAGCGACTCACAACAGATACACCACTCACGGAAGTCGCTTGCAATTGGGTACGAACCAACAAGCCTCCAGATTTGGTTCTCCCGCCCGGCTGGGAAGCAGATGCTGATCGACTCCTGATAGACACGGGGATGTTAGTCTATGAAAGCTCCGGCCTGCGATTCTTGCATCACACATTTGCCGAGTTTCTGGCAGCACGGACATACGCCCGATCCATCCCATCCGACTTCCCGGAGAAAAAGGAATGGTTCAAACGCGGCCTCAGAGAGGCTGAGCAAAACTTCGTTATCCTAACCTTTGCCCTCTGGGGGAAATCTCCTGGAAACGATGTCGGTATAATTCTACGAAGCCTGCTTGACGGGGGTTACGGTCAGATACGTTTGGCAGGCCGCCTACTTGCCGAACTTGGCGACAGCGACGATCTATCAGCGCGGCTCGTCGTGGACAGGCTGACGGAACTTGCTCTGGGGAACGCGCTCGACGGGGGTGAGGATCACGATTTCGTTGACAATCCTCGCCGGATCCGACTGGCAAACATGCTCTCCAAGAGTGACCAAGTTTTCGATGTAATTGCTCTTTTGAGTGGAAACGAGCACGCCTCGCGAAATTTGCGCAACATCGCAGGTAGACGTGAATTGTCATTTCAAATTCGAGTCTTGGCTGTGGCAGCGCTTGAGAAGGTTGAATCTAAGAAGGAAGCACTTGAGCTTCTACGGTCGCTATCACTAGAGTCCAGCCATCCCTTGAACCGCATGGTTTACGCTTTCGGCTTTCTTGAGCTGGATCCAAGTAA
Source organism: Streptomyces sp. NPDC002144 (assembly GCF_053593695.1). NCBI lineage: Bacteria > Bacillati > Actinomycetota > Actinomycetes > Kitasatosporales > Streptomycetaceae > Streptomyces > Streptomyces sp. NPDC002144. Next base: position 318,902 of record NZ_JBSFDB010000007.1, read on the forward strand.
GACATACGCAGAGGTGCGTGACGATCTGGTCGCGGTGAAAGATCATCCACAGGCCAACCATGATATTCGGATGAATATCGCGGAAACCGCGGTAGACAAGGGGGGAGACAAAGAACTAGCAACAGAGATTTGCTGGTCGGTGCTGTCCGCATCGGACGCTGATTTTGAGGATATTCGATCGGCCATCAAGCTCCTACTGAGCCAATCAAGCGACGAGGTCGACACCTACCTCGAAGCAATCATCGAACAGATACTGAAGCTAGAGCCTCTTGCGAGGGCGGAGTCAGCTCGCGAAATTCTAAATGCTGGCCATATCGCGCATGCCAAAATCATCGCTCATAGCGTTTTGAATGACATGGGAGCCCCGGGCCACGTCCTCACGCAAGTAGCTGAGATCTTGCTTCAGGACGCGCCAAACGATGTGGTCGAGGAACTGATAAGGGTGCTCCGTGAACGACCTGACTGGTCGTCCGAACGAGCTGACCTACTGGATGCACTACTCGACGCAGGTTGGACCGAGTTTGTTATCACCGAGGCTATCGCTATTATAGAGGCTTCCGACTCCAGACCATATGCAGTAGGTGCAGCGGCAAGCGCTTGGCTCGCGGCCGTAAAACCTGAAGGAGCTACTGAGTTGATGGGCATGCTACGGAGCCGGCCCTACCTTGACCCTTGGACGCGGGCGAACACATCGCGCGCGCTTGCAGATGCAGGATATATTGTTGAGGCAGCCGATATCGCCTATCCCATCTTCCTGGATCCACAGTCAGATAGTTACGACCTTCGGTCGGCTGCCCACGTCGCCCTACAGGAGGGCGCTCCCTCCGTCGACGATATAATCATTTCACTCAAAGAGCGTAGCGTCGGGGGTGCCAAAGAAAGCGGCCGCATGATTCAGGTATGTGCGCTACTAGAAAAGCCGGACGAGATCACAATTCCAGCCCTTCAGTTGATAGGCACCCCGGGAATTGAGCGCAAGATTTTTGAATCAGCGCTTGACGCTCTAATCTCGACGATCGGTACATCAATAGCTGAAAGAATCGTCGAGTCGCTGGCGAGTCAAACGAATCCTGCCTATCGATTCACTGGCGCTGACCGTCTCGCTAATGCTGGTGCACTAAAGGCGGCAGTGACAATTTGGCGCGACTTGATCACCGTCGATACGCTATCGACAGCAGACTCCTACACGGTACTGACTCGCCTAATAAATACCGGACACCGAGAAGAAGCCATAGGAACACTGAAGATTGCACTAGAAAATAGCCTAGGGCAATATAACCGTGGGCGCATTCGCAGGCTTCTTGCCTGGGCAGTCCTAGCTGACCCCAGCGACACCGCCTCTTTTATGCTTGATGATGTCGTGTAGGGATCGAATGGAAATCATCAGCCGTGGCGCAAACCTGGGATCGCATGCCTCTCTGCGATCGTCGAACGGTATGCAAGGCTTGAGCTCGACATCAAGTAGAGAGGAGAGCCGGTGTCGCAGCAGCCCAGTCCCCGGGGAACCTTCCGGAAGATTGCCGACTCTGTGAAGGTACTGATCGAGGGCAACCCGGAGATGACAGAGCTGCCGTCCCTGGCTGACATCATGCGCGAACACGGCGTCTCACGTGGCGTTGCCATCCGCGCTTACGGGGTACTGCGCAGGGAAGGCTTGGCTGAACCTGCGCCGGGCGAGCGGTGGCGTGTTGTGCGTGCGGGTGATCGAGTCGACCGGCGTCCTCTCGATCAGCGGATTGCAGACATCATCACGGCTGATGGGCTCAAGGTGGGGGAAGCGTTCCCGAGCGCTTCAGCGCTCGCCGAGCGGTTCGGGGTCTCCCGTCCCACGGTGACCAAGGCTCTGGAGAAGCTGGAGGCCGCCGGCGTGCTGGCGGGGGGAGGACAGGGCAGGGTGCGGACAGTCCGCGCCGTGCCGACGCGAGAGGAGCGTTCGTAGCTTGCCGACGTTGACGGAGTGGGCCTATCCCCTGGCTGAGTCCCTGCTCGCCGAGCCGCTGCCGCGGCGGTGGAAGCACTGCCTCGGGGTCGCTGAGAGGGCACGCACGATCGCCCTCGTTCTTGGCCAGGACGCGGATCTGTTGGAGGCCGCGGCGGTACTGCACGACATCGGTTATGCGCCGGACCTGGCCAAGACGGGCTTTCACCCGCTGGACGGCGCCCGCTACCTCCGGGATGTGGCCAACGCTGACGAACGTGTCATCAATCTGGTCGCTCATCACTCCTGTTCCTGGCTGGAGGCAGATGCGCGTGGCCTGCGCGAGGAACTGGAGAGCGAGTTCCCCCGCGAGAGCGCGCACCTAAATGACGCACTCTGCTACTGCGACATGAACACCACGCCGGACGGCATGCCCACGAACCCGATCGACCGGATCAACGAGATCGCCGGACGCTACGGGCCCGACAGCCTGATCGGAAAGTTCATCCGACGCGCGGAGCCCGAAATCCACGAGTGTACTTCCCGCGTCCTCGAACGCGTCGCCACCGCCAAGCGTCAGCCGATGTAGGGAGCGGTGCGCGTTCGGTCCATGGCGTGCTCGATACGGAGCCGCATCGTGGGATGGACGTCCAGCTCTCGCAGGTCCGTTGGGTCAACCCAACGGACCTGCGTCGTCTCATTGCTCGTACGCAGCTCGCCGCCGACAGGACGGGCGCGGAAGCAGATGCTGAATTGCTGCCGGACTTCGCCATCGTCGTACTGCATGACGTGCCCGGGGTCTGTGTAGATCCCGGAGATGTCGATGACTTCGGCCTTGATGCCCGTCTCTTCCCAGACCTCACGGACGACCGTGTCACTGATGGACTCGCCCACGTCGTGGCCACCGCCGGGTAGTGCCCAGCGTCCGTTGTCGGATCGCTGGATCATGAGCACCTGTCCCGCATCGTTCTGGACGAACGCCACAACCGAGGGAACGACCGAGTTCGCCGGCGGGGCGTCCGGGTCGTGCAAGTAGTCGATGCGTCCCATGGTCACGCTCCCGTGATGTCGCGTTCGGTTACTGGCCTGGCGCCTTCCCAGGTCTGTTGAACGCTATTGGCAAAGGTGTCGAACAGACCACCGCCGGGGAGCCGCCGCAGGTGGAACACAGGCGCCATGTAGGCGCCGATGCCGTACACGTGCGTGTTGGCCAACATCTCGTCATCCGCGCGATAGATCGAGTTGTAGAGCACCGTGTCGTGCAGGCGGAAGGTGATCTCAGGGTGACTGGTGAAGAGTGGGCGGTAGTTGACCAAAGCGTTGCGGATCTTGCCGTCCATGATGCGGTGACCTTCGTCGATGCCGCGGCGGATGACGGCTTCACACTCTGGATCACCCATGAGCACTCGGATGCGCACGCCGCTCTCCGCCTTCTTCTTCAGCGTTGAGAAGAAGAGAGGGTCCTCTGCCAGGTAGATACCGGCGTACACAAGGATGTCTATGCACTCCGTGGCGCGCTCGCACATCTCGCGCCAGAGGTCTGACGGCACCGTATGGCGATGCGGGTAGGCGGTCACGATCTCGGCCTTCGTCAGGTCCGCTGCGCTCTCGGCATTGCGATCGTCGTCCCAGAGCGTCGTCACGTCGACCTTGAGGGCTGCTGCCGTTGCGTACTGATGCCGCCGGTATGGCGCCTTCCCTTGCGTGATCCAGCGCTCAACGGTCTTGGGGTTGACCTTGATCTCCTCAGCGAGGCTCTGAATGGTCATGCCTCGCGCCAACAGGGCTGATCGCAACCGCTCGTTAGACATCTGCCCCCTCCGTTGGACATCTAGGGAGCTCTTGACGGTAGCGAGATCAACCAGAGCTGTCTACGTGTGGGGTGACCAACTCCCCTGACCTGGGGCGATTCTGATTGTGCGCCAGGAAGTCCTGGCGCAGACAACCAAGGGTTCCGTGGCGGTACTTGACGGACCCCTATGCAGTACCTGTAAAACAGGTACTGCAAGACAACGCCTTCCGATCCGTTGTTTGAGAACTGAAGAGTGATCGTGCGGGGCTGACGCGAGAGCGGCGGTCACGGCAGGTGCCTAGGGCGAGGGCCCGGGTGGCAAACCGCCGTGATGGACGACGTTCTCCCCCTACGCGCCTGGCAGGCGCCACCCAGTCTCGGGTGTGGGGAAGTGCAGCGGGGCCCCAACGCACGTGGCGGCAAGAGTGAGACCGCCCCCGCGGCGACCGGGTGATGTCGTCGGCGGCACGCCAACCTGCACCCATCTCGTGCAGGCCGCCTGCTGGCGTCAGAGCAGTGACGATGACGCACCCGACTGTCCGGCTCGGGACCGGTACTCCGCAGCAACGGAGCGCCGGTGAAGCCGTGTTCCTGCTACCCGCAGGGAGGTCGGCATGGGCCGACGACATACCCGGGCGCCGCCGTAACGGACCGGCCGGCAGCGCCTGAACACCTTTCCCGGTCCGCCTCTCCTGGCATCGCAGCCACCTTGCGCTGCGGCCGGTTGCCTCTCCTCGCCCGTCCGGCCCGCACCTGGGTGCGCTGGCCGTACGGGCGGGGCGGGGGGAGCCGGACAGTCCGGCCCGAAGCAACTTCCCGATCCCGAAGGGACGCCCATGTTCAAGCGCGACGCATCGACCGGTGAGGAAATCGGATACCGGGTCACCACTCCCTACGACACCACGTTCGTGACCGGACAGCACGACCACCTCTACCGCGACAACCCCGGCTACACCGTCGAGGAAGTACGGGGCGAGTCGAAGCCGAACGGCTTTGTCGTCACCCGAACCATCAACTGACCCGCTTCTTTGGCAGTCACGCGGCGAGAACGCCCCGACGGTCGCAGGCCGGGTTCGACTCCCGGCCGGGGCGCGACGGCGGACCCGCTACGGGCCAGCCGTGGCTGTTCGCACACCGCGAGCGGCCGGTACTCAGAGCGGTCCCCCGGGTCGCACCCCGGGGGACCGCGGCCAGGCACCTGATGTGGAGGCACCTGTGGTCACCAGTCTGACAGACCAGCAGCGACAGGATCTGTCGAAGAAGAACGCGGAGCAGAACAAGCGCTCCGAGGACAACGCCCGTGTGCGGGGCGGCCGTTGATGGCCGGGGGCGAGCACGAGAAGACGAAGGAGCCGCTGCCGCAGCGTCCGCGCGGCCCGCACCCGTATCTCACCGGGGAGGGCGTGTGATGGCCCATCCCGACGTGAACCCGGGCGTGGAACGCACGGTCTTGGAGCGTTTCCCGGCGAGTCATCCGCGCGGCTCGTGGCCGGCCGAAGAGTTCGCCGCCGACCGTCGCCGTGAGGGAACCGAGGCACGGGTCGTGATGGACCTGACCTCGGATTCCTTCCTCGTCATCTCGGAGCACGGAACGAGGTGACCAGTCACTGACCCAACCGCCCCGGAACAGGCGCGATGCTGCCGGATCGAATCCGGCCCGGGGCACTCCGGCCCGCCGCCACAGACGGCGCCGGCCGCACGTCCCGGACAAGCCGCCGCCCTGTGGGCGCTCTGGCGACTTCCGGCACTTCCCCTATCCCTTCGACATGGGAGTTCCCCATGCGCAATTACGTGGGCGGCCACCGCGCCGACACGCCACAGGACTTCGCCGAACTCGCCCTGGGCACGCCGGTCGACCTCTGGCTCGGGGTCGAGGGCGAAAGCGACGAGGAACGCGCAGCCCGGTTGGATGCGGCCCGTGACATCCTCGCCGACCCCGAGTTCTGCACGCTGCCCGACGACCTGATCCGCCTGGCCGCGCAGGTCGTCGAGGACCGCCCGGACCTGTTCAACGTCCTGCCGCTGACCCGTCCAGCCCGCCGCTCGACGCGTCGGGGGGTTGCGGCATGAGTGTGCCCGCGCCGTCCGCGCTTGCTGCCGAGTCGGAGAAGCTGGTGGACCATCGGGGCGCCCCGCGCGGCTCGTCCGACATGCCGCTGTCGTATGAGGCGATACGGCTGGGATTGGCCTTCCACGAGGCCGGACACGCGGTCCTGGCCCTGGCGTACGGCATGCGTGTGCTGACCAGTGAAGTCATCGCCTGGACCGAGAACGACGGGCGGCCCCGGGTGACCGGCCTGACCACCACCGACGTGCTGGTGGACGGCGTGCACCCGTGGAGGTTCGCCGCACAGTGCGCCGCCGGCACGATCGCGCAGGTGCAGTACCTGCTCACCCACGGACTGTGGACCCCGCGCACCGCCCTCGAGTGCGCCGCCGTCCACGACCGTGAGCAGGCCATCGACGTTCTGGCCGAGTGGGGCTACCGGCTCGGCCGCGACCAGGCGCCCGCCGACGGCAAGTCGTGGGCGATGGTCCGGGGCATGGCCCGCCGCAAGGTCACGCACTTGTGGCCGCAGATCCGCACCGTGGCCCACGCCCTCAACGACCGCACCGTCCTGAGCGGCGACGACATCGCCACCCTCACCGGCCTGCCCAACCCGCTGCTCAACGAAGGAGCCGCGGCATGAGCGAGCGTCTCAAGTTGGACGATCTGTCGGTGCCGCTGCGGGCGCTGCGCCTGCTGGCCACGGACTTCGGGCACCTGCCGGCGCCGTCCGTGGCCGTGTCCACCATCTACCCGGACCGGCTGAAGCTCACGTTCTACGACGACCTCTCGGGCTTCGAGGCATGGCGCGACGCCCTGGGCATCGCACCGGACGCCGTGGACTACCGCGAGCAAAGTGATGGACGCACACGCGTGTTGAGGGCCGCAGTGGACCACGCGGGCGCCGGTGTGGACCTGGTCGGCTACGGCGACGTCACCATCGCAGCACGGTCCGGGGCGGCTCGCTGATGTCCGCCGCGTGGGGCAAGTGCTACGACCCGACCGGCGCCCGCTACGGCATCCCCACCTACCCCTGGAAGCTCGCACCCGACGGGTTCGCCACCCGTCGCCAACTCCGAGCCCGCGGCTTACGGCCGGGCGGGCAGGAGATCGCAGCGCAGGTGATGCGGGTCAACCGGCGCGCCGGAGGCGTGCGGGTCAGCTACCTGTACCGCATCGACCACGCCAAGCCGGTGCGGCCGATGACGTCGCGCAAGTGGGGCGCGCTCGCCCTGGCCATGCACGCCCGGCGCACCTGCCCGAAGTGCGGTGTCACCTACAGCTACTGCCTGCCGAGATCGCTCGGCATGTGCCTGCTGTGCGCCTACCCCGACCACCACGACAGGAAGTGATCACATGAAGAAGGAATGGAAGGAAGCCGCCCGCCGGGCGGCGCACTGGAGTTTGCCGGTCGCGCTGACCGGCCTGTCGCTGGGCTGGACCGTGTACGCGGTGGGGGAGATCCTCGCCCACCAGGCCCCTGCGGCGCTCGCGTACACCGTGGCCGGGATCTACGACGCGGTGTGGCTGTACGCGCTGGCCATGGAGACAGCGCACCGCCGCCAGGGGTCGTCCGGGCGACTGCCCGCCTCTCTGGGCTGGCTGTTCCTGGTCACCTCGGTCGGCGTGCTGGTCACGCACGGCCTGCTGTACGCCACGGCGGTCGTCGCCGTGATCGGCGCGATGGTGCCGGCCGCCGCCAAGGCCACTCTCGTCATGGCCGTCGAGCGGGAGGCCACCCGCATCTCCCCCGCGGCACAGCAGCAGATCGACGCGGTGCGCAGCGCGACGCGGGATCAGGTCGCGATCGGCCGTGCGGTCACCCGGGCCAAGGCCGACCGGCACACCACGGCCGCCGCCCTGGAACGCCAGGAGCACGCCGCCCTCGGCAAGGCGCACAAGGTGCGCCACAAGGCGGCGGAGAAGCTGAGCGAGGTCACTGCCGAGCACCCGGCGACCGACGTCTCGCAGGAGATCCCGTCGCTCTTCTCGGACGAGGACCTGGTCCGCGTGTTGGGACAGTGGACACAGCAGGGTGTGTCCCCGGCCGTGTCCCCTGTGTCCCCGCAGGTCAGCCCCGTGTCCCCGGCACCGGAACTGCCCGCGCCGCAGGGCGAGGGACACACCCCGCTGGACTGGCCGGCGCTCGCCGCGGTGGCGGCCGTCGCCGGCGTCGAGACCCCCGAGCCGGGCGAGCCGCTGAGCGAGGAACAGCTCACGGTCGTGCTGCGCTGGCTGCGCCACTCCGAGAATCCTCCGCTGTCCTACCGCAAGGCCCTGGCCGCCTACCGCGCGGCCGGGTTCGTCGCGAAGGAGGAGCGGGTGCGCAAGGCGTACGCCGCGCTGATCGACGCCGAAGACGCACAGCCGTAACCCCACCTCCGGCACACACCAATGACGGCCAGCCCACGGCTATTGGGCTGGCCGTCGTTGCGACTGCCGGAAGCAGTCGAGCACCAGTGAAGCAGACCCGGTGAGCCCCGGCGAGCGGCACCTTCGCAGACCCGGCGCAGACCCGGCGAGCAGCACAGAAAGGCCGTCGATACGTGAACGCACAGAACGGAGGAGCGTGGCAAGGAAACAACAGCCCGGCAAGGGCGAGGACATGTACGCGCAGGCGGCGGGCGCCATCGGCGGTCTGGCCATCGCGTTCGGTTTCCTGGGCGCCATCAAGGACAAGCTGGGCCTGTCCTGGCCGGCCACCGTCCTGCTGACCGCAGGGGCGTTGGTCGCCCTCGGCTACCTGGCGTGGCGGATCCGTTGGGGCCTCCCACGCTTGTGGGCGCGACAGCCAGGCGCTTCCGCCGTACCCCAGCAGGCGGCCCTGAAGCAGGAATCTCCCACGCAGGCCGTCGCGGCCGTGGCATCCGGTGCGCCCGTGGGCGCGGCACCGGTGGCCGTTGAGGCATCCCCCGGCGGGGATGCGCATCATCCGCAACTCTCCATGGTGCTCAGCCGGGTGGGGGCCATCAGCCGGGATGAGCACATCCGGGCCGGTGACGTCACGATCGAGGATCTGCCCGGCATCGGCACCGTCTACGACTTCCTGGTGCCGGAGGGCCGTACGCACGACGACGTGGCGAAACGGCTCGGTCCGATCGCGTCGATGTTCGGCGTCACCCGGCTGCACCTGAAGCTGGAGACGAGCCGGAAGAGCGAGCGCCATGTACGCCTTCTGGTGCTGAGCGAACCCCCGTTCAGCAGCCCGTTCCCGTCCCCGACCCGGCAGGAGATCCAGACGTTCGCGGGGGTTCCCCTCGGACACGAGGTCACCGGCCGGCTCGCCGGGGTGCCCACCTTCGACAAGGCGTCCCTGCTGGTCGCCGGCATGACGCAGATGGGCAAGACGACCCTGGTCAACGGGCTCATCACCTGCCTGCTGATCGCCTACGGCGAGTTCGACCTGTATCTCCTCGACGGCAAGCTGTGCGGGCTGACGAAGTTCGAAAAACTCGCCGTCCGTTACGAGGCGTCCGACGATCCGGCCGTCCTGGAGAGCATGCTCGATGAGCTGCTCGTCCGTGTGGACGACCGATACACGCAGCTACAGGACGCCATCCGCAACCGGCAGCCCGCGCCGGTCTTCAAGCCGGTGTTCTTCGTCATCGACGAGGCCGCCGACTTCTACACCGACAACGGCACCAAGGAATCGAAGGAACAGGTCCGCCGGGTGACCGACAAGTCCCGTTCCCTCGTGGCGAAGTCCCTGGAATCCGGGATTTCCACGGTGATGCTGACCCAACGCCCGGCCAAGGATGCCATTCCGGTGAAGGTGCGGGATCAGTTCCTGTACCGGATGTGCCTGTACGTGGCCTCGGAGGGCAGTGCAAAGGTTGCTCTCGGGGATTCGTACTTCGATACGGTCGCCCCGATTCACCCGGCGCTGCTGGACCCGGAAATCAAGGGCCAGGCCGTGTTGTTCGCGAACGGATCGTCCACCCTGATCCGGGGCTTCAATTTCGCGGATGAGTTCATCTGGGGTGTGGTCGATGAGGTCCACGCCCGGCGTGAAGCGGCGATCCCGGATTCTCCTCTGAAGCAGGCCATCGACATCATGCGCACTGACGGTGTCGAGTTCATGGCAACGGCCGAACTCGCCCCGGCTCTCGGGATCACAGAAAAAGATCCGGCAGAGCGCGGAAAGCAACTGAGCCGTCTTCTCGGTGTCCCCGCCGACAAGGGCACGAAGGGCGTGCGGGGCTACCGACTGGCCGATCTGACCGCCGCCGCACTGTCCGGTTCGTGACCGCCACCTGCCACCGCCACACCACCGCCACGGCACCGCCACCCGGCCTGTCCGGGTGGCGGTCGGCCCCGCCCGGGTGGCGGTCGGCCCCGCCCGGGTGGCGGTGGCCGGGCGGTCGTCTGGCGGTGCCGGGTGGCGGTGCTGACCAGCGAGAACGATCAACAACCCCAGGAAGGAGGGAGGAGGCTTGTTGCGTGCCTCTACCGCCGTCACCGTCGGCGTGGGAGCGACCGCGGCCGTTCTGGTGGCTGCGCTCGTCCAGGGCGCCGGCGACGACCCCGTATCCACGGCGCTCAGCCTGAGTGTGCCGAGCCAGTACAAGGCCCTGATCGAGGACGCGGGACATACCTGCTCCGAGGTCACCCCGAACCTGCTCGCCGCTCTTTTGACCCAGGAATCCGGGTTCAATCCGAAAGCACAGTCCCCGGTCGGGGCGGAAGGCATCGCACAGTTCATGCCGTCGACCTGGCAGGCCCACGGGATCGACGGAAACGGCGACGGTAAACGCGACGTGTGGGATCCCGCCGACGCGATTCCTTCGGCAGCCGCCTACCTGTGCGGCATAGCCAAGGACGTCAAGAGCGTTCCCGGCAATCCGCAGAGCAACATGCTCGCCGCCTACAACGCCGGAAGCGGCGCCGTCCGCAAATACGGCGGCGTACCCCCGTACAAGGAGACACAGAATTACGTCCAGTCCATTCAGGCACTCGCCGACCAGCCGTCCGGCGGGAAAACCGCGACCACGACGCAGGCCGGAACCGCGATCGATGCGGCAAAAGCAGTGATCGGCCAGCCGTATTCGTGGGGCGGCGGAAACGCACACGGTCCCAGCACGGGAACCTGCTGCTCTCCCAATGGCCGTTCCGGTACCGGCATTTCCGGGTTCGACTGCTCCGGGCTCACGCTCTACGCCTACGCCAAGGCCGGGATCTCCCTGCCCCGCACGGCGGCCGAGCAGTACGCGGCCTCCGAGCCGGTCACGCCCGGCGATGTCCGGCCCGGGGATCTCGTCTTCTACGGCTCCACCTTGTCGAGCATCCATCACGTCGGCCTCTACATCGGCGGCGGCTGGATTCTCGACGCCCCTCGCCCCGGCGCACAGGTCCGCTACGACCCCATGGACGTCATGCCCGACCTGATCGCCGTAGCCCGACCCACCTCCAACTCCCACAAGGAGATCTGATCCATGTCCAAGTTCACCGTCCTGGCCAAGCCCGTCGACATGTCCGGCGGGTTTAAGGACTTCTTCGACACCATCGGCCTGACCGGCGGCGGCCTGGTCACGAAGGGCATTCCCGCCGTCATCGCGATCATCGCTCTCCTCATGCTGCTCAAGACGCCCAACGACCCCAAGGGGGCGCTGCGCAAGGGCAGCATGGCGCTCGGCACGCTGGTCGTCGCCATCGTGCTCGCCCTGTACGGGGACACTCTGTTCTCCACCGTCACCCAGGCCAAGGGCTGATGCCGCATGAGTGACCCGTGCGACGCCCTCAAGGGGCCCGGCAAGGCGTACTGCGAGCGAGAACCAGGCTCCAACGGCCCCCCCGGCACCGGCACCGGGGGCGCCTCCGACCACGTCCGCGCCCTCGCCGACAGCCTGATCAAGAAGATCAACGGTCTGATCGCGCCGGAGCACGGATGGGCGCCGGCGAAGTCCGACAGCACGCTGTACGCGCCGTTTCTGTGGCTCGGTCAGCACCTGGCCATCGCCATCTTCGTGTGCATCGTGGTGGTGTGCGCCCTGACCGCCTGGCAGGGCGCACCGCGTCTCAAGCAGATGGGCGCATCGACCGGTTGGACTCTGGTGGCCGTCGCCGGCATGGCGTCGGTCCCCGGGGCCGTCCTGTTGCTGAACAAGGCCGTGAGCAGTGCGTTCACGGCCGCGTTCAGCAGCAACGAGTCCACCCTGTTCGGCGCGATCAGCGACGACATGCAGCACGGCGCCGACTCCGGTAACCCGCTCGCCGTCCTGATCATCTTCTCTGCTCTGGTGGTCGCGCTCGCCTTTGCGGCGCTGGTGTTCATGACCCGCCAGCTCGGCATCCTGGCGTTCGTGTGCATAGCCCCGCTGGTGCTGGCCTCGCTGGCCCGCGGGGGCGACACAACGGCCGTCAAGACGTGGGCGATGCGGCTGCTGGGCTTGATGTTCGCCCCGTTCGCGCTGCTGCTGGTCTCCCCGTTCGTCGAACTCGCCAAGGGCTCGCTGGTGGTGGACGCCATCCTGCTGGTCGCCGCGGACGCCCTGATGCTGCGGATGATCTTCCACGGGGTGCCGTACTTCGGTCCCCGGGTGGCCCGCGCCGCCCGCTCCTACGTGGAAGCCAGGACTCCCAGCCCGCTGGCACACGCCGTGGTGCGGGCGGGTGTCCCCGACTTCTACGAGCGGGAGAACACGCCGCGCGGTCCCCGCACGGTGAACACACCTGGCCGTGCTATGTCGCAGGACCGCGGGGTGCTGTTCGCCGCCTACGGCCTGAGCAGGTCCGACCGGTCCGGGCGGCTGACCACCGCATCGGCCGTCGCCAAGGAACAGCGCGACAAGAGCGAGAGCGCCGCCCGGCGGGAGCAGCTGTGGGAGATCCGCAGGCAGCACCGGGTCAACCAGCCGCAGACCGCGGCGCAGCCAGACTCTGCCCCCGTCTCCACCCCCGCTCCGAGCCCGCAGAGTCCGGCGGTGACTGCGCCGTCGGCCTCCGGCCAGCCGAACACCCCGTAGAGCCGCCTCCTGGGCCGGCGTCCGCTGCGCTGCCGTCCGGCAGCGGAGCGGACGCCGGGCCAGTGCTGCTCGCCTTCACAGTCTTCAGGAGGTTGTCTCTCGTGTACTCCCTGACGCCCGGTTACCGCATCCCCGCCCTGCAGCGCGGACTCAGCCGCGCCGAAAGCCTCCTGACGAAGGTGAATGCCGGGCTCGGGAGCGCCGCACTGATGTCCGCGATGATCACCCCGCCGCCGGGGTGGACGTTCGGCGCCGTGGGCGCCACAGCCGCCATGCTCAACCTCGCCCCGGGCCCGCGCTCGATCGCCCGCTGGGCCACGGTCGGCTACCGGCACCTGCGCGAACGCAGCACCCCGGACACGATCGCCGCCCATCCCGGCGAAACCGCGACGTGGGCGCTGTACCCGCAGCACGGCACCATGCAGGACCCGCAGCGCCGGGGCGCCTTCCATGACGCGTTCGCCCGCGCTCTCACCTTCGCCGGCGGGCAGGCCCGCACCGCGGGCGTCCAGATCCACGTCACCCACCACACCACCAGCGACGACTACACCGACCACACCCAGACCGTCACCGTCCACGTCCCCAAAGGGCTGATCGCCCACCCCGCCCGGGTGCTCGACAGCCTGCACGGCGAGTTCGCCGCCCTGGGAACGCTCGCCCCGCTCGCTCCGGATCCGCTGCCCGCCGTGACCGGCCGCGGCTCCGGCTGGGCCGCTCTGGACGACGGCCGGTTCGTGGCGACCGCGCGGATCACCGCCTGGCCGGAGGAGAGTGACGGCGACCTCATGCCGAATCTCCTGCTCGCTCCGGGCACCGACCGCTCGCTCGCCGTGCTCTACCGGCCGCTGCCGGTGGGCATCTCCCGCCGGTCGGCGAAGTGGCAGCGCGCCGCTTCCGAGGCGTTCACCACCGACAAGGTCAAGCAGGATGCCCACGACATCGCCAGCGGGACGACGCACGGCGCGCTCGTCCAGGGCGCCACCCTCGTCGACCTCGACGCCTACCTCACCGTGTTCGGCGACAGCCCCGAGAGCGTCACCGAAGCCCGCTGGCAAGCCTCCCTGACGGCCGACCGGCACCGCATCCGACTGGACTGGCTGCCCGGCCAGCAGCACCGCGCGCACGTGATGACCACCCCGCACGGAGCCTCCACACGGAAAGGGGCGATCCTGTGATCCGTCTGCCCACCACCCACGCCGCGATCACCGCCCCGCTGGTCGCCTCCAACACCCGCTTTCCCGGCATCCCGGTCGGCCGCTCCCTGCTCGACGGGAGGGCCTTCCGCCTCTCCCCCGTCCAGACGTCGGCGGCGCTGCTGCCGTCGACCAACTCCCTCGCCCTGGGCGGTCTCGGCTCCGGCAAGAGCACCACGGCGAAGGCGCGGATCCGCCGCGAGATCCTCGAGCACGGGCACCAGGCCGTGGTCATCGACTCCTTCGGCGAGGACAACTCAGGTGAGTGGGCGCCGCTGGTGCGCTCCCTGGGCGGGCGGGTCATCGAGGCGGGCACCTTCACCCTCAACCCGGTCAGCACGCTCTTCCCGCCCGAAGTACGCGAACAGCTCGTGCGCTCCCTGATCCTGGCCGTGGAGCCGGGCGCGCTCACCCACCAGGCCACCCACGCTCTCCAGCACGCCCTCAACCACCCCAAGGCCACCTCGCTCAACGGCCTGGTCGACGCCCTGATCAGCCCGGAGGACGGCCGTTGGCCGGCCGCCAAGCTGACCGAGTGGGGCGAGGGCGCCGCCATCGGTCTGTCCCGCTACACCGAAGGCTCCCTGCGGGGCCTGTTCGACGGCCCGGAGGCGAGCCTGCCGGAGACGGACCTGCCGGTCCTGTCCTTCGACTTCTCCCACTTGGACCGCAACTCCCCGGCGATCCCCTCCCTGATGGCCGCGGTCAGCTGCTGGGCCGAGCACGTGTGGCTGCGCCAGTCCACCGCGGTGCACCGGCACCTGGTGCTGGAGGAGGCGTGGCAGATCCTGCTCTCCCCGGCCACCTCGGAGCTGATCCAGCGGCTGCTGAAGAACTCCCGCAAGGCCGGGCTGTCGCTGGACGTGCTGATGCACACCCTGTCCGACCTGGGGGAGGGCAGGGCTCGGGACCTGGCCCGGCTGTGCGAGATCGCCCACGTCGGACGGCTCAACCCGGAAGAGGCCGCCCTCGTCGGCGCCCTGCTCGGCCTGCCCGCCTGGGCCATCGAGCGGATCCCGAGCCTGGATCCGGGGCAGGCGGTGTGGAAGGTCGGCCCCGGCTACGTCGACATCGTCCAGACGGTGCTCAGTGACGAGGAAGCCGCGCTCACCGACACCTCGGCACGCCGCCGCATGGCCCAACACGCCCTGGCCGTCGAACAGGACACCACCGCCCCGGAGATGCCGGTCGCCGGACCGATCGCGGACACCGACGTCAGCGTCGACCCGAGCGACGATCTGTACGCGCCATTCGCTGCGGCCGACGACACGTGGGACTGGGAGACGCTGCCGCCCAACGTCATCGGACCGGAACGCTTCGATCTGGCCCGGCACGAACGCGTCATCCAGGCCGCGCTCGACGGCCGGTTCAGCGAAGCCGCTGAGCTGACCGTCATTCTTGAACGCGAGGACATCACCACCCACGGCCTCAACTCCCACCAGGCGCTTGCCTGGTGGGAGACCCGGGCGCAGGTGGCGGATCTGGCCGGTGACCCCGCACAGGCGGCGCAACTGCGCGCTACCGTCGCCCGCATGGGCAACGACGACGGCGCATGGTTCGAGAAGACCGACAGCACGTCTCCGGCCTGGCACAGCGTGCCCCAACCACCCACTCCCGCCACGACACCGGACGACGGACAGCCCAACCGGTCGCGGCGGCGCACCTGGCCCTACGTCGCGGCGATCGCGACGCTGTCCATCGCGGCGGCCTGCGTGTGGACAAGCGCTCAGAACGAACACCACGCCCACGAGCGCCAGCAGAAAGCCGCCCACTACAAGGGCCGCGCCGGCGCTGCGCTCACCCTCGACGGCGTCAAGGCCACCATCGTGGCGCAGTGGAACACCGACCGGGATCACGTGGTGCTCGATCTGAGTTCGCTGTTCGACCGGAACGCGCGCTACCTGCGGATCGACGCATCCGGCAAGAGCGCCAGCAGCGTTAGGGAAAACGGCTGGTTCCCCAAGGACCCAGAGATCCTGCTGCCGGTGACGGATCCCCTCGCCGACGTAACCGTGCACGTCGCGGTCGGCGGACGCACCTGGAAGGAAGGCTCCCGCGCCGCCTCCCGGACCGTCCGGCTGTCCCCGGACGGGACCGCCTACGACGCAGAGAGCGGCGACAGGCTCCCTTCCGACCTCTGACCCAGCACTGCCACTGAGGGCCCGCACCCCGCGAGGGTTCGGGCCCTCTCGCATGCCCGCTTCCGGACGCTCCGTCCAGTCCTCGCCCCCGCCCGCCCGGCGCGGGGGCGAGGGCTGAACAGGCCGCCCGGCCCGCCCCACACCGCCCGAGAGACAAGGAGATCTGTTGTGGCGAACTTCAACGGCAGCGGCGGGACCGACTTCCCGTGGCGGCGCTTCCTGTACCCGTTCGCCATCGCCGGCGCGGTCGTCGTCGGCGTCTGGGGACTGGTCGCCGCCCTGGTCTGGCTGCTGCACGCCGTCGCCCACACCGCGACCGTCATCGCCGGCGCCGCCGGACCCATCGGCGTCGGCGGCATCACCCTCAAGCTCTTCCGCTCCGACCGCTGACCTGCCCAAGGGAGCTTCATGTTCGAGATCCGTGTCATCTGCGAGCGGGACGACGCCGACCGCGTCAGCCAGACCCTGGCCGCCGCCTTCGACACCGGCCCCGTCCGCCAGTACCCCACCCGCGACCACAAGCGCACCCGCCTGTACGTCACCGCCGACCACCGACCGACCCCGCAGGAGGACGACGAATGAGCGCACCGTGCGCCACGGTTTCCGGCCGCACCTACAAGCGCACCCGGGTACGCGGCTTCGCCGACTGGGCACCGCGCCCGCACGTGCTCGCCCTGGTCGACCAGGTGCGGGCCGTGCTGGAGGAGAACCGCGCCTATCTGCCCATGACCGCCCGGCAGGTCTTCTACCGGCTGGTGGGCGCCCACCACTACGACAAGACCGAGCAGGCCTACGCCCGGCTGCTGGAAACCCTCAACAGGGCCCGGCGCGCCCGCCTGATCCCCATGCACGCCATCCGCGACGACGGCGGCACCGCGGTCGGGGCCGGTGGCTGGGACAGCCCGGCACAGTTCTGGCGCTCGGTCCGCCGCACCGCCCAGGACTACACCCACGCCCTCGACGACGGACAGCCCGTCGCCGTGGAGCTGTGGGTGGAGGCCGCGGGCATGGTGCCCATGGTGGCCCGTGTCGCCGCCGAGTTCGGCGTGACCACCTACAGCTCCGGCGGCTTTGACTCGGTCACCGTCAAGTACGAAGCCGCACAGCGCATTTCCTGGCGTGAGGTGCCCACCACGGTGCTGCACCTCGGGGACCACGACCCCAGCGGGCTGTCCATCCTGGATTCCGCCGCTGCGGACATCTCCGCCTTCGCCGACGACATGGGCGCCCCCGCGCCGACGTTTTCCCGGGTTGCCGTGACCGCCGAGCAGATCGCCCGTTACCGGCTGCCGTCCGCCCCGCAGAAGGCCACCGACCGGCGCGGCGAGCACATGCGGCACACCGTGCAAGCCGAGGCCATGAGCCCCACCGAACTGACCGCCGAAGTCCGCGCCGCCCTACGGGCAGTCGTCGACCTCGACGCCCTCGACGCCGCCCGCCGGCGCGGCGAGCGCGAACGCGCCGAAATCCTGCACCACCTGGCCAACCTCGACACCGAAAGCGAGTGACCATGTCGTTCGGAGAAACCCCCGTCACCCTCGTCGGCAACCTCACCGACGACCCCGAGCTGAAGTTCACCGACGGCGGCGCCGCGCTCGCGAAGTTCACCATCGCCGTCACCCCGCGCACCTTCGACCGCACCTCGAATCAGTGGAAGGACGGCACCACCGCCTTCTACCGCTGCGCCGCCTGGCGCACCCTCGCCGAACACGTCGCCGACAGCCTCAAGAAGGGCTCCCGCGTCGTCGCCTCGGGACGGATGCGGCAGCACGACTGGACCAACGAGCAGGGCGAGAAGCGCTCCATGCTCGCCGTCGAGGTCGACGACATCGGCGCCTCCATCCGCTTCACCACCGTCACCATCAACGCCAAGCGCACCACCAACGGCCCCGCTGATAGCGACCCGTGGAACACCGCGGGCAGCCCGGCCGAGCAGGGCACCGAACCGCCGTTCTAGATCCGCCCGGGGCGGGCGTCCTCTCGCCAAGACGTCGCGCCCGCCCCGGTCCTCCAGCCACTTCCAGCAGAAACCGGAGCACACGTTGCTGACCCTGACCGATCTGTTCTGCGGCGCCGGAGGCTCGTCCACCGGCGCCATCACCGTGCCGGGCGTGAGTGTGCGGATGGCCGCCAACCACGCCCGGCACGCCATCGACACCCACCAGGCCAACCACCCCGACACCGACCACGACTGCGCCGACCTCTCCCAGGTCGAACCCCGCCGCTACCCCTCCACCGACATCCTGTGGGCCTCCCCGGAGTGCACCAACCACTCCATCGCCAAGGGCCGCCGCCGCGGCCACGGCGAGCACACCGACGGTCTGTTCGCCACCTCCGGCGTGGACGAGGCCGCCATCCGCTCACGGGCCACCATGCACGATGTGCCCCGCTTCGCCGAAGTGCACCGCTACCGCGCGATCGTGGTGGAGAACGTGGTGGACGCCTACTGGTGGGGTCCCAAGGAGGCTCCGGGCGCGGTGTTCGATGCGTGGCTGCGCACCTTGCACGCCTGGGGCTACGAGCACCGCATCGTGTGGATGAACTCCATGCACGCCGCCGCCTACGGCCCCGCCGCTCCGCAGTCCCGAGACCGCATGTACGTGGTGCTCTGGCGCAAGGGCGAGCGCGCCCCCAACTTCGACAAGTGGACCCGGCCACATGCCGACTGCCCGACCCACGGCCGCATCCGGGCCATCCAGGGGTGGAAGAGCACGAAGATGTGCAGCCCCACCCGCCCGTGGGGCCGCTACGGCAAGCGGGCCCAGTACGTGTGGCGCTGCCCGCGCGTGGAGTGCCGCAACCACATCGTCGAGCCGGCCGTGCGCCCGGCCGCGGAGGTCATCGACTGGAGGCTGCCCGCCCCGGCCATCGGGGAGCGCACCGGCCCCGACGCGCTCGCGGCGGACACCATGCGCCGCATCCACGCTGGGTTCAGTGCGTTCGCCTCTCCGCTCGCGGTGCCCGTGGAGGGCCGCGACGGCAAGAAGGCCGCCCCCGTCACGGCGCCCCTGCGCACCGTGACCACCCGCAACGAGACCGGGCTCGCCCTGCCCCCGTACGTGGTGGAGCTGCGCGGCGGGGGATCGTCGCACCGGGCCATCACCGCGCCGCTGGCCACCGTCACGGCGGGCGGCAACCACCACGGCATCGTCACCGCCCCCGACCTGGTGGTGCCCTACTACGGCAACGGCACCGCCCGCCCCGCCACCCGGCCCCTGCCGACGGTGACCACCGTCGAACGGCACGGGGCGCTGTACGGCGGCACGGTGGCCAGCGTGGAGGAGTGCCGTTTCCGGATGCTCGAGCCGCACGAGTACGCCGCGGCCATGGCCTTCCCCGACACCTACCGGCTTGTCGCCACCAGCAAGCGCACCAAGGTCCTCATGCTCGGCAACGCCGTCACCCCACCCGCCGCCCGCGACCTGATCGCCATGGTCACCGAAGCCGTCACCGGCCAGCACCTCGAACCCAAGGCGGCCTGAGATGAAGGCACTCAGCATCCGCCAGCCGTGGGCCGACGCCATCGCCCACCAGACCAAACGCGTCGAAAACCGCACCTGGCCCACGGCCTACCGCGGCCCCGTGCTCATCCACGCCAGCGCTACACACGATCCGTACGCGGTCATCTACGGTCCGCGCCCCGACGTGCGCAGCGCGATCCTGGCCGTCGCTCGCATCACCGACTGCCACTACAGCGACGACGGCCGGTGCTGCGGCCCGTGGGGCGACGAACGCGTCCACCACTGGACACTCACCGACGTCACCACCCTGCCCGAACCCGTGCCATGCAAGGGGCGCCTGGGCCTGTGGACCCCGCCCCCCGACGTCCTGCTGGCCATCGCCGACTCGCAGGAACGCACACCGGCCTGACCGAACACGCCCGGGGCGGGCGCCCTCTCGCCAAAGATCGCGCCCGCCCCGGTCCTCCAGCCACTTCCAACACAAACCGGAGAACCCCAGCATGACCCAACCCACCGCTCCACTGCGAGTGGCTCTCACACTCGCCGCCTCCGGCGTGCCCGTCCTGCCCCTGCGACACGGCAAGGTGCCCGTCGGCAACTGCCCCGCCTGCACCCGCAACGCCTGCGGCGGCCGACCGAACATGAAAACGTCCGGCCCCTGCACCTGCCCGGCCCCCTGCCACGCCTGGGCCGCCGCCACCACCGACCCCACCGTCATCACCTCGCCCGCGTGGGCACCGGCCTGGCGCGAAGCCGTGGCAGTGGGCTACCACCCCGGCGGAGCCCGGCTGACCGTCGTCGACCTCGACACCCCCGACGCCGTCGCCTGGGCACAGCGCAACCTGCCCGCCACCCGGACCGTGACGACCACCCGCGGACAGCACTGGATCTACCGGGGCACCATGCCCTCCAGCAACGCCGTCCTCGCTGGCATCGACATCAAATCCCGCAGCCAGTACGCCCGCTGGCTCGGCCCCGGCACCGGACGCATGACCGCCCTGCCCGATGCCGTGCGCGCCCTGTCGGCACGGAAAGAGGCCACCCCGCCCCCGGGCGGCGGGGTGGCCTCTTCCGTCCGCGAGCGCGCCGTGTGGGACCGGACGGTGGCCACCGGCTGCCGCCACACCGACGCCTACGTGCGCACAGGACTGGAACGCGGCCTCGCCAAGATCCGCGAGCACACCGAATCCGGCGCTGGCTCCCAGGCATTCGGCGTCGCCCGCTTCCTCGCCGCACAGCACACCGCCTGCCCCGGCCCCTGCGCCCTCGACGTCCTGGCAGAGCACATCGTGGAAGCCGCCATCTCCGTCGGTGTCCCCGCCGACTACGCCCGCCGCGCGGTCACCAACGGCCTCGCAGAAGGCAGTAGGCGGGCCGTATGACCCACCACCCCGACCCGGCCCCGAACGGGCTTCACACCGCCCCACGCGGCCCTGTGGGTCGCGAGGAATGCGGCCGAAAGAGCGACGCCGAAGGCGTCCTTTCTGCTCTTTCCCCCAGTCGGAACCTTAACGGCCCGGTTGCCGGTGACGGCCGCTTCCCCGTGGCCTGGCTGACCATCCGCGCATTCCGCGGCGCCACCCCGACCGCCACGTCGACGTGCCTTTGCGGCCGGGATCGCAGCGCCGTCGGCCACCGCAAGGTCCACGCCCTGATCGCCGACCACGAAACCCACCGCACCACATGCCCGCTGCGCACCACCCAGGAAAGGAGGAACGCCGCATGACCAGTACCAACCCGCCCGCGCCGTCCATCGATGGCGCGGCCCTGCTCGACGAGGTCGAAGCGTTCCACCGACGCTTCAACGTCTTTCCCCGAGAGGCCGCGTACGTCGCCGTCACGTTGTGGGACGCGCACGCCCACCTGATCGACGCGTTCGACGGCACCGCCCGCCTCGCGTTCCTCTCCCCCGAACCCGGGTCGGGCAAGTCCCGCGCGCTGGAGATCGTGGAAACCCTCACCCCCCGTGCGGCCACCACCGTCAACGCCTCCGCCAACGCACTGTTCCGGCTCGTAGAAGCCGAGGGAGGAACCCCCACTCTCCTCTTCGACGAGATCGACACCGTCTTCGGGCCCAAGGCAGGCGGCAACGAGGAAGTCCGCGGCTTCCTCAACTCCGGCTACCGGCGCGGCGCCAAGTCCCTGCGCTGCGTCGGCGACGGCTCCAACCAGAACACCGAGTGGTTCTCCTCGTTCTGCGCCGTCGCCATGGCCGGGCTCGGCTCCCTGCCGGACACGATCCTGACCCGCTCGGTCATCATCCGCATGCGCAAGAAGGCCCCGAACGAGAAGGCCGAACCCTACCGCCGGCGCGTCCACGAGAAGCAGGGCCACGCCCTGCGGGACCGGCTCGCCGACTGGGCCGACACCGTACGGGACGAAGTCGCCCACGCCTGGCCGGAGATGCCCGAAGGCGTTTCCGACCGGCCCGCCGACGTATGGGAGCCCCTGCTCGCCGTCGCCGATGCGGCGGGCGGGCACTGGCCCGAACGAGCCCGCGCCGCCTGCCTGGAACTGGTCCGCGCCGCCGGGGAGGGCAGCGGTTCCTCCGTCGGCATCCGACTGCTCACCGACCTGCGAGACAAAGTGTTCTGCGGAGCCGAGCGCATGCCCACGGCTGTGATCCTCGAAGTTCTGCACCGGATCGACGACGCCCCGTGGACCGACATGGACGGCAACGGCAAGCCCCTGAACGCCCGGATGCTGTCGAAGATGCTCGGGGAGTACGTCACCGCGAACAACGAGCCGATCCGGCCCCGGCCCATTCGCACGGCGCAGGGAGTACCCAGGGGCTACTACGCGGAAGATCTCGCGGATGCGTGGCTGCGCTACTGCCCCCCACCCCCGGAGAAATCCGCTACATCCGCTACATCCGCTACGCCGCAGGTCAGCGAGGGTGAATCCGTAGCGGAAGAGCTTCCCGGCATCCGCTACATCACCCCGCAAGCCGCTACCGCCGACCGCACGGCGTAGCACCGCCTATCCGCTACACCCCGCCCATCCGCTACACCAAACAGGCCCTTGACCTGCGCTGTAGCGGATGTAGCGGATGTAGCGGCTCTGGCAGAAGGATCGTGCCCGGACAGTCACGACCCGAGGAGAAAACTCGGATGAGCACAGCGACCGCTGCGCCTGTCGACCGGCTTCTCTACACGCCGGAAGAGGCCGCCGAAGCACTCGCCATCGGCCGTTCGACCCTCTACGAGCTGATGGCGGATGGAGTTCTGACCTACATCAAGTTGGGCCGCTGCCGCCGGATACGGCGCACGGACCTCGAAACCTACGTGGCCGGCCTGGCCCCGCTGCCCAACTGACCAGGACACAGACCAGGCGCCCCCGGACAACGCGTCCGGGGGCGTCTTTTGCATGGAGGAAGACTTTGAGCCCCCGCCCCAAGAAGTCGAATATGGAATCGACCATCTACCTGGGCAAAGACGGTTGGTGGCACGGCCGCGTCACGATGGGCGTCAAAGACGACGGCAGCCCCGACCGCCGCCACCGCCGAGCCAGGACGGAAACCGAGATCAAGCGCAAGGTGCGCGAGTTGGAAGATCTCCGGGACAGGGGACGGGCCCCCAAGGCCGGCCGCACACCGACCGTCGAGAATTGGATGACCACCTATCTCACCGACATCGCGTCCCTGAAGCTCAAGCCGCGTTCCCTGGACGACTACTGGTCCAAGACCAGGAACGACATCATCCCGGGCATCGGCAAGCACCGGCTCGACAAGCTGCAACCGGAGCACCTGGAACGGATGTACCGCGCCATGCTCGACGAGGGGCACGCGCCATCCCACGTGCTGAAGGTGCACCGCATCGTGTCGCGTGCCCTGAAGATCGCCCACCGCCGGCGCCTCATCGCCGAAAACGTAGCCACCCTCGTGGACCCGCCCACTGTCGACGAGATCGAGGCGAATCCGTTCACGACAGAGGAGGCCAAGGCGTTCCTGGAGGCCGCCGCCAAGCGCCCTACCTTCATGCGCTGGTGCGTCGGTGTGGGCATGGGCTTCCGGCAGGGCGAGACGCTGGGCCTGAGGTGGCCATACGTCGACCTCGACAACGAGCTGTTCCACCCCCAATGGCAGCTCCAACGCCTCACATGGCGGCACGGCTGCGAGGACCCGCACGCCTGTGGTGCCAAGTTCCACCACTTCGAGCCGTGCCCGCCCAACTGCACGGCTCACAAGGGCTACAAGCGGGGATGCCCGAAGCCGTGCCCGAAGGACTGCACGAAGCACGCCCGCGCATGCCCTGACCGGAAGGGCGGTGGGCTGACGTTTACCCGTCCCAAGACCAAGAAGAGCCGTAACGCCGTGCCGATCCCCCCGCCGTTCATCCCGTACCTGCTGGCACACAAAGCACAGCAGGAGGAAATGCGAGCCGCAGCCGGGGAACTCTGGCAGGAGCAGTCTCTCGTCTTCACCCGCCCGGACGGCCGTCCGCTGGACCCCCGCCAGGACTGGGCAGAGTTCAAGGAGCTACTGGCGGAAGCCGGGATCGACGACCGCCGCCTGTACGACGGCAGCCGTCACACCGCTGGCACGATCCTGAATGAACTCGGGGTCGACATGCCCACGATCATGGAGATCCTGCGCCACACCCAGATCAGCCAGACCCGGCGGTACGTCAAGGGCAGGCCCCACCTGTCGAAGGACGCCATGCGCCGCATGGGCGACGCGTTCATGCCGACCCCGGAGGGGCAGCCCGAACCGTCAATTGAGACCAGAAATGAGACCACGGACAGTCGAGCCGCACGCGCGCGGCGCCGCCGGCGCATCCGCTGAACAAAAAAGCCCAGCTCAGACACTGTCTGGGCTGGGCTCGGAGAGAGCCCCCTGTCGGATTCGAACCGACGACCTACGCATTACAAGTGCGTTGCTCTGGCCAGCTGAGCTAAGGAGGCCTGCGTCCGTGCGATCACGGGCGTGCCCGTGCAGTGTACCCAGGCCACAGGCGCCCCCTGTCGAAAATTTCCGCGAAGTTCACATGCCGCCAGGTACTGACATACGGGCGAACGGCAGGTACCGTCCTGTGCCAGTTCACCCTCGTGGACTACACCACCACCTTCCTACAACGGATCGTCCGGCACGTTCCTGCCGGTAGAAGGGGGCCCTTTCACCATGGCCACTGTCTCGTTCGACAAGGCGACCCGGATCTACCCGGGTTCCGAGAAGCCCGCCGTTGACGGCCTGAACATCGAGATCGAGGACGGCGAGTTCCTCGTTCTGGTCGGCCCGTCCGGCTGCGGCAAGTCCACCTCGCTCCGCATGCTCGCCGGGCTCGAGGACGTGAACGCCGGCGCCATCCGCATCGGTGACCGCGACGTCACGCACCTGCCGCCGAAGGACCGGGACATCGCCATGGTGTTCCAGAACTACGCGCTGTACCCGCACATGAGCGTCGCCGACAACATGGGCTTCGCCCTGAAGATCGCCGGCGTCAACAAGGCGGAGATCCGCAAGAAGGTCGAGGAGGCCGCGAAGATCCTCGACCTCACCGAGTACCTGGACCGCAAGCCGAAGGCCCTCTCCGGTGGTCAGCGCCAGCGTGTCGCGATGGGCCGCGCCATCGTGCGTGAGCCGCAGGTCTTCCTCATGGACGAGCCGCTGTCCAACCTCGACGCCAAGCTCCGTGTGTCGACCCGTACGCAGATCGCCTCGTTGCAGCGCCGTCTCGGCATCACCACCGTCTACGTCACCCACGACCAGGTCGAGGCCATGACGATGGGCGACCGTGTGGCCGTCCTCAAGGACGGTCTGCTCCAGCAGGTCGACTCCCCGCGCAACATGTACGACCGCCCGGCCAACCTCTTCGTCGCCGGCTTCATCGGCTCCCCGGCCATGAACCTGGTCGAGGTCCCGATCACCGACGGCGGTGTGAAGTTCGGCAACAGCGTCGTCCCGGTCAACCGTGAGGCGCTGAAGGCCGCGACGGACAAGGGCGACAAGACGGTCACCGTCGGCGTCCGCCCCGAGCACTTCGACATCGTCGAGGAGAACGGCGGCGCCGCCAACGCCCTGTCGAAGGACACCGAGGACAAGCCGGCCGGTCTCGCGGTCTCCGTGAACGTCGTCGAGGAGCTCGGCGCCGACGGCTACGTCTACGGCTCCGCCGAGGTCGGCGGCACCACCAAGGACCTCGTCGTCCGCGTCGAGGGCCGACGGGTGCCGGAGAAGGGCTCCACGCTGCACGTCGTGCCGCGGCCGGGCGAGACCCACGTGTTCTCGACCTCCACGGGCGAGCGCCTCTCCGACTGAGAGGGCCGACACGGCTGACTGACTCGGCTGACTCGGTCGACACGGCTGACGCCAGGCAAAACCACCAGCCCGGGTGAATTCACCCAGGTTGACGCGAAAGGCCCCGCAACCTGCTGCGGGGCCTTTCCCGTTGTCGACAAATACCCCGGCAGACCGGTCATTTCGAGCGGTGTACGTCAACGCCGTACCCGGAACGAGCCACCAATTCATCCCCCGAACCGGTGACTAAATGTCGCCAAATCAGTACCGAACGCTACCCTCACTCGCGTGAAGCACTCCACTAACCCTCAGACGCGACGCGGCCAGGGCCCCGCCCGCCGGGTCGGCCGCACCCTCGCCCTCGTCCTGCCCGTCCTTCTGGTGCTGTCCGGGACCCTCGCGGTCACCCGGGTCAACTGGTCGGGAAGCCCGTCCGGCTCGGTGCTCACCGCCTCCGACGCGATCGACGACGCCAAGGGCGCCGCACCGGTTCACCGGGCCCCGCAGGACGTGCTGCGAGACCAGCTCCTGGCCGAGCTGCAGGACAGGAACCCGGGCGTGGTCCTCACGCACCTCCAGGAGGCCGTGAACGGGCGTCCCTCGCTCGCCGGGCACTGCTACTCCATCGCCCGCGCCCTGGGCCGCGCCGCGGCCCGGATGTACGGCCCGGTGAGGGCGCAGTCCTATGCCCGCCCGGTCTGCGACACGTCCTTCGCAACAGGCGTCGCAGCAGCACAGAGCTGAGCCCCCCAACCCCCACCCACCCGGCCCCACACCCACCGGCTCTGGTCGGGGCTGGTCGGGGGGCTTGTCAGGGGGCTGACCGGGTGCTCCGACGCCCGCCGGGTCCACGCCCACGACACCCTGCCCACCGGCTCCGGCCGGGGGGCCTGTCCGGCCGACCCCGGACCACGGACCCAGCGCCAACCGGCCCTGGTCGCGGGACCGGTCGGGCCGTTCCGGTCCGCTGACCCCGCACCAGCCGGTCCCGCGCCAGCCTGGATCGCGCGCCAGCATTCGCGTCCGCCGAGTTCGCGCCCACAGGTCCCGCGCCCGCCGGTTCTGGTCGGGGGAGCTGGTCCGGGGGGCTGATCGGGTGCGCCTGCGCCAGCCGGTCCGGTCCGCCGATCCCGCGCTGGCCGGTTGTGGTCGCGGGCCCAGTCGGGCCGTTCCGGACCGCCGACCCCGCGCCAGCCGACCCCGCGCCACCGGGTCCCGCGCCCGCTGGGTTCGCGCCGCAGCATTCGCGCCCGCCCGGTTCCGGTCCGGGCGGTCCCGGACCGCGGGTCCCGCGCCAAGCGGTCCCCGTCCGCCGCCCCCGCGTCAACCGGTTCTGGTCGCGGGACCGGTCGGGCCGTTCCCGTCCGCCGACCCGCACCAGCCGGTCCCGCGCCCGCCCGGTCGCGCGCCGGCATTCGCGTGTCGGGGGAGCTGGTCCGGGGGGCTGATCGGGTGCGCCTGCGCCAGCCGGTCCGGTCCGCCGATCCCGCGCTGGCCGGTTGTGGTCGAGGAACTGTCGGGACGTTCCGGACCACCCGACCCCGCACCAGCCGGTCCCGCGCTCGCCCGGGTTCACGCCCGCGGCATTCCTGCGCGCCGGGTCCGTGCCCGTCGGGCACGCGTTGGCCCGGCGCGTCTCGGGCGGGTTCGGGGGAGGGTAACGGGTGATTAAGGAACGGTTCCCGGCGTCGGACGTGCCCCGGAGGCCCCGTAAAGTGCGGGCATGACCCATCCGAACGCCGCTTCCCGCCCCGTTCAAGCCGTCGTCCTGGCCGGAGGCCAGGGCTCGCGGCTGCGTCCGTACACCGACGACCGGCCCAAGCCGATGGTCGAGATCCCCGGCACGGGGACGCCGATCATCGGCCATCAGCTCGTCTGGCTGGCCGAGGAGGGCGTCACGGACGTCGTCGTCAGCTGCGGGCACCTCGCCGAGGTGCTGGAGAACTGGCTGAAGTCGGCGGATCTCCCGGTGCGGGTGACGACGGTCGTGGAGAGCGAGCCGCTCGGCCGCGGTGGCGGCCTGAAGTACGCCGCCGCGCATCTCCCCCACCCCGACAAGCCCTGGTACGCCACCAACGGCGACATCTGGACCCGCTTCTCCCTGCGGGACATGGCCGACTTCCACACCGAGCGGGACGCGGTGGCCACACTGGCCCTGGCGCGTCCGCGCATCCCCTGGGGCGCGGTGCAGACGGACGGCTTCGGACACATCACGGACTTCATCGAGGCCCCGCCCTCCACGTTCGAGATCAACGCGGGCGTGTACGTCTTCTCGCCGGAGTTCGCCGAACTGCTGCCGGAGCGCGGGGACCACGAGCGGACGACCTTCCCCCACCTGGCCCGGGAACTGCGCCTGGCGGGCTTCCCGATCCCCCAGGGCTCCTACTGGCGGGCCATCGACACGGCGAAGGACCTGACAGAGGCGGCGAAGGAACTGGCCACCCTGGGACGCTGAGAAGGCGTCCCCCCCCCGTACGACGCCAAGGATCCCGCCGCCGTACGACCGAGGGGTCCCGCACAGTCAGCTGTGCGGGACCCCTTCGTAGTGGGCCAAGAGGTTCAGCCGGTGGGCCCGCCCAAAATGTCGCCCACCGGCCTGGTTACCCCAACAGGCCGCCGACCAGGCCCGGTTGGCCGGAGGAGCCTCCGGAGCCGGTGCCGGTGCCGCTGCTGGAGCCGGTGCCGCCGCCCGTCGAACCGCCCGACGTGGGGCCGGAGCTGGTGCTGGGGGCGCCGCCGCCGGAGGGGGCGGAGTGGTGGGGCGTGGTCTGGCCCGCCGTGCCCTGGGTCTGGCTGGGGGCACCGCCCGTCGCTGTACTGCTCGGAGTCGTCGCCGCGCCCGACGGCGTGGACCGGCTGGTCGCGCCGTGGGTGGGCGAGTGGGAGGCGGACGGCGACTGCCGGTGCCGCTTGCCCGGCTCCTGCGGGAGCGGGGAGCCCGGCAGCTGGTTGCGCGGCGCCTCACCGGGGCCCGGCACGACCACCCGGCCGGCGTCACGTACCGCGCCGCCGAGCAGAGAGCCGATGAGGAGCGTCAGTCCGACCGTGATGGCCGTGACGAGCGCGCCACGGCGCAGGACGTAACGGCGCAGCTCCCAGATGTCGGAGCGGGGTCCGAGACGGCGCCAGGCGCTGCCGGCGAGACGGCCGTCGACGGAGTAGACGGGGGCGCCGGCGATGATCAGCGGGGACCAGGCGGCGAGATAGATGATGTCGGGGGCGTCGTAGGCGGGGACGGTCTTCCAGCTGACGGTGACGATGAGCGCGGCCGAGAGCAGGGCGCCGAGGACGGCGGCCACCCGCTGCCAGCAGCCGAGGACCGTCAGCACGCCGACGATCACCTGCGCGAAGGCGATGACCAGACCCGAGCCGACGGGGTGGTGCAGGGCGAACTGGCGCAGGGGCTCGGCGACTTCCCAGGGGTGCAGGGTGTTGAGCCACTTCACCATGGAGCCGCGCTTGCCGCCGTCGAAGTAGACGGGGTCGCACAGCTTGCCCATGCCGGCGTAGATCGAGATGAAGCCGAGGAAGATGCGCAGCGGGAGGAGGACCACGCCCAGGTTCATACGGCGGCCCGGGTAGTACGCGTGCCGGGCCGGGTCGTCGCCGTGCCGCTGGGAACGCTGCTCCTCGGTCTCCTCCGGCTCGAAGTCCCCGTCCCCGTACGGGGGTTCCTCGTCGTAGGCGCTGCCCACCGTGCGCATGTGGGGCAGCAGGCGGGTGCCGCCCGTGTCCTCGTAGCTGCGCTGGGCGCCGACCATCGGGGTCTCGACGGTCTGGTCCAGCCCGTCGTAGATCTCGTCGTACGTGGGGCCGGTCTCGAGGCGCGGGATGACCTGGGTGGCGCCGGCGTCGGCGGAGGGGTCCTCGTCGCGCCGGACGCCGGCCCGCACGGCCTGGAGCAGGCGGTGGGCGCCGGTGTCGTCGGGAGCGGACCTGCCGCTCCACACGACCGGCCGGCGGCGGGCCGCCGGCGTGCCGCCCGCGGGCATCCGGGTCGTGTCCTCGCCGACGCTCAAGTGCCGTGCGATCCGCGGAGATTGGGCGCGCGTCGACGCGCCGAGCTGCACGCGGAAGCTGGCGTGATTGACGATGATCTGCGCCGGATCGCTCGGCACCTTCACCATGCTCAGCGCGGGAGCGTCGTCGAATCCGGAATCGAATCCCGACGAGCGGTCCCCCGTGGGTGTGCGGGGTGTTCTGGTGTCCACACTCATCTAACCGAGTGACGTGTGCTTAGGACACTGCTTTGACCCGCCGGATGTGTCCGGACCCCGTCAAGCTTGTCCCACACGCCCAGATTGACCCGCACGGGTGAGGACGGGCACGCGTGTTCAGCCCCGCCGGCGCGCCGCCCCGTACAGCACGATCCCCCGCGGCCACACCGGCGTTGAGCGACTCCGCCCCATCCGGCATCAGGTTCCGCACCCGGAAGTCGCAGGACCCCGCCCGTCTGCCGCCCTCGCGGCTGCGCGCCGCGCACGGCTTCGCCGGCCTCCGACCGGCGAGCCCCGCCCGCCCACGCCGATCGCGGTCAAATCCGCCGACGCGCCGCCTCGTACAGCACGATCCCCGCCGCAACACCGGCGTTGAGCGACTCCGCCCCACCCGGCATCGGGATCCGCACCCGGAAGTCGCAGGTTTCGCCGACCAGTCGGGACAGGCCCTTGCCCTCGCTGCCGACCACGATCACGACCGGGCCCTGGAGGGCCTCCAGTTCGCCGATCTCGTGCTCGCCGTCGGCGGCGAGGCCGACGATCACGATGCCCGCCTTCTTGTACGCCTCCAGGGCGCGGGTCAGGTTCGTGGCGCGGGCGACCGGCGTACGGGCGGCCGTACCGGCCGACGTCTTCCACGCGCCGGCGGTCATCCCGGCCGCGCGCCGCTCGGGTACGACGACACCGTGGCCGCCGAACGCGGAGACGGACCGGACGACGGCGCCGAGGTTGCGCGGGTCGGTGACCCCGTCGAGCGCGACGATCAGCGGGTCCTCGCCCTCGTCGTAGGCGGCCTCCGCCAGGTCCTCGGGGTGGGCGTACTCGTAGGGCGGGACCTGGAGCACGAGCCCCTGGTGGTTGAGCCCGTTGGTCATGCGGTCGAGCTCGGGGCGCGGGGCCTCCATGAGGTTGATGCCACCGCGCTCGGCGGCGAGCTGCAGGGCCTCGCGCACGCGCTCGTCGTTGTCGATGAACTGCTGGACGTAGAGGGTGGAGGCCGGTACGCCCTCGCGCAGCGCCTCGACCACCGGGTTGCGGCCGACGACCAGTTCGGAGGACGACTTGCCGCCACGCCCGCGGGGCGCGGGACGGCGCGCGGTCTGCTTCGCCTTGGCCGTGGCGATGCGGTTCTTCTTGTGGCCCTTGCGCATCTCGGCGGGCGGGGTCGGACCCTTGCCCTCGAGGCCCCTGCGACGCTGGCCGCCACTGCCGACCTGCGCGCCCTTCTTGCCGGACATGCGGCGGTTGTTCGCGGCCATGACCTACCTGTCTGTCGTGAAAGTCGTACGTACGTCTATGAAGTGTGCCGCCCGGAGGGCCGGACGGCACAATCGATCTTTTGCTCGGCGCCCCGGACTCAGCGCGGGCCGAGGCTCCAGCGCGGGCCCTGCGGGCTGTCCTCGATCGACAGTCCCGACTGGCCGAGCTGGTCGCGGATGGCGTCCGCGGTGGCCCAGTCCTTGCGGGACCGGGCGGCCTCGCGCTGGTCGAGGACCATACGGACCAGGGTGTCGACGACACCGTGCAGGTCCTCGCCGCGGTCGGTCTCGCCGGCCCAGTGCGGGTCGAGCGGGTCCAGGCCGAGGACGCCGAGCATGGCGCGGACCTCGGCGAGGCGGGCCACGGCGGCTTCCTTGTCGTCGGCGGCGAGGGCGGAGTTGCCCTGCCGGACGGTGGTGTGCACCACGGCGAGCGCCTGAGGGACGCCCAGGTCGTCGTCCATCGCCTCGGCGAAGGCGGGCGGGACCTCGGCGGACGGCTCGACGGGACCGGTCTTCTCGACGACCCGCTGGATGAAGCCCTCGATCCGCGCGAACGCCGACTCGGCCTCGCGCACCGCGTCCTCGCTGTACTCGATCATCGAGCGGTAGTGCGGGGTGCCGAGGTAGTAGCGCAGCACGATGGGCCGCCAGCGCTTGGTCATCTCGGAGACCAGCACGGAGTTGCCGAGCGACTTGGCCATCTTCTCGCCGGCGATGGTCACCCAGGCGTTGTGCAGCCAGTACCGCGCGAACTCGTCGCCGTAGGCCTTGGCCTGGGCGATCTCGTTCTCGTGGTGGGGGAAGATCAGGTCGATGCCGCCGCCGTGGATGTCGAAGGCGCTCCCGAGATACTTGTGCGCCATCGCCGAGCACTCCAGGTGCCAGCCGGGACGGCCCGGCCCCCAGGGCGTCGGCCAGGTCGGCTCACCCGGCTTCGCCGTCTTCCACATGGCGAAGTCGCGCGGGTCCCGCTTGCCGGTCTCGCCCTCGCCCGAGGGCTGGAGCAGGTTGTCCAGCTCCTGCCGGGACAGCTCCAGATACTGCGGGAAGGACCGCACGTCGAAGTAGACGTTGCCGTCCGCCTCGTAGGCGTGACCGCGCTCGATGAGCCGCTGCATCATCTCGACCATCTCGGTCACGTGTCCGGTCGCCCGCGGTTCGTACGTGGGCGGCAGGCAGCCGAGCGCGGTGTAGCCGTCGTTGAACGCCCGCTCGTTCTCGTAGCCGATCGACCACCACGGGCGGTTCTGCTCGTGGCTCTTGGCGATGATCTTGTCGTCGATGTCCGTGACGTTCCTGATGAACGTCACGTCGTAGCCGCGGTACTCGAACCAGCGGCGCATGATGTCGAAGTTGAGGCCCGAGCGGATGTGCCCGATGTGCGGTGCGGCCTGCACGGTGGCACCACAGAGGTAGATCGAGACACAGCCCGGCTTGATCGGGGCGAAGTCACGGATCTGCCGGGCGCTGGTGTCGTACAGGCGAATCGTCACGAGACCTAGGGTAGTGGGCCGAAGGGGGTGCGTGGAGCAGTCCCTTTGTTTACCCCTCCCGCACCCTGTTCACCCCTCCCGCACCACCAGTGCCGTCGCCACCGCCATGAGCCCTTCGCCCCGACCGGGGAATCCGAGGCCGTCCGTGGTCGCCCCCGACACCGACACCGGGGCTCCGGCCGCCTCCGACAGGATCTTCTGCGCCTCGTCGCGCCGCTTGCCGATCTTCGGGCGGGGGCCCACGACCTGTACGGCGATGTTGCCGATGCGGAAGCCGGCCTCGCGCACGATGCGGGCGGCCTCCGTCAGCAGGGTCACCCCGGACGCGCCCGACCACTCGGGGCGGCCGGTGCCGAAGTGCTGCCCCAGGTCACCGAGCCCGGCGGCGGAGAACAGCGCGTTGCACGCGGCGTGCGCGACGACGTCCGCGTCGGAGTGGCCGGCCAGGCCCGTCCCCTCGCCCTCCCACTTCAGGCCGGCGCACCACAGCTCGCGGCCCTCCTCGAAGGCGTGGATGTCGGTGCCGATGCCTACCTGGGGCAGCACCGGAAAGGTCTCAGAAGCCATCGTTCAGCCTCCTGCGGGCCAGGACCGCCTCCGCGAGGACCAGGTCCAGGGGCCGGGTGACCTTGAAGGCCTCCTCGTGCCCGGGGACGAGGAGCACCGTGTTCCCGAGCCGCTCGACCATGCTCGCGTCGTCGGTGACGTCCTCGGTGACCTCCTCGTGGGCCCGGACCAGCGTGGCCCGGTCGAAGCCCTGCGGTGTCTGCACGGCCCGCAGCCGCGCGCGGACCGGGGTGGCCACGACGGGCTCCGGGTCCCCGGCGACCGGCGCGGGCTCGACCTCCTTGACGGTGTCGGCGAGCGGCAGCGCCGGCACGACGGCGGGGGCGCCGTCCCGTACCGCCTCGATCACCGCGTCCACCGTGTCGACCGGCACCAGCGGCCGGGCGGCGTCGTGGACCAGCACGATGTCGTACTCCGGCGGGAGCGCGTCGAGACCGAGCCGCACGGACTCCTGGCGGGAGTCACCGCCGGGGACCACCAGGAAGTCCGTCCGCTCGGGCAGCGCGTGGGCGTCGAGGAGGGACTTGACCTCGGAGGCGCCCTCGGGCGGGGCCACGACGACGACCAGGGAGACCGCGCGGGAGGCGGCCATCGCCCGCACCGCGTGGATGAGCATGGGTGTGCCGCCCAGCGCACGGAGCGCCTTGGGGGCGCCCGGACCGAGGCGTACGCCCCGGCCGGCGGCCGGAATCACGGCCGCGGTGCGGGCCTCCGTGGGCGAAGGGCGCGATTCGTCAGACATCGGTTCCTGTCAAGGTTTGTGTGCTCGACCTAGGTGGGTATGGCCTGGGAAGTGCCGGGCGCGACGCCTTGACCGGACCCTTCCGTGACACTGGTCGAGCCTGCTGCCCGGGCCCGGCACGCCAAGTATCGGGGGAATCCCCCGAGGTTTACGTACGTACGGCGTCCGAAGTCGCTCCGGGGAGCTTGCCGCCTACGAACATGCCGCAGCGCCCGGCGACAATGGAGATGTCATCGGGCACCGCGGCATTTCGATGTACTGAGTGCTGAAGCGGGCCGGCGCGCCTGCGTCAGTCGTTCAGGACGCGAGGACCTCGTCGAGCAGCGCCTCGGCCTTGTCCTCGTTCGTGTTCTCCGCGAGGGCGAGCTCGCTCACCAGGATCTGGCGGGCCTTGGCGAGCATGCGCTTCTCACCGGCGGAGAGTCCGCGCTCGCGCTCACGACGCCACAGGTCACGCACGACTTCCGCGACCTTGATGACATCGCCGGAGGCGAGCTTCTCCAGGTTTGCCTTGTATCGACGCGACCAGTTCGTGGGCTCCTCGGCGTACGGCGCGCGCAGCACCTCGAAGACCCGGTCCAGCCCGTCCTGACCGACCACATCACGTACGCCGACGAACTCCGCATTGTCCGCTGGCACACGTACCGTCAGGTCACCCTGGGCGACCTTCAGCACCAAGTAGGTCTTGTCCACGCCTTTGATCTGGCGAGTTTCGATGGCCTCGATCAGCGCGGCCCCGTGATGGGGATAGACCACGGTGTCGCCAACCTTGAACGTCATGTGACAGGTACCCCTTCCGTGGCTATCCAGGGTAACACGGAAACCGGCGGTTCTGAATGGCGTTTTCGCAGGTCAGGGCATATCTCGGGGCTTGACAACAGCAACAGGAACGTGCTTCGCCCACCCAGTGGAAGAAGGTATTCGCAGGTCGGAGCGGCTCTCCGGCCGAGGTGAAACGCGTACGTTACACACGTCCGGAGCCCCCTCCAAGCGGGCGAACGTCCGCATATGTCCGGTTCCGGATGTGCGACTTCCGCTACTCCGTTCGGTGGCGTGGGTCGCTTCCGTATCGATTCCGGAATTGATCACAGGGGGTCGGCGGGGCGCCCGGTGATCCATTTCCGGGAACGGCTCCGCATTCCTTCACGCAAAATTTGCGCGCCCGTGCCCGGGGTTTGCCGGACCGGGTTATGTGAATGCCGGACGAGCTCCCCGACTACCGCCTGCCGAGGGAAGCGGAGGGCTTGGGGGAGGGTCGGGTGCGGTGGCGTGGGAACGGCTCGGTAACCTAAGGCCGCTGACAGTCACTTAGGGCGGCTTTATGGTCGCCACGCTCGAGTCAAGGAGTTGCCGCCGCCGTGAGCAGCAGCCTTCGACGCGGCGCTCTCGCCGCCGCCATCGCAGTCTCGATCGCCTCGCTCTCCGCGTGCGCCGCGGGCAGCGACGCCCAGACCTTGCAGGTCAAGCCGGACAACGCGGCCGTCACGGTCGGCGACATCAAGATCCAGAACGCGCTGGTCATCACCCAGCCCGACATCCAGGCGACCGGTCCCGCCGTGATCTCGGCGACCCTCTTCAACAACGGGGACACCGCGCAGACCGTGGACTCCATCACCCTCCCGAACGTCAACCAGACCGCCGAGGTCAGGCCGGCCAAGGGCAGCGGCAAGCTCGTCGTCCCGGCGCACGGCTCGCTGGTGATCGGCGGCAAGGGCAACGCCAGCGCCTCCCTCCCCAACGGGCGCGAGGCCGTCCAGGACGGCAGCGTCCGCAAGGTCACCTTCACCTTCAGCCAGGCCGGTGACGTGAGCCTGCGCGC
The DNA here is from genome assembly GCF_053593695.1 of Streptomyces sp. NPDC002144. Taxonomy (NCBI): domain Bacteria; kingdom Bacillati; phylum Actinomycetota; class Actinomycetes; order Kitasatosporales; family Streptomycetaceae; genus Streptomyces; species Streptomyces sp. NPDC002144. The sequence goes on from NZ_JBSFDB010000007.1 coordinate 354,751, forward strand.
CTTCGTGGTCCCGGCGGCGAGCTACTTCACCAAGTGGGGCCCCAGCGCGGTTCCGACGGCCACGCCGTCCGCCAGCCCGAAGCCGACCAAGAGCACGACGGCGTCCCCGAACCCGTCCGCCTCGACGTCGACGAAGCCGCCCACGACCAACCCCACCAGCGCGGCCTCCGCGAGCGCGACGGCCACCGGGCACTGAGCGGTCGTACGAGCAGCCGTCGGGTAGCCGTACGAACGAAGGGCGGGACCTCACCGGGAATCACCGGAAGGTCCCGCCCTTCGGCGTGCGTACGGCGGTTTACGGCTCGAAGGTTTAGGGCTCGAACTTGTAGCCCAAGCCCCGCACCGTCACCAGATACCGCGGCGCGCCCGGGTCGGGCTCGATCTTGGCGCGCAGGCGCTTGACGTGGACGTCGAGGGACCCAATCCCCCACGCACCCCTCGCACCGCTACGCGGGCTTCGGGCTGCTGCGCCGGACTCCGTCCGTCGACTCACCGCCAGGCGCCTTCTAGGGCTCGAACTTGTAGCCCAAGCCCCGCACCGTCACCAGATACCGCGGCGCGCCCGGGTCGGGCTCGATCTTGGCGCGCAGGCGCTTGACGTGGACGTCGAGGGTCTTGGTGTCGCCCACGTAGTCGGCGCCCCACACGCGGTCGATCAGCTGCATACGGGTCAGGACGCGGCCGGCGTTGCGCAGCAGCATCTCGAGCAGGTCGAACTCCTTGAGGGGCAGGTCGACCTTGGAGCCGGAGACCGTGACCACATGGCGGTCCACGTCCATCCGGACCGGACCGGCCTCCAGGGCGGCCGGGGTGACCTCCTCGGGCTCGCCGCGGCGGCGCAGGACGGCCCGGATACGGGCGACGAGCTCACGCGACGAGAAGGGCTTGGTGACATAGTCATCGGCTCCTATCTCCAGGCCGACGACCTTGTCGATCTCACTGTCCTTGGCGGTCACCATGATCACCGGGACGTTGGAGCGGCCACGCAGCTGGCGGCACACCTCCGTACCGGGCAGACCCGGCAGCATCAGGTCGAGGAGGACGAGGTCGGCGCCGTTGCGCTCGAACTCGTCGAGGCCGTCGGGGCCCGTGGCCGCGATGGCGACCTCGAAGCCCTCCTTGCGGAGCATGTACGACAGGGCGTCGGAGAAGGACTCCTCGTCCTCGACGACAAGCACTCGGGTCACGGAAGGACCTCCGGGGCGGGAAGCGGTTCGTACGGGGATGACTGGGGGGTGGATTCGCCGGCCTCGTCGTCGAGGTCGTCGAGATCGGGGTGCTGCTGGGCGCGGTCACGGGCCGCACCCGCCTCCGGCAGCCTCAGAGTGAACGTGGAGCCCTGGCCTTCGGCACTCCACACCGTGACCTCCCCGCCGTGCGAGGCGGCCACGTGCTTGACGATCGCGAGCCCCAGGCCCGTACCACCGGTGGCACGGGAGCGAGCGGGGTCCACGCGGTAGAAGCGCTCGAAGACGCGCTCCTTGTCCTTCTCGGAGATACCGATTCCCTGGTCGGTCACGGCGACCTCGATCAGGTCACCGCCGGGCGCGGTCACCCGGCGGGCGGCTATGCCCACGCGGGTGCGGGCCGGCGAGTAGTTGACGGCGTTCTCGACGAGGTTGCCGAGCGCGGCCGCGAGCTGGCCGCGGTTGCCCCACACATGCAGGTCGGCGGTGCCGCCCGCGGCCATGGTGATCTGCTTGGTGCCGGCCTGGTGGCGGCAGCGGTCGATGGCCTCGGCGACCAGTTCGTCCACCCGCACCGGCTCGGCGTCCTCGAGCGGGTCGTCGTTCTGCACTCTCGACAGGTCGATGAGCTCCTGCACCAGGTTGGTCAGCCGGGTGGCCTCTATCTGCATGCGTCCGGCGAAGCGCTCGACGGCCTCCGGGTCGTCGGAGGCGTCCATGACGGCCTCGGACAGCAGGGAGAGCGCGCCGACCGGTGTCTTCAGCTCATGGCTGACGTTCGCGACGAAGTCCCGCCGCACCGCCTCGATCCGCCGGGCCTCGGTCAGGTCCTCGACCAGGAGCAGCACCAGCCGCGACCCGAGGGGCGCCACGCGCGCGGAGACCGCCAGCGCCTCGCCACGTCCGGTGCCGCGCCGGGGCAGATCCAGCTCCACCTGCCGTATCTCCCCGTCCCTGCGGGTGTCCCTGGCCATCCGCAGCATCGGCTCGACGGAGAGCCGGCCGCCGCGCACCAGTCCCAGGGCGTACGCCGCGGAGCTGGCCTTGACCACGGTGTCCGCCTCGTCCAGCACGACGGCCGAGGACCGGAGCACCGACAGGACCGTGTCCACACCCGGCGGAAGCACCGGGTCGGTGTGCAGGGAGGTGCGGGTGGGGCGCTTCTGCTCCCGCTCGCTCCAGCGGAACGCCAGCATGGCGATGACACCGGTGAGCACCCCGGCGATCGCTGCCGCTGCGGCGACCGCCGCGTTCACGTCCATGCAAACAGGTTAAGCAGGGGGTACGACATCCCCACAGCCGTCGAGGTGCGAGCTCGAACACTCGTCGCCCAGAGTTCACCTTGGAGCCAGGGATGGTTCATTTGAGGGGACGGAAACCGACGCGTTCAGGCCGGATCGTGGGAGCGTGGGGTTCACAGGACCGGTTTCGCGGCCGGTTCTCATCCCCGGAATCCCCGAGGCAGACGTAAGAGAGGGACCCCTGATGCGGGACGCGTACCACGAGGAACTTGACTCGATCGGTGACGGTCTGGTGGACATGGCCCGGCTGGTCGGGTCGGCGATCGGGCGCGCCACGACCGCGATCCTCGACGGTGACCTGAAGCTGGCCGAGAGCGTGATCGAGGGCGACCAGAAGATCGACGAACTGCAGCACGACCTGGAGGCACGGGCCATAGCCCTGCTCGCCCGTCAGCAGCCGGTGGCGACTGACCTGCGGATCGTCGTGACCTCGCTGAGGATGTCCGCGGACCTCGAGCGCTCGGGCGATCTGGCCCAGCACGTGGCGAAGCTCGCCCGGCTGCGTTTCCCGGAGCGGGCGATCCCGCACGACCTGCACGCGACCATCCTGGAGATGGGCCAGCTCGCGCAGCGGCTGATGGCGAAGGCGGCCGAGGTGATCATCACCAAGGACGTCGACCTGGCGATGCAGCTGGAGCAGGACGACGACGAGATGGACCTCCTGCACCGCACGCTCTTCCAGCACCTGCTGGACGACCGCTGGAAGCACGGCATCGAGACGGCGGTGGACGTCACCCTCCTCGGCCGCTACTACGAGCGCTTCGCCGACCACGCGGTGGCGGTCGCCAAGCGCGTGGTGTTCCTGGTCACAGGCGAACACGCCGACGAACTCCAGACCGACATCCAGCCGGAGATCCAGCCGGTGGCGGGGGTCGAGGGGGCGTAGTCGAACCCGGCCGGCGGCAGGTCTCGGGAACCGATCCCCGGGACCAGGACCTGGCCGCCGGCTTGCGGTCGTCGTGCGTGGGCCTCATGCAACCGTTCTCATCGGTGGGCATCGGGCTTGCGCGATCACCGCGGATGCTGCCGCTGCCGGGGGTGTGCGGCAGCCCACCCATCAGCCGTCGCACCGTCTCACCAAGGGGGCGTAAGCGGCGGTGTTCGGCGGAGTGCGGGGGCTTCGAGGGGCGTGGCGGCGCCTCCGTGCGCCGTTGATGCGACCGCCGCGGTGGGCATGCAATGGGTGAGGCAGCAGTCCTGCCCAGGCCCGAGCCTCCAGGAGGACCCATGGCCGAAGCCCCTACCACGCCCGACCCGACGCAGGAGCGCGAGACGGAGCAGCCCGCCGACATCAAGAGCCTCCCGCTCGTCGGTGCGTGCGGCTGCGGCTCGGGCTGCGGCTGCGGGTGCCAGTCGGGCAGCCCCTGCCAGTGCGGCTGAGAGCGTACGTCCACGCAGGCCCCGGTGCCCCAGCGCACCGGGGCCCGCGTCATGACCGCTCCACGCCCCGGACGACACTCCGGCCCGGTCGCCCCTCCCGCCGTACGGGCGCAGCATGGATGAAGGAACAGGCGGGAAGGAGGTGCGGAGCCATGGCCAAGTACATGGACGTGCACCACGGGATGAAGGGCATCACGGCGGACCAACTGCGTGAGGCGCACCAGGCGGATCTCGCCATAGAGAAGGACGAGGACGTCCACTTCGAACAGGCCTGGGCGGACCCGGAGTCCGGCACGGTCTACTGCCTCTCCGAGGCCCCCTCCGCGGAAGCGGTCCAACGCATCCACGAACGCGCCGGCCACAAGGCGGACGAGGTGGTCCCCGTACCGCTGACGGTATGAGGCCGGGAATCCAGAGACGCGGGCGGCACTGAGGTTCCACCGTGGGCCCGACCGTGAAAATGCCTCCCTCCCGCGCCGTACGCGCAGGTGGGAGGCATGATCATGAAACCTACTTCTTCTTGCCCTGGGTTTCGACCGCCCGGTTTTTG